>CAZWNO010000174.1:0-7080 GCA_964635845.1 uncultured Chromatiales bacterium
TCTCCTCGACACGGGTATGCGCTTCAACGAGTGTGCAACCCTGCGGTGGGAGGATGTGGATTTCGATGCGCGCGTGCTCCACGTGCGTACCCGCCCCGGATTCAAGCCGAAGACGAAGCATGCGACTCGCGCGATTCCGATGAGCGACCGTCTCTTCGAGGCACTGCAGGAGCTGCGCAGGAAGCCGTACTCTGAAACGCTGGTGTTCGCCACCGAGACAGGGAAGAAGATCCCGCAGACAACGGCGCTGGAGAAGTGCAAGCGCGCCGCGCGTGATGCGGGGATTGAGCGTCCGGTGAAAGTCCATATGCTGCGCGCGAGTTTTGCCAGCCACTTGACCTCTCGTGGGGCGCTGATTCAGGATGTCAGCCGCTTGCTCGGACACCACAGCATCCAGGAAACGGAGGACGCTTACGCATATCTTTCGCCCGACCGAATGCACTCGCAGGTGAATCTCATCTGCCACGTCGAAATTAACATCACGATCAAGTGAACGAAAGCCCCGGTGGAAGCTGGGGCTTTTCACTTGCGGCACCACCACGGAAAGGAGAAACGGCTTGTGGCAATAACCATCTTTTCATATTTTCGGGTACATATGCCTTGATTATGTTCGGGGGAACCGTATGCGATTGAATGCTGCCCTCTTCATGCTGTTCTTTATGTGCCCGCCCTGCTTCGCACAAACCCCGTTGGGAAAAACCACAAACTCTCCTCTTGTTCCTCTGACCTTTGAAGAGATTGACGGTCCGCGGGGGGAACGCATCCTCTCCGTCGCATGCGCACCCGACGGCACCGTCCTCGCCGGAACGCAGGAACACGGTGTTCTGCGATCCACGGATAACGGCGACTCTTGGCAGCGGACTGCAGTGAACTCCGGACCAATCTGGCCACTCTATGTTTTGTCTGACGGATTGATCGTCGCGTTTCAACCGTTAAAGGACGAAGTTTATCCGGGGCGATCGATCTCTATCTCGACGGATTACGGTATCACCTGGTCGGCACCATCGGATAGTCTCGACAAATATCTCGGTCATGCGGTTCTGCGTATGTTCAATGACGTGCTGTACAGCTCGAGGAATGGCGCATTGCACCGGTCATCCGACGCCGCCAGAACATGGGTAACACTTCCGGCGCGTCCATTCGATCGCTGCTGGGGCGATGTTGATCTGCAGATTCTTTCAGACTCCATCATGTTTGCGGAATGGGCAAGCGAACTGCGACGCACTACAGACGCCGGAATGTCATGGCAGGATGTGCAGATGCATCACCAGGATCCGACAAGTATGGCGAGGGATCCCCTTGGCGGCATTCTCGTCACCGCCTACGATACTGCAAACCGCGAACACTCGCTGGAAGTCGTTCGCCTGAACCGGGAGGGGAAACAGGTCGACGTCCTCGGTACGGTCTCGGATACACTCACGACGTATCGCACGATCATCCTGTTGTCGGGTATCATGCTGACGGCTTCGGACTGGCCTGCGACTGGTGTAATGCGTTCCACCGACAGCTGCCGAAGCTGGCATCGTACAACCCTGTATCCGGAGCATGTCCATGATTTTGCGCAGTCCGCTGATGGTACCGTGTTCGCTGCAACGTACGGATCGGTCTATCGCTCCACCGACGACGGTCTACACTGGGAATCCTGCACCAATGGACTCGCGCGGAGTCCGATCAGATCGCTGTTCCGCGACTCGGCCGGAGTCCTATATGCTGGCAGCTTTTTCAGCGGTCTGTATCGTTCGTCTGATGATGGTGAAAGCTGGGTATCCGTAGGTGCGGACGGATACGTCGCACACACGGGTTATGTCTGCGAATCCGGACACCTCTTCCTTGGTGTCAATGCGGAATTTCCGCGGTGGTACTACAGTAATTACTTTCAGATTTACATGTCTGATGGGGATGGAAGGCCCGGCATTCTGGCCTCAGTGAATTCCGGAGAAAGCTGGTCCGTTCCCGATCAGAAACCGAGGGATTTCCCCACGCTATTCGCACAGGGAAGGGGACTCCGCATCTATGCCAACGGGAGAGATTGGAACATCAGTGACGACGGTGGGCTTACCTGGCGGACCGATACCACACTCCGGCAGGTGGAGTCGCTCGCCTGGAGTAACGACGGGATCTTCTCATTGCGCGGAGGTGCCATCTGGCATAAACCCGAGACCGAGGAATGGCGGCTGTTTCCATACGAGCATAAAACAAACGCGATCGCCCATGACGGATATTCCCTGCTTGCCGTATCGGATGAACATATCGCCCGCTTTGATGATTTTTCCTCACGCTGGATAACCAGTCCGCTCTCGGAATCCATCTGGTGGGATCCGGTTATCAAAGTTCTGGACAACGGTATCTCGATGATACTCACCGGGAGGTACTGGTTTGAACTAGGGAGCGATTTCGGTAAGAAATGGAGACGCGTCGTACCACGTCATGACAGGAATGTGTTTATCCATGACGCGGTGATCGACAGGCGCGGACGGCTGCTTCTCGCGACGAACAGAGGATTGATGCGCGGAAGTTACCCGCCGTCCGGTGCGATTTCTATCCCGTGTAATTTCCGGCTGGGTATTCCCTACCCGAATCCCGCCGAGAGATTCGTCCATATTCCCTATTCGATTGAGGAGGATGGGCAGGTGCGCATCACCGTTACCAGTTTGGACGGTCGCGAGCATCATCGGCTCTTCGAGGGATACAGGGTGGCAGGCGATTATTTCGCGCGACTCGACAACTATTCGCATTCGTATCTACTGCCGGGACTGTACTTCATCAATCTGAGCGTTAACGGTCGCGTGCAGACACAACCCATCATCCTGAAGTAACCGCTGACGGGGCAGGAGGAGCGGTGATCACGAGGAAGCCGGTGTAACGGAAGTTGAATGCTGGAAAAAACATCCAAAAAACATCCAACATGCAGTCGATTCCAGTGGATTGAGTCGATTTCAGAGGATGAGAATCAACGAAAACAGCCCGGAAACGGCATTTCCGGGCTGTATCGAAAGGGGAGTGGAGATGGGGGGAATCGAACCCCCGTCCGAAAAGCAGAACCTGCAACATGCTACGCTCGTAGTCGGTCTTTGAAGGTTCGCCTCCGCGCTGTCCGATCGACAGGGCGTGCGCGGAGACTAGTTCGAAGAAGTGTTTCGGCCCCGGCCTCGAACGCTATGGGTGCCTAGCCCTCCTGTTGCGACGTCCATCCCCTCAGCCGGTGGGCGAGCCTCGGGGGGACGTGACCGTCAATTAAGCGGCCAGTGCGTAATCGTAGTTGGCAATTATACCAATTGACACAGGATTAACGTGCGTATGTCAGGCACGGAGCGCGTTTGCATGACCCCGACTTCCCGTCGAAACCATTGCATCCCCGGAACTATTAATCTACGGAATCGGCGGGGGGGAAGCAATGGATTTCCATTTCCCGCCGGTGTGAGACGAGATGACAGATGGCAGATGGCAGATGGCAGATGACAGATGACAAATGACAGATGGCAGATGACAAGATATCTCTGTCCCGATGGTGCAGGGGGATAGGAATTCAACCTCATCGGGGCGAAATTGGATGACGTGCCTGACGTATCGCCTGCACGAATGAGTCGAGTATTCTCCCAAATTTCGCCTGCCATGTCCAGAAATATACTGCCTGTTGTAACGGTCACCGTGCTGATCGCAACGCTGTTTGCCTGCTCCTCTGTTGCATCTGCACAGCAGGACACCATGGAAACCACCCTCGACTCGGTCACTGTCACCGCGGGAATGCTGCCGGTGCAGCTGCGCAACGCGACGAGGTCGGTCGAGGTCATCACGGCCCGGGAAATCCGGGACGTTGCGGCGCCGAGTCCCGACGATGCCCTGAGGCGGCTGTCAGGAGCATGGACGCAGCGGCGCGGTCCCTACGGAATGCAGACAGACCTCGCCCTGCGCGGAGGGACGTTCGGACAGACGCTTGTGCTGCTCGATGGCATGCGTATTGGCGATCCGCAGACAGGACACCACGCGCTCCAGCTTCCGCTGCCGGTCGCCGTGATCGACCGCATCGAGGTGCTGCCGGGACACGGCTCGGCCCTGCTGGGCGCTGACGCCCTGGGCGGTGCAGTGAACTTCGTGCCGGCCGCGGGCGGTCCGCTGCGGATGAACACCAGGTTGGAAGGCGGCAGCTTCGGTCTGCTGGATGCCGCGCTGGACGCCTCGTGGGGAGGGGAAGTGATTCCGTCGCGCACGGCGGTCGATTACCGGACATCGGACGGCTGGCGGGCGGGGACGGATTTCGACCACGTTTACGTCAGTCATCTCTCCCGCCTCGAAACCCTCGCGGGACGCATGAACCTGATCGTCGCGTACGCGGACAAGGATTTCGGAGCTTTTGACTTTTATTCGCCCGGCCGGGGCATTCCGTCACGGGAACGCGTGCGCGTGGGCTTCGCGGCGCTCGGTCTGCGCCGGGGCCTGGGAAACACCGAACTCCAGGCCACGGTGTTCGTCCGCGATCTGCGGGACCGATTCCACTTCGACACCCGCATCCCCGACCGCTTCGTCAATGAGCATCGCACACAGCTGGCTGGAGGCCGTCTCCAGGCCGTCGCGGCGATGGGAGAGGACATGACACTCAGCGCGGGTCTCGAGGCCAACGCCGATCGCATTCGCAGCAGCAATCTCGGTGACCACGACCGGCAATGGCTGTCCGTCTCGGCCGCGTCGTCGTGGCACGCCGCTCCGTGGATGGAAGCGGATGCAGGCCTTCGTCTGGACGTTCACGACAGCCATCGGCCGCAGCTGAATCCCACTGCAGGCCTGCTGTTCCGGATGGGCGAGGACTGGTCGGCGCGTCTCTCGGCCGGTCGCTCCTTCCGCCTGCCGACATACACGGACCTGTATTACCACGATCCCGCCACGCAGGGGAACCTGGACCTGCATCCGGAATCCGCCTGGTCCGCTGAAGCGGTCGTGACCTGGCAGCCGCTTCAGGTCATCGGCATGACTATGACGGTGTTCCGCCGCGACCAGCGGGAGCTGATCGACTATGTTCAGCAAAACGCCGGGGACATCTTCCGCGCGATGAATTTCACCGGCGCGGTCATCGAGGGTCTGGATATCTCCGCAGAATGGAAGGCCGCGGTTCCCGGACGGCTCGAACGTGCGGGGCTGTCACTGCAGTTCCTGTCGATGGATCTCGACACGCGCGGCGCCTACCTGACACGTTATGCACTGTCCGCGCCATCGCGGTTATTGCACGCCGTGTTCTCGGGCACATTACCCGGGGAACTCCGCTGGCATGGTACCGTCATCGCCGTCGATCAGCAGACCGCCCGCGATTACATCACGGTGGATCTCGTCCTTCGCCGAAATATCGGATCCGTGAATCTTTATCTTGCCGCGGACAA
This sequence comes from uncultured Chromatiales bacterium, assembly GCA_964635845.1. Classification (GTDB taxonomy): domain Bacteria; phylum Bacteroidota; class Ignavibacteria; order SZUA-365; family SZUA-365; genus SZUA-365. Next base: position 5,370 of record CAZWNO010000174.1, read on the forward strand.
CCTGACGAACTCCGCGATCGAGGAATTCCCCGGCCTGCCTCTGCCCGGACGCTGGCTGCGCGCGGGTGTCGAGGTGGGTATCGCGGCGGATTGATTTCCTGGAATCCGCCCCACACCGGGTGGAAGTTCGGGTCCGCGATGTTCGTGAGCAGCACGCTGCCCAGCGATGTTGTGCACGATCTGCAAGGATTCCGAACGCCGCGTCGATACGCTCTCCATGGCCTTCAGTGTGAGAGGCGTGCACGGCGTCCTCGATGGATATCGCCAAAAATCTCTATTTTGAATCCTGATCCAGGGATTCAACAAGAGGCGACATCCATGGCTTTCACACGCAATCCGATTTCTCACAGCACAGCCTTCCGCAGGCGGCGCATCATGAACTGGCTGCCGCTCGGACTTACCTACGCCTTCCTCTACATGGCACGGTACAATCTCACCGTGTCGAAAAACGCGCTGGGACCGCTGATGTCGAAGGAAGCCTTCGGCATCATCTTCGCCGCGGGCACGATCACCTACGCGTTTTCCTTCCTGATCAACGGTCCCCTCACCGACCGCATCGGCGGGAAGAAGGCGATTCTCATTGGTGCGGCGGGTTCCGCCGTCATGAACATCGTCATGGGACTGCTGCTGCTCGGCATTCTCTCGTGGGGATGGACGCTGAATCTCACGCTGTTTTTCTCGATCACCTACGCGGCGAACATGTACTTCCAGAGCTACGGCGCCGTGGCGATCGTGAAAGTGAATGCGTCGTGGTTCCATGTGCGCGAACGCGGAATTTTCGGAGGGATCTTCGGCATACTGATTTCGCTGGGACTCTATTTCGCCTTCGACTGGAGCCAGGCCATCGTCAACTGGACCGAAGCGGTCAATCCGACCAGCCCGCAGTACTGGCTGGTGTTCTTCGTTCCCGCCGCCATCCTGCTGTTCTGGTTCGTCCTCGATATCTTCATTCTCCGCGACCATCCGAGCCAGGCGGGCTTCGAGGATTTCGATACCGGCGATGCGTCGTCGGGCGAAGCGGAATCCCCCTTCAAACTCAAGGATATCTTCCGCCGGATTTTCACCAATCCGGTGATCATCACGGTCGGACTCATCGAACTCTGCACTGGCGTGCTGCGCAACGGCGTGATGCACTGGTTCCCGATTTATGCGAAAGAGCAGATCGCCGCGGCCGCGCAGGCGGCGTCGTGGGAATTCTGGCTCAACAACTGGGGACTCATGCTGATGATCGCGGGCGCCTCGGGCGGCATGCTCGCGGGCTGGATGTCGGATCACCTCTTCGGTTCCCGCCGCGCTCCGGTCGCCGGAATCCTGTACAGCGCGCTGCTTGTCGCCGTCATCGGCATGATCTTCGCGCTCGACGGCACGCCGCACCTGCTGGGCGGACTGGTGTTCATCATCTCGATCGCCGTGATCGGCACGCACGGCATGCTCAGCGGCACCGCGACGATGGACTTCGGCGGGAAGAAAGCCGCTGCCACCGCGGTGGGACTCATCGACGGGCTGGTCTATCTCGGCACCGGCATTCAATCCCTGTCCCTCGGCTACATCACGAGCGCAAACTGGAATTATTGGCCCGTTTTTCTTATTCCTTTCGCGGTGATCGGCATCCTGCTCACCGTCCGTATCTGGCATGCGATTCCCTCGAGGGTGAAAAGTGAAAACGTGAAAGAGTGAAAACGTGAAAGAGTGAAAACGTGAAAGAGTGAAA
>CAZWNO010000175.1:0-6668 GCA_964635845.1 uncultured Chromatiales bacterium
AGCCCGCCCACTGCGGCATGGTGTTCGTTTCGCGCCGCGCGGGCAGGCCGGTCTCGGGATCGGTGGTGTTCACCCACGCGTCGATCGTGGCCAGCGGCGACTCGCCCGTCCCGCTGGGCTTGTACGAATCCATCCGCGGAAGCGTGACGGGGAGCATGCTGCCGGGCACGAGCTTGATTTCCTCGCGTCCGTCGGGATGCCGCACGTGGATGATCGGAAAGGGTTCGCCCCAGTAGCGCTGGCGCGAAAACAGCCAGTCGCGCAGCTTGTAGTTCACCTTGCGGCGGCCGAGCCCGCGTTCCTCGAGCCAGGCCACGACTTTCCCGAAGGCGTCGCGGTAGCCGAGTCCGTTGATGAAATCCGAATTCACCGCCACGCCCTGTTCGGTGTCGGTGTACGCGGCCTCGTCGACTTTGCCGCCGGCGATGACCTCCCGGATCGGAAGGTCGAAGGTGCGGGCGAATTCCCAGTCGCGCTCGTCGTGGCCGGGCACGGCCATGATCGCGCCGGTGCCGTAGGACATGAGCACGTAGTCGGCGATCCAGATCGGGATGTGTTCGCCGTTCATCGGATTGACCGCGTGCGCGCCCGTGAACACGCCGGTTTTTTCCTTCGCGAGTTCCGTGCGCTCGAGATCGTTTTTCCGCGAAGCGGCGTCGATGTACGCGGCGACGGCCTTGCGCTGCGCGTCCGTGGTCACCCTGTCCACCAGCGGATGCTCGGGCGCGAGCACCATGTACGTGGCGCCCCAGAGCGTGTCGGGACGCGTGGTGAACACGGTTATGGAATCCGCGACTCCGTCGATGTCGAAGCGCACTTCCGCGCCTTCGGAGCGGCCGATCCAGTTCCGCTGCATTTCCTTGAGGCTCTCGGGCCATTCGAGTTCGTCGAGATCGGTGAGCAGGCGCTCGGCATAGGCCGTGATTTTCAGCATCCACTGGCGCATCGGACGGCGCCAGACCGTGAAGCCCTTTTCGATCTGCTCGGGCACTTCCTCGTTGGCGAGCACGGTGCCGAGTTCGGGACACCAGTTCACCGGCACCTCGGCCATGTATGCGAGTCCAGCTTCGTAGAGCCGGCTGAAGATCCACTGCGTCCACTTCACGTACTTCTCGTCCGTGGTGTTCACCTCGCGGTCCCAGTCATACGAGAAGCCGATCATCTTCAGCTGCCGGCGGAAAGTCTCGACGTTCTGCTTCGTGGTGATGGCGGGATGCACGCCCGTCTTCACCGCGTACTGCTCGGCCGGCAGTCCGAACGCGTCCCACCCCATCGGATGCAGCACGTTGAAGCCGCGCATGCGCCTGTACCGCGCGATGATGTCGGTGGCGGTGTAGCCCTCGGGGTGTCCCACATGCAGTCCCGCCCCCGAAGGATACGGAAACATGTCCAGCACATAGTATTTCGGCATCGAGAAATCCTCGACTGCCTTGAAGGTGCCGTGTTCTTCCCAGTACTTCTGCCACCGGGGCTCGATTTCATTGAAGGGATAGCGCATGGAGGATCGAAGGATCGCTGTTGAAAAACCCGTGAACAATAATAATACGGCGATCCCCGGGGAATTGAAAGAGGAGAGGCGCGGGAGAGAGGCGCGGGAGGAGTAAGGGAGGGAGGGGGGCGGAGGACCCGGAGAAGATTTTACCGCGGAGGCGCGCAGTGGCGCACAGAGGAATTTTTTTGATGGGGGAGCTGATTCGGTTCATGCGCCGGGATGAATCGGTCGGACGAATCCCAGGAACTTCGGGGGGACGCCCATCCAAAAGTTTCTCCGTGCGCCTCCGCGCGCCTCTGTGGTAAAATCTTCTCGGTGCCCTCAGCAACCTCCCTCCCTTACTCCTCCGATTCTCCTCCATCTCCTAACGCAGCACCGTCATGACACGTGTGCGCACGACCTCTCCCGCGCGGAGCACGAGGAGGTATTGCCCCGCCGGGAATCCGGCCGCCTGGAAACGGATGCGATGCATGCCCGCCTCGCGGAAACCGTCGTCGAGGAGAGCGACCCGCCGGCCCAGGAGATCGTGCACGTCGAGGCGCACGGCGGCCGCGCGCGGAAGAGTGTAGCTGACGAGTGTCGCGGAGGACGCGACGCACGCGCCGAAGGGATTCGGATAATTCGGATGCAGTTGCGGTAATTCGGGCCGGATGCCGCCGGCGATGCCAGTCGTGGTGTCCGGGAGCCAGTTGCGCCGCGCCGCGCTCCATGGACCCCATCCCGTCGCATTCCCCGCGCGCACGCGCCACCAGAACGCACCCGGCTGCAGATCGATCGCCGGTGTCGCGGAAGTATCGACGATGCTGCTGTCGCGGACGGCGTTCGAGGCGAACTGATCGTCCGCGGCGTATTCGAGCGTGTAGCGGTCGACCTGCGGACCCGTGCTCGTCCAGCGGAATATCCGCGGCATGGACAGCAAGGAATCATCCGCGCCGGGTTCGAGCAGGGTGACCGCGCCGGGCAGCGGGAGCGCGGTCGCGAAGCTCCACGGGGCCGACCACGAGCCGGCCATCGGACCGCGCCACGCGCGCACGCGCCACTGATACGATTCGCCGTCCGTGAGGCTGCGCAGCGCGGTGGTGTCGGCCTGCGTGCCGCCGGAGCCCCCGCCGCTGCCGATGACTTCGAGTTCGTAGCCGTCGGCGTTCGCGACTGTGTGCCAGCTGAAGGGAATATCCTTCGCAGGAACCGTGCTCGCATCCGCGGGAGAGATGAGCACGGGCAGGGAAAGACTGTCGATGGTCGTGAAGGTCCACACATCGCTCAGCGGACCTGACCCGGTTTCATTCTGCGCGGAGACGCGCCAATAGAGCAGCATGCTGTTGGGCAGCGTCCGCGAGGAGATCATATGCGCGGCTTTCAGATGCTTCGCGTCCACCTCCAGCTGCGTGAATGCCGCATCGCGCGAGACCTGCACGGTGTACTCGTCGGCGAGCGAGTCCGCCTGCCAGGTGAAGTCCGGACGCTCCGTCACGTTCACCGCGCCGTCGGCGGGAGCGATGAGCTGCACCTTGCCCGGAACGGGGCGGACGGTGCGGAAACGCCGGACCGCGGACCAGGGTCCGGTGCCGGCGGAATTCGATGCGCGTGTCCGCCAGTAATGCCAGGCGTTTTCCTTCAGATTGCTCGCGGCATAGCGTGTGAACGGCACGCCCGCGACGTCGAGCACGGTCGTCGTGAATTGCGGATCTTCGGATAATTGTATCGCATATGTCGCGGCGCTTTCCACCGGCTGCCAGAGGAACTGCACATCCGCCGGAGTCCCGCTCGCTTCCTCGGCGGGGGAGACGAGCAGCGGGGCCTCCGGTTCCGCCGGAAGCGTGATGAAGCTCCATTCCTCGGACCACGGGCTCACGCCGCCGAAATTGAAAGCGCGCACGCGCCAGAAATATTTCTGGAAATTGCCGAGATCCCGCAGATCGGACGTCGGCGAAAGGAAATCATCCCGGTCGAGGAGAAACGCACCTTGAAACATTGAATCCGTGGATACCTGTGCCTGGTAGCGCAGCGCGCGGTCGGGAGCCTCCCACAGCAGGGTGACGGGCAGCGGCTGATCTTTCGCGTTCTTCTTCGGCGTTACCAGCCGCGGTGCGGCGGGCGGCGCGATCGATGTCGTGAAGCGGTGCGGCACGGCCCAATCGCTCGTGCCGGCGGGATTGGTCGCGTTCACGCGCCAGTAGTACTGCGACTCGGCCTGCAGGACGGGTCCCTGCAGCGCCGTACCGGTCACGTTCCGCGAATCGAGAAGCAGGTTCGTGAAATCGGCGCGGTCCGAAACCTGCACGCGATAGTTGATCGCCGAGGTCGCCGGGAGCCAGCGCAGCTCGGGCTGTACGGGAATATTCACACCGTCCTGTCCCGGATACTGCAGCACGGGAGCCGAGGGCGTCACCATGGGCACATCCGAAACGAGCCACGCGGGACCGTCGACAAGGTCCGCGGCAGCATTTCCCGGCTGCGCCGCCGCCTGCAGCGCGCGCGCGTCGTTGAGGTGCAGCACGGCCGCGAGCCCGGTTTCATTGCCGTTGAGCGCGCCGAACATCGTGGCGTCGATGTCCGCTTCCGAACGGGCGGTTTTCCACACGCGGAACTCGTCGATCACGCCGTTTGCATGCGTGCCGCTGCCTGCGGGATCAAAACCAATGCGCAGCGGCGCGTTCCCGGTGGATGGGAGATCGACGTTGTAGTCGAGTTCCGCCTTCCGCGCACCGTCGACATAGAAACGGATCTTTCCATCGGCGCGGCGGTAGCTGACCGCGATGTGATACCAGCGTCCGAGCTGCGGCACGAAATTCGCTTTTGCACTCTTGCCGCTGGAGAATTCGAGTCCACCGCTGCTGTGCATCCGCAGCAGCCAGCCCTGACCCGCTGCGTCGCTCACGTCCGCGATCGGGAAATACCCCTCGCTCCAGCCGAGCACCCGGACCCATGTCTCGACGGTCAGCGCGTCGTCCTGCTCGATCTCTTCGAAGGACTGCTGCCTCGGCAGGACGAGCTGATCATCGGCTCCGTCGAGGTACACCGCGTGCCCCGCCATCGCGGGCGTCCCGCCTGTCCGGAAACTCCATATGTCGGACCAGTCGCTCGCACCCTGTCCGTCCTTCACCCGCAGCTTCCAGTAGTAGCGCGTCAGCCGCTTGAGTCCCGAGGCATCGAACCAGGTCTCCGTCAGATCCGACTGCGTGATGACGGGATTCTTGAAGTCGGCCGATTCCGCGACGGCCAGCTCGTAATGCACCGCGCCGCGTGCGCTGCGCCATTGCAGCGCAGGCGTGATGCTGAGCGCTTCGAGACCGTTCGGCGGCGAGACCAGCGACGGCGCGTTGCTCACGCTCGCGATGATCGAGACGATCTGACGGCCGCTCTGCAGCGAACCCTTGTGCGTGATGCGCACGGTGTACATGCCTTCCTCGGGCGCGGCGATGTACACCTGCTCGACATTGTCGAGGATGTTGTCGCCGTGCGCCGCTGCCGCGGAGGGATTCGCACGGTCGAGCACCCAGGGCAGGTGTGTGGTGGATTGCGGACTGATCACTCTTAAATCCAGGTCGTTGACCAGCACCCTGTTGGTCGGATCCACCTTGCCGGGCTGCACCGTACCGGCGGGATCGGTCCAGCAGATCGTGACTTTCAACGGACCGCGGCCGGGACTGTAGAGCTGGAATTCGAATACGTCACCCGTGCGCACCGTCTCCTCGCGAATGAGATTCGAGCTGCTGCCCGCGGCATCGAGGGACATCAGCTTCACCGCGCTCGCGGTGTTCATGTTGCCCCAGCCGAAGCGGTAGTCCGGCCCCGGCGCGCTTCCGGCTTCGTCGGCGGTGTGGAGGATGAGTCCCTTGATCGTGGACGCGCGCAGGCGTGCCGCGCCGTGGAGGTTTTTCTGATGTTCGAGAATGAGTCCGATCGAACCCGCGACGCTGGGCGAGGACATCGACGTGCCCGAGTAGGACGCGTACGCGGTATTCGAAGACTTGAGCGGGGAATACAGCGCCGTGCCGTTGGCGACGATGTCGGGCTTGATGCGCCCGTCGTCGGTCGGACCCCAGCCGCTGAACGAGGTCATCCGCACGTCGCTGCTGGTCTTGTAGCCGCCGGGGATATCTTCCACGGCGCCGACGGTGAGGATGTTCTTCGCATTGCCGTAGGATGGGATGCAGTCGTATCCTTCGGCGCCGCCATCCTTTTCACGGACGGTATTCACGAGTTTCCACGCGCCTCCCTGCAGTTCCCAATGCTGCGCGGGCTGGGCGGAGGGTCCTTCGCCGCGGTCATTTCCGGCGGATTTCACCGGCAGAAAATATTCGGCATTGTAGACCAGGTTATCCCATGCCCGTCCGCCATCATCGTAGATGCCGAACTCGCGGTCCTCCTGCGAATTGTCCGCCGGATCCCCGAACCACGCCCAGCGTCCGTCGTTCCGATAGTTGTTCAGCCATCCCGCGATGCTGCTGTAGGAATGATTCGAGACCTGAATGCCTTCGGAGGCACGGAGCGCCATCTCCGCGAGATCCTCGTTCCAGTCATGCGCCTGCAGCCGTGCATCCCAGGACATGCCGCGCGCGGCGGACTTCACTCCTGCCGCGATCATGGTGCCGCTGACATGCGTCGCATGATCGGCGAGACTTGAAGTGTTGTCTTTCTGTGTGACGCGGTTTCCGAATTCCTGATGCGTCGTGCGCACGCTGCCGCCGTCCCACACCGACAGCGTGATCCCGGCTCCGTTGAGCGCGAGCCCGAGGGTTCCGCCGGCGTACAGCCTGTCCGTCGAAATCGACGCCGCCGACGTCGCATTGTCCGTGATGTAGTATCGCGGCCTGCCGTCGCGGAAGCGCTGCAGTTCGATCACCGCTCCGCTGCGGAGCATCTGCCGCACGGGCATGCCGCTGATCAGCGCCTGCGTACCGGCAGCGCTGCGCTCCGCGCGCATGCGCTCCCCGATCGCCTCTGCCTCTTGCTGCAGCTGCTGGCGCTGCTGCATCGAGATCTGCGCGAAAGAGAATGGAGTGGAGACAATGAAGGTGAGAATGAAAAGGTATGCGATGCGTCGCGATGCCGGGAATATCATACAGACTACCGTTGCTGGTTGCGTGGCGAGACTGGCGGGCATCTGCAATATATGATTCTCGGGCAGGAGGGCAATGCGGGAGGGACGGTTGTAGGGGCGAACCACCGT
>CAZWNO010000176.1:0-6587 GCA_964635845.1 uncultured Chromatiales bacterium
GTGGTTCGCCCATGCGGGCGAACCGATGATGGTCCCGCACGTCCGGTGGTTTCGTTTACCTTCATCGGAGGCGGACGTCCGTTATTTCGATCACGGTGGTTCGCCCCTACTTCCGTCCCTCCCGTCCCTTCCGTATATTCCGCCATGAAAACCTTCATCCTCCCCACCGATCCGGCGCATCTCGATGCGAGCCTTGCCGCGGCGGCGGCGCTGCTGCGCGACGGGAAGCTGGTCGCGTTTCCGACGGAGACGGTGTACGGACTCGGGGCGAATGCGCTGGACGAGGCCGCCGTGCGGCGGGTGTACGAGGTGAAGGGGAGGCCGGAGGACAATCCCATGATCGTGCACGTGCACGCATGCGCGCAGGCGCGCGAGCTGATGCAGGAAGTGCCCGCGTATTTCGACGAGCTGGCGAACGAGTTCTGGCCGGGACCCCTCACGCTCATCGTCCGCCGCAACGCCGCCGTGCCGGATGTGGTCACTGCCGGACTCGACACCGTCGCGGTGCGCTTCCCCGATCATCCGGTCACGCGCGAGCTGCTTCGTCTTCTCGATTTTCCCGTGGCCGCGCCGTCGGCGAATCTGTCGGGACGGCCGAGTCCCACCGACGCCCGCAGCGTTTACATGGATCTGCAGGGAATGATCGAGGCCGTGCTCGACGGTGGATCCTGTCCCATGGGCATCGAATCGACGGTGCTGGATCTCACTGCGAAAATCCCGACCATCCTGCGTCCGGGCATTGTCACCCGCGAGGATCTCGAGGACGTGCTGCAGACGCACGTCGCTGCGGCCGGGGCGGATGCCAATGCGGACGCCGCGCATCCGCTTTCTCCCGGCATGAAATACCGGCATTACGCCCCGCGCGCGGAACTGCTCGTGCTGGCTGACCGCGACGCCGACGCGATGCACAGGGCGCTCTCGGCCGCCATCGCCTCCGCGCGCGCCGACGGACGCCGTGTCGGCCTGCTCGCTCCCGAGCATTTCCGGAACTGCGGCGAACAGGTATTCCACTCCCTCCGCGACGGCAGCGCCGTCGATTACGCCCGCCATCTGTACGCCGGCCTCCGCGCCCTCGACGCCGCGTCCGTCGACATCATCATCTGTCCCGGCATTCCCCCCACCGGCATCGGCGCCGCCGTCATGAACCGCCTGGGCAAAGCCGGAAGAATAATCCCGTAGGGGCGAACCACCGTGCTCGAACTCACGGACATTCGTGTCCGATGAACGTCGACGAAATCACCGCCCGTCCGGTATCATCATCGGTTCGCCCGCGATCAATCCCAACGCCACGCGCATTGAATCATGAAATAGGGACGGTAGCTTCCGGTCGGAGTATTTCCATTGCCTGACGAATCCTGTAAATTCATATTGCGTGCATCTGCTATTGGGAGAGTAGATGCAGCAACGAAAAACACTGCGACTCCGGCATTACGACTACGCGCGCACGAACTGGTACTTCGTGACCATCAAGGCCTTCGAAGGTCTGATGCTGTTCGGCGAGATCATAGACTCTGTACCGCAGCTCAACCCCGTCGGTTTGATTGTATGTGAGGAGTGGAAGGATCTTCAAAAGCGTCTTCAACATGTGCGCCTCGACGAATTCGTCGTCATGCCGAATCACCTTCATGGCATTATCATGATCGAGAGGACAGGGAATTCTATTGAATCCTCCAAGAGTCACGGCCTTCTTCCTGCGTCGCTCGGAAGTGTGATTTCCCAGTTCAAATCGCGAACCGTGAAGAGGGTTCGGAAGAAAACCAGTGAGCACGTGAATCTCTGGCAAAGGAATTATTATGAATCGATCCTTCGGACCGACATTGATATTGAAAACCGACGTCGTTACATCCGCGAGAATCCGGTTCGATGGTGAAAACCGACGCGATCGGGATCATGGATGCATGGTCGTCATCCCCGTAGGGGCGAACCACCGTGCTCGAAACCACGGACATTCGTGTCCGATGAACGCCAACGAAATCACCGCGCGTTCGGCATTATCATCGGTTCGCCCACGTGAAACCGCCATGCAGCGCCCCGTAGGGGCGAACCACCGTGCTCGAAACCACGGACATTCGTGCCCATTGAACGTCGACGAAACCACCACCCGTCCGGCATTATCATCGGTTCGCCCGTGTTGCATGCGAAATATTTTGTCAATTTCCACACGGGCGAACCGTTTCATATGCCGAATATCCGTCGCATCCCACACGCGCGAACCGTTTCATATGCCGAATATCCGTCGCATACCACACGGGCGAACCGTTGCATATGCCCGAATATCCGTCGCATCCCACACGGGCGAACCGACGATATGACCGTACACACGGTGATTTCGATTTCGTGCAACAATGCCGCGTGTCCGTGATCCCATTCACGGTGGTTCGCCCCTACGACGACGCGGTATATGATTTGCATCCCACCAATTTATTTCCTATTATACAAATGTCTATGTATCATCCGGCCGCCATATGTTGATTCGATCCTTCATTGCATTGTATCCCGATCCCGCGGCGCGGGGGGAGATGGCGCGCTTCGTGGAGTGCCTGCGCAGGCGCGAGCGCGGCGTCAGGTGGGAGGAGGCGGACAAGATCCATGTCACCGTGAAATTTCTCGGGGACGTGGAGGCGCGGACGCTGGATGCGATCGCCCGCGCGCTGCGCGAGGGTGTTGCCGCAATGCGCGAGGGTGTTGCCGCAATGCGCGAGAGGCTCGCCGCGATGCCGCTTCCGCCCGATGGCATCGCGGGACTGATCGACCGCACGGGAGGATTTCCGAACCTGCGGCGGCCGCGCATCGTGTGGCTGGGATTTTCCGCCCCGCCGCCGGAGACGCTCACGCTGCAGACGCTGACCGAGGAGGTCTGCGTCCGCGCGGGCGCGGAACGCGAGGACAAGCCGTTCACGCCGCATTTCACCATCGGACGCGTGCGCCGCGACGCCGATACCACGGGTTTGGAAAATGCGCTGCAAGCGTGTAGCTTTCAATCCACTCCGGTTCGTTTCACGCGGCTGCGCATCATGGAAAGCACGCTCACACCACAGGGAGCGGTTCATAAGGAACGCACCCACATCTCACTGACACCCGGGGAATAACTGCGGGGAAGTATTCACCAATCTGAGGTTTCATCATGTCTGACGAACACGACGGCAAAGTGAAGGCACTCGATCTCGCGCTGCAGCAGATCGAAAAGCAGTTCGGCAAGGGCTCGATCATGCGCCTGGGAGACGGCGTGATCGCGCCGGTCGAGACCATTCCGACGGGATCGATCTCGCTCGATTTCGCGCTGGGCATCGGAGGCATCCCGCGCGGCCGCATCGTGGAAATATACGGTCCCGAATCCTCCGGCAAGACCACCGTCTGCCTCCATATCGTCGCCGAAGCCCAGAGGACCGGCGGCATGGCGGCCTTCATCGACGCGGAGCACGCGCTCGACGTGGGCTACGCGCGCAAGATCGGCGTGGACGTCGGCAACCTGCTCGTCTCGCAGCCGGAGTACGGCGAACAGGCGCTGGAGATCTGCGAGACCCTGGTGCGCTCGAACGCCATCGACGTGATCGTCATCGACTCCGTCGCCGCCCTCGTGCCGCGCGCGGAAATCGAAGGCGAAATGGGCGATCCGACCATGGGCACGCAGGCGCGCCTGATGTCGCAGGCCCTGCGCAAGCTCACCGCCGCGATCAGCAAGAGCAAGACGACGGTCATCTTCACCAATCAGCTGCGCTCGAAAATCGGCGTGATGTTCGGCAATCCCGAGACGACCACCGGCGGCAATGCGCTGAAATTCTACGCGTCCATCCGCCTCGACATCCGCCGCAAGGACGTGCTCAAGGACGCCGGCAACATCGTCGGCAACCGCGTCCGCGTCAAGGTGGTGAAAAACAAGATGGCGCCGCCGTTCAAGGAAACGGAGTTCGATATCCTTTATAACGAAGGCATCTCCCGCATCGGCGACCTGCTCGACGTCGGCGTCGAGGCGGGCGTGATACAGAAAAGCGGATCCTGGTTTTCCTACGGCGACGAGCGCCTGGGACAGGGCCGCGAGGGCGTGCGGAAATTCCTCAAGGACACTCCCGGTCTGCTCGAGAAGATCGAGGGACATGTCAAATCCGAACTCGGCATCGGCGGCGTGCCCGCCGTCGCTGACGCGGGCGGCGCGGCGGACGTCGAGGGAACGGGAGAGTCCGTCGAGGAACCCATCGGCCGGGGGAAGAAGAAGTAACAGGCGGAAACCAGTCCGGCGCTGTCCCGCGGAAGCGGGGAGAACCGGAGCCATGATCATGTGAACGGAGCATCCATGGGCAGAACGGCCCTGCTGACTTTCCTCGCCGCGGCGCTTCTCGGTGTCGCGTGCGAGGACGACTTTTCTCCCAAGTCGGAATTCACGAAACAGCTCGCGGTTTTCGCCGTGCTCGATGCCGCCCAGCCGAGGCAGACCGTGCGCCTCGCCTGGAGCTACGACGCGGAACTGGGACTGGTGCAGACACCGCTCACCGACAGGGAAGTCGCGGAGGCGGACGTGCGGATCCTCCGCGGAGGCGAGGTCTTCGTCTTCCACGACACGCTCGTCACCGGCGCGGAGGGGAGCAGGGTGCGGGCATGGATCAACGGCTACCTGCGTCCGCTTCCCGAGAAGGAATATCGTCTGCAGGTCACCGTGCCCGGATATCCGACCGTTACATCCTCTATTCACCTGCCGTCACGGGTGTATGTCCGGGCCGATCTCGTGCGTCCCGACACCGGCATGGCGACCATCCGCTGCTATCACGGCGTCACGTCCTTCGCGGAAGCGCCGTCCGCGTTTTACTATCGCCTCTGGGTGGAGGTCGTGAAGTGGAATTTCGGGGACACGCTGATCCAGCGAAGGGAGATACCGCTGCGCCATGTGGCAAGGGACGATACCTGGCTGTACCCGTCTCCCGCCCGCGAGGAGGAGCTGAGCTTCACCGTCGGCATGCTGCGGGGCATCACCGAGTCGATGATCCTGCCCGGTGACTCGATCGTCGCGCGGCGCGTGATCACGCATCTCTACGGCCTGGAGAACAATTTCTACAGTTACTACAAGATCGTCCGCGGCTTCGAGGATCCGCTCAGCATCCGCCTCGATCTGCCCGACGCCTCCTACGTCGAGGGCGGTCTCGGCGTCTTCGGCGGCATGGTCTCGGATTCGATCACCTACAATTACTTCCGGTTCGTGAAAAACTGACACGCCCCCCGGCCCGCATAGCCGTGCAGCCGCGCACCGTTTGTATCCGGTAATGTACACCATGTGGCCGGGCCGTTGGCCGTACCATGTGACCGGGCCGTTGGCCCGGCCCTACGTCATCCATTCTGATAGAATTCCGGGGTGGCGCACCCGGCCCGTTGGCCCGGGTGCGGGATCGCCAGTTCAATCCGGCGCAGTTTTTGCCCATGCAAAAATCTGCGTATGTTAACAGATTGCCTTGATGTGATCAGGGCGTTTCCCGATTTTTCATTGTTTGTGACGTTTCGATAATTCAATCTGTGTAATCCGTGTAATCTGTGGTTACTCTTCTCAGGACTCCCATGCCGCGATTTTTCCCGATACTTGCCGTCGTATCTGTTTTCATTCTCACCGCCTGTGAAAACGATTTTTCCCCGAAGTCCGATTACGAGGAGCGGATCGTGGTGTTCAGTGTCCTTGACCGGGCGGCGCCGTACCAGGTGGTGCGGCTCGAGCGCACATTCGACGCGGTGACAACGAATCCCGACGATGCCATCAGGCCCGATCCGGTCACGGAAGCGGAGGTGTCCATCGCGTCCAGCAGGAGGCGCTTCGTCTTCCGCGACACGGTGATGACGCTGGGCGACGGCACGAAGAAGACGGTATGGGTGAACGACGAACTCGTGCCGACGGAGGGAACGGAATACACGATCACGGTCGACGTCCCGGGTTACAAGCGCATCACGGCGGTGACCACGGTGCCCAGCCGCGCATACGCGAGGCTGGAGGCGGTGAGCGGCGGCGTGCGCGTCGCAGCGGCCGATAACACGGCCTATCCCGCCAACGGCTACTATTTCCGCATGTGGATCGTCGGGACGAAACTCGTCGACGGCAAGGAGGTGGAAGTGCGACGCGAGGTGCCGGCGCGCTACTTCGCATCGACGGACACCTACGAATTCACCGAGCCCACGCGCGACAAGGCGGTCCTGTTTTCCAACGGCAACATGCTGCGCGTGCACGCCGATCTCCTCAATATCGACGGCGTGTCCGGACGCGACGTGCTCGGCGTGGCCTATTCGTTCGACCAGTACCTGTACAGCTACTACAAGCTCGCACGCGGTTTCGACGATCCCGTATCCGTGCGGCAGGACCGTCCCGACATCACGAACATCCACAACGGCGTCGGCATTTTCGGCGCCCTCTACGCCGATTCCGTCCGCGCGCGTTTCAGTTCGCTCATCCAACAGTAGGGGCGAACCACCGTGCACGAAATCACGGACATCCGTGACCGATGCAGGTCGACGGAACCACTGACCGCCCTGCTTCATCCGACGCTCCCCGAGAGTTTCCGGACCGCGCCTCGATCAAGTCAATCTGTGTAATCCGTGTAATCCGTGGTTACTCTTCG
>CAZWNO010000177.1:0-6341 GCA_964635845.1 uncultured Chromatiales bacterium
CGCTGCGGCCCGGCATGTTCGCCCGCGCCGAACTCGCGCTCGGCCGCGCCTCGGCATTCCTCGCGCCGGCGCTCGCCGTGATGAAACTCCAGGGATCGAACGAGCGCTATGTCTTTCTCGAAAAGGGCGGCAAGGCGCACCGTGTCGTGGTGACGCTGGGCGAGCGGCATGACGACCAGGTCGAGCTGATTTCCCGTGAGCTGCGTCCCGGAGACCGGCTCATCGTCACCGGACAATCGAAGCTCATGGATCGCTCCGCCGTGCGCGTGCAGCCGTAATCCCAACCATCCCCATCACGAAGAACCCGGCACGAGCAGATGAGTATTTACCGAAGTTCCGTCGAGCGTCCCATCACCACGTCCGTGATCTTTTTCGGTGTGATCGTGCTGGGACTCTATTCCCTCGTTCGCATTCCCATCGATCTGTTTCCGGAAATGGAACCGCCCATGATCACGGTGATGACGGTGTATTCCGGAGCGAATGCGCGCGACATTGAAACCAACGTCACGCGTCCGCTCGAGGACGCGCTCAATTCCATCCAGGGATTGAAGGATGTCAGATCCGTTTCGAGCGAGAACCTTTCCGTCGTCAGTCTCGAGTTCAGCTGGGAAACCAACCTCGACGAGGCATCCAACGACATCCGTGACGCGATCGACATGGTGCAGGATCAGCTGCCCGACGGCGTCGAGCGGCCGATGATTTTCAAGTTCAGCATGAGCATGATGCCGATCCTGTTCTATTCCGTCACGGCCGATGAAAGCTATGCCGGGCTCGACAAAATTCTCGAAGACGAGCTGGTCACGCCCATCAACCGCATCGACGGCGTCGGATCCGTCGCGCTGATCGGCGCGCCGAAGCGGCGGGTCTTCATCGAGACCGACCCGCTGAAACTCACGGCTTACGGATTGACGCTCGAGCAGGTCGCCGCGGCGATCCAGGCCGAGAACATGAACATGCCCGCGGGAAACATCAAGATGGGGATGATGGACTATCAGCTCCGCGTCGAGGGAGAATTCGCCGAGAGCGCCGAATTGAACGACGTCGTCATCGCCACGCGGGAGGGGAAATCCGTTTTCCTCCGTGACATCGCCGTCGTGCGCGACACGCTCAAGGACGTTTCCCTCGTCGAGCGCATCAACGGCCGGAAGGGCATGCGGATGTTCGTGATGAAACAGTCCGGCGCCAACACCGTCGGCATCGCCAACGAGGTCAAGGCGGAAGTCGCGAAACTCGAGCGCAAACTCCCGCCCGACGTGAAGATCGATGAGATCCTCGACACCTCCAACTTCATCACCAGCGCGGTGAACAACCTGTCGGAGACCTTGCTGTATGCGATTCTCTTCGTCGTGATCGTCGTGCGCTTTTTCCTCGGGCGCTGGCGCGCGACACTCATCGTGCTGCTCGCCATCCCGATCTCGATGATCGTGTCCTTCGTGTATCTCGCCATCACGGGAGGATCGCTCAACATCATCTCGCTCTCGGCCATGGCCATCGCGATGGGCATGGTGGTCGACGACGCGATCGTGGTTCTCGAGAATATCGAACGGCATGTCGAGCACGGCGCCACGCCGCGCGAGGCCTCGATCTACGCGACGAACGAAGTGTGGCTGGCGGTGATCGTCGCCTCGTTGGTCATCGTGGCGGTGTTCTTCCCGCTGACCCTCGTCAGCGGCATGACCGGCGTCCTCTTCGAGCAGCTCGGATGGATCGTGTCGATCACCATCATCACATCGACCCTGGTGGCCATCAGTCTCACCCCTATGATGGCCTCCCGCCTGCTGGGCGGAAAGCGCAAGCGCAAGTCCGGGCGCTGGAGCCACGAAAACACCATCGAACCGCTCCTTCGGCGAATGGACAATTTCTACGGAAGAACCATTCGCTGGGCGCTGGTGCACAAGAAGACTGTCGTCATCGCATCATCCGCGACCTTCCTCGCATCGCTGCTGCTGCTCGCATTCGTGAGCTTCGACTTCATGCCGGAGTCGGACCAGGGACAGCTCAGCATCAAGGTCGAACTCACCAACGGCCTGCGCGTCGAGGAGAGCGACAAGGTGGCGCAGCGCATCGAAGCGCTGATGCTGCAGCGCTATCCCGAGCTGGAAGTGCTTGCCGTTTCCAGCGGCGCGGACGATGCCGGCACAATGCTTTCGATCTTCACCGCCACCGGATCGAATATCATCAATGTCTCGGGCCGTCTGTCCGATGCCTCCGAGCGCGACCGGTCGGTATGGACCATCATGGACGATCTGCGCGTGCAGCTGAGCAAGATGCCGGAAATCGTCGATTACACCGTCAGCAGCGGCGGGGCTGGAATGATGGGCGCCAGCAACACCGTGGACGTGCAGATCTTCGGCCATGATTTCAACACCACCAGCCGCCTCGCCGAGGAAGTCCGGCAGATAGTGGCCACCGTGCCGGGCGCGGAAAACGTGCAGATCAGCCGCAAGGACGAGCGGCCTGAACTGCAGGTCGTGCTCGACCGGAAGAAACTGGCCGAGAACGGAATGAACACCGCGATGGTCTCCAGCGCGCTGCGCAACCGCGTGAACGGCCTCACCACCTCCGTCCTCCGCGAGGAAGGCGAAGAATACGACATCGTGGTCCGTTTTGACGAACGCTATCGCGAATCCATTTCCGACCTCGAGGCCCTGCCGCTCACGAACCCGATGGGCCGCGTCATTCCGCTACGCGAAGTCGGCGAAGTGCGGGAGTACTGGAATCCCCCCAACATCGAGCGCTATCAGCGTCAGCGTGTCGTGACCGTGTCGAGCATGGCATCGGGCGTCTCGCTCGGCGAACTCGCCTCGCACATCACCAGCGTGGTCGACCGCCTCGACCTGCCCGAAGGCGTCAGCATCAACGTGGGCGGCGCGTACGAGGACATGCAGGAATCCTTCAGCGACCTCGGCCTGCTCTTGCTGCTCAGTCTCGTGCTGGTATTCCTCGTGATGGCCTCGCAGTTCGAATCCCTCGTCCTGCCGTTCGTGATCATGTTCTCGATCCCCTTCGCCTTCACGGGCGTGTTCCTCGCGCTCTTCCTGACCGGCACCTCGATGAGCCTGGTCGCGGGTCTGGGCGCGGTGCTGCTGATCGGCATCGTGGTGAAGAACGGTGTCGTACTGGTCGACTTCATCAACCTCATGCGCGACCGCGGTGTGGCGCTCATCGAAGCCGTCGCGCTCGCGTGCATGTCGCGTCTGCGTCCCGTGCTGATGACCACGTTGACCACCATCCTCGCCATGGTGCCGCTCGCGGTCAGCACGGGCGAGGGAGCGGAATCATGGCGGCCAATGGGCATCGCCCTCGTCGGCGGACTGACCTTCTCCACCGCCGTCACCCTCGTGCTCATTCCCGTCATCTACGCCATCGTCTCGCGCCGCGGCGAGCGCGACAAGGTGTCGGGCGTCCGCCAGAAATTCACTTTCCTCAACAGCGCGCAGGAGAGCGAGCAGGCATGAAAGCAGTGATGCTCATCTACAACCAGACCGTCAGCGACAAGATCGATTTCATCCTGGATCATCACGGACTGCGCGGATACACGACCTGGAGCGAGGTTCACGGCCGCGGAAGCGTCTCCGGCGAACCCCGCATGGGCACGCACACCTGGCCCGAACAGAACTCCGCCACGCTCGTCGTCGTCCCCTCCGACAAAGTCGACCCACTCCTCGAGAGCATCGAAAAGCTCGATCGCATCAGCGAGGAAGTCGGAGTGCGCGCATTTGTGTGGGAGGTGGAAAAGAGCTATTAGGGGCGGAATGGACGGGAGGGACGGAAGGATCGGGAAGGACGGTAGGGCCTCAGAGCAACCAAACACACCTGCCCAGGGCATAAGCCCTGGGATTGGGAGGGGGGACAGAAAGGCCTCAGTGCAACCAAACACACCTGCCCAGGGCATCAGCC
Organism: uncultured Chromatiales bacterium; assembly: GCA_964635845.1. Lineage (GTDB taxonomy): Bacteria > Bacteroidota > Ignavibacteria > SZUA-365 > SZUA-365 > SZUA-365. The sequence goes on from CAZWNO010000177.1 coordinate 3,901, forward strand.
CTGGGATTGTGAGCCCTGGGATTGGGACTGGGATTGGAGAACAGAAGAACCCAGAGCAACCAAACACACCTGCCCAGGGCATCAGCCCTGGGACTGGGATTGTAGGACAGAAGAGCCTCAGAGCATTCCAAACACATCTGCCCAGGGCATAAGCCCTGGGATTGTGGGCCCTGGGACTGGGATAGGGATTGGAGGATAGGAAAGCCCCAGAGCAACCAAACACACCTGCCCTGTTGTCCAAAATGCGGAGGTCACCGCGGATGGCGGATGACGTTTTCCGGACAAAGATATGACAGGATTGTGATAATAAACGATATGGAGATCCGTATACTCGAGCGGGATCACTGACGATCCCTCGCGCGGTGAAGGTCACTACGGGACCACACTCTCATCAGGAGGATCGATCATGTTACGCAAGATGTTGCTTATCGCGCTGACGCTCGCGGTGTGCGCCGTGTACGGCGGATGCAGCGAGGAGGAGAACAATCCGGTGGCTCCGGCTCCGACGATGACGGGGAGATGGGACGTCGTTTTCGAATCTTCCGGTGCCCAGGACGGCATACATTTCGATCTCACGGGAAACAACGGCGTCGTCAGCGGAACGATCACAACCCCCGAAGGTGACTTTCCGCTGAACGGGACCTGCTCCTCATCCGGCCAGGTCCACCTGAGCTACGACGTTCTCCAGGAGGATACCCAGCTCATCACGCGCAACATGTTCGATGGCCAGATGAACCGGTTCTGGACGGCGCTCAATGGCACGTTCCAAGTCGTACTGCTGCCGTCAGGGAAACAGATACTCAGCTCTTCCTTCACAGCCGTGAGGCGCTGGCTAAACGTAAGGCTATATTAACATCAGCGACAACAAAAAATTGTCATCAGGTAGTGGACGGTTGTAGGGGCGGAAAGGCGGAAGGGACGGTAGGGCCTCAGAGCCACCCAAACACACCTGCCCAGGGCATCAGCCCTGGGACTGGTAACCCTGGGACTGGGATCGGGGACAGAACAGCCTCAGAGCCACCCAAACACACCTGCCCAGGGCATAAGCCCTGGGACTGTGAGCCCTGGGACTGGGATTGGAGAACAGAAGGGCCTCAGAGCAACCCAAACACACCTGCCCAGGGCATCAGCCCTGGGACTGGTAACCCTGGGACTGGGATCGGGGACAGAACAGCCTCAGAGCCAACCAAACACACCTGCCCAGGGCATAAGCCCTAGGAGTGAGATTGGGATTGGGACTGGGATTGGAGGAGAGACTGAGGAGGGAGGGGTTCCGGATATGGTTTGAGTTTTGCCATCGGGGGATGTAGATTACGCCCGTCATTTTCCAGCAACTCCAATTTCTGAAAGGAAATCCCATGGCTTCCTATACAGTGCGGCTGCACCGCGTGCTCCGCGCAAAACCCGAACGCGTCTATCGGGCGATGCTCGACGCCGACGCCCTCGTCAAATGGCTGCCGCCGCACGGGTACACCGCGCATGTGCAGGAGTTCAATCCGACGCCGGGAGGCAGCTACCACATGTCCTTCACCAATTTCGCCACGGGCGAGTCGCATTCCTTCGGCGGAGTGTACGACGAACTGGTTCCAAACAAACTCCTCCGCTACCGGGACAAATTCGACGACCCGAATCTGCCGGGCGAGATGCAGGTGACCGTCACGCTCGTTGATGTAGGCTCCGGCACCGATCTGACTGTCGTACAGGAGGGAATTCCCGACATCATTCCCGAGGACGGCTGTTATGTCGGATGGCAGCAGTCCCTGCAGCTGCTTGCGCAGCTGGTGGAAGCGGAGTTCCCGGAGTGAGGCTTCCTTTCGTGCTGCTGCTGCTGTTCTGGCTCGCTGGCGCGGCGTTTCCTTCGCTGCGCACGTGGGGCTTCAGCCTGGCCGCCTACGTGCCGCCATACTTCGCGGCGATGTCATTTGTTTTGTGTCTTCTTGCGCTGCTGCCAGCCGTTGGGACACGGGTGGGATCATCGCTGGAGGCGGTGGCGGCACGTTTCGTCGGGAAGAAGAAAAACAGCGTGACGCGAGCATTGGCAGTTGCTGTCGTAGCGGGACCGATATTTTATTTTCTGGCCATCCCGTTCTCCTTCCTCGGCGACAGCTTCCTCTATATCGCTGAAGTCATCCGGGCGGCGGACAGCGGACAGGTGGAATTTTTCCGCTATAATTCCCTGCTGTCGTCCTTCATTTTCCTCTCCGTCGGTTCCGGACTGATGACGCTGCTCGGTATCGTAGAGGTTGCACGCGTGTTCTGGCTGCTTACAGCGGTCTGCGGAGCGATATTTGTGTACGTCCTGATACGCGGCGTGAATTCGGTGGCGGATGATGCCATAGATGCCGTAATATTCATCGGATTGATTCTCGGTCTCGGCGGTGTGATCCTTTTTGGCTCTTCGCCCTTTGTTGTGGGATAGTTTAAGGCTTCGTAATATCGCA
>CAZWNO010000178.1:0-6264 GCA_964635845.1 uncultured Chromatiales bacterium
GAGGATAGAATTTTGCAAACTAAACTAACATTCGGGCTGGACCAAAGAATGGGGTGTGCTCAGCGCCGATCCTTTGGTTCGTACCGTCTGTTTGAGCCGATAACTGTCCCACGAACAATCGAGAATATGTGCGCGGTGCGTGAGCCGGTCGAGCAGGGCGGCAGTCATAAGGTGGGGGATTTGGCCCTCCCAAGAGGGGACATTAAGGGAAATGACCTGTCACGTCCGCTCATTCGTTTGCTACCGCAAGAGAACAGGCGCTATGAGGTCGCCAGACCTCCCCTCTACACGTAGCACATAGACTCCCGGGGCCAGGTCTGAGGTAGGCAATTCCATTGTCATCACCTCTCCTTGAACGACGACGTTGTGCTGTCGATGCATGGAGCGACCGAGCAGGTCGAAGAGTCCGAAGGACAGCTTCTCATAACCGGGTGCTTCGATCAAAACAGTAATATGCGTCGTTGCGGGTTGTGGATACATGGAGAGCAGCCGAAACGACTTCACCGGTCCCGGCGACGCGGTCCCCGTGGAGGTAGCGACCTCGATGTTGAATTGCTTCGTTTCCCGTCCTGCCTTGCTCTGCGCCCGGACCTGCACCTGATAGGTGCCCACCTGATCGGCGGTTGGGGTCCACGTAATCAAACCGGCGAGCGTTACTGACATTCCCGCCGGCGCTTCCACGAGATCGTAATCGGGATCCGGGCGCGCATCGGCCGTGACTTGATACGAGAATTGCTCCCCGACGTTTGCGTGTTGATCTGAGATTGCGTCGATGATGGGAGGGGTCATCACGTCCACCGTGAACTGCTGTTCGTCCGACCCGACGGAATTCGTGACGACGAGATGCACCGGATGCTCACCTGCGTTGTTCCGGTCCGGCCACCAGCCGATGAGACCGTTGGAGTTGATGGACATCCCCTCCGGCTTCAATACGAGTTCGTACGTGATCGGCGTTGTGCCTTCGACAGTAACCGAGTACGCGTATGCCCTTCCAGCAATAGCGCTGGAAACCGGCGAGGAGGTGATGCCAGGATCATTCTGCGCGAACGCCATGTGGGTGGTCAGGAAAAACCCGATGAGGGCAAATGTGGCGACGTACTTCAGGAACGTGACGTGCTGATTCATGGATTTACCTCTGAATATGGGCGACAAGGGAAACAGGGGAAACGAAGGAAATGAGGGTTTTGGTCTTTTACCACTCCCATTTCCTTAATTTCCCTCATTTCCATTCTCCATCTACCTCAATATCAATCCTCGCCTCGTAATCGTCATCTCCCCCGCGCTCAGCGTGAACAGATACAACCCCGACGGCCAGGAGGCGACAGGGAGCATGGAGGTATGCTCGCCGGAAGGCAGCAGTTCCCCGTCGTGCAGACGGGCGAGTTCACGGCCGGAGACGTCGTGTACGATGAGCGTGACGGATTGCTCAGTCGGCAGCGAGAAGCGCAGTGTCAGCCAGTCGCGCGCGGGATCGGGATACACCGCTTCGAAATCGATCTGGTTCAGCGCTCTGATCGGACCAACCTCCACAACGGGTGAATATTCGTAACTGCCGTCGTTGTCGATCATGCGCAGGCGGTAGAAGCTCGTGAGATCTTCGCGGCCGGGTGATGCATCGAGCCAGGTGTAGAATTGCCCCGTGTTGTCTCCACCGCGTGCCTGGACGAAGCCAATATTCTCCCAGTAATTGGAGGACTGGACGGGATTTTGTACCTGACCACCGTCCTGGTCCCCGGCGTCGTTGCGCTCGATCGAGAAACCGTAGGCATTCACCTCACTCTCGGTGCGCCAGTTCAGTTCAACGCCGTTCGCAACCCGCGCAGCCGTGAGAGCCGAGAGCGTCACGGGAATCGTGCCATCTGGATCGAAGCGCGTGATGAAGATGTCTTGATTCGTGGGTATCGAATTTGGATCCCATTTGAGCGTATCCTGCCAGGCGTTGATGATGGGAAAATCGTGGCTGTATGTCGTGCCTAAAGCAAATAGGTAGTCACGACTGTCGCAGACCGCGCCATTTATCCAGTCGCGGAGAGATCCTCCGAGATACGTGGCCCAGAGCCGTGCGCCTGCACTATCAAACTTCACGATGAAAGCGTCGCTAGGATTGGAGATGGAAACCGGATCCTTCATGGAAGGGTACACTGCATTGAATATCGGGAAATTACGACTTCGTGTCCGGCCCACAAGATAAATATTGTCTTGATTGTCGACTGCGCATTTTGACGCGGAATTATCATACGAGTTCCCACCGTAGTATGTCCCCCAGATCAAAGCTCCGGTTTGAGAGTATTTCATAAGGTAGGCGTCCACTACGCCATTATTCGCGCTTTGAAAAGCCCTTGACACTGGGAGATCCGTACTTCTAGTGCTACCGGACAGAAGTATGTTCCGATGATGATCAAAACGTACTGCCGCCTCATAACTACCTGATTCGGTTCCACTGCCTCCAATGAACGTAGCCCATTGCATCACTCCGCTGCTATCGAAAAATGCAAGATAATCATCGCTGACACCGCCACCGAACGAGGGCTGCTGCGCTGCTTTTACCGGCATATCACCCTGCGTACTCCCTGCAAGCGCGAAATACCCTGACGCATCGACGTCGACCCTTGCAAGTCCTTCACGTTCGATACCTCCGAGATACGAAGAAAAAATGAGGTTGCCGGAAGTTGTCATTTTGAGATAAAAGAAGTCTCGTTCCCCCTTGTACATTGATTGTCCCGCTCGAAATGTGGGTAAGTCCCAGCTTTCTGTTCCGCCCGATGCTATGATGTTGCCCGCTGGATCTGTGCCTATCCCAAAGATATTCTCATTCGAACTCCCGCCGAAATAGGTTGCCCATATTCGTGAACCGCTTGAATCAATTTTCGCGATGAAGCCATCCTGATCTCCGTTCAAACGTTTCTGGAATGCGGAAGCATCTACCGGCAAATCGCCGCTTTGAGTGCTACCACAGATTGCAATATTATTGATTGAATCGGTGGCGCAGGATATCAAGAACTCGGCTGCTTCTCCTCCGAAAAACGTAGCCCAACGTAATGTCGTATTGCTGTCGCATTGCAGAAGAAATGCATCCGATTGCTGAGGGCCTGGAGAACGTCCGAGACTGTCCTGCCAGGCATTCAATACCGGAAAATCAAAACTGCTTGTGATCCCAACAACTGCTAAGAAATTGCGCGGGTCGACGGAAATACCATTGCTGATCTCGTCGTGGGTTCCTCCAAAATATGTAGAAAAAGGATCGATCACCTGCACGGAATTCTCGTCGTGCTCAGCGACTTCGAATTCGATGGAATTACCATTAAGGCGATATGAAGAGGAAGTCGCTTCGACAGCGTCCGACACATCATTTTTTGGGCGATATGTAAAGGGTCTCTGTTCCTTGATATACCCCTCCGGCCAGCGAACGAGGAGCGACCCGTCGGGCATGGCTTCGATATTCTCCGCGCCGTCGTAGCGCAGGCGGATGTCTTCCACGCGTCCGCCGGGACGCACCTCGAATTCCCATTTCATGCCGTCGCGCGAGGCGTGGAGGATCAGATCGATGTTATTGTACAGGTTCACGTAGCGTAACTCCCGATAGCCGGGGACCTTCGTGATGCCGTCGGGACAGTGCGCGAGGTAAAAATTGTGGTATTCCGGCACTTTTTCCGAAGCGACTATCTCGACATCCGGCATGCTGCCTTCGAACATCGTGCCAATGCGGTAGAGCCGTGCGCCCTCGGGGGGCTTGTTGGGGTCGAACGAGCGTTCCGCTTCGCGTCCCGCATCGCCCGTTGCCTCGCTCACGGCTTTCTCATCTTCTTTTTCTCGCGATGCGAATACCGTGTACCAACCCTGTGGTGTAACGTACAGTCGCGCGCCCTTGACGAAGGCGTAGTATTTCACCTCCGTTGCCGCCTCGCCGCGCGTGGTGACGATCTGCCCGCGATTCTCGAAAAAGCCTGTGCCGAAATGTACATTCATACCGGTCACAGCGGGTTTTCGCGAGGGAGAGTCGCCGTGGCCAACAGTCGGCATGAACAGTAGGTTCGCCAGAAACAGTGTTGAGAGGAATCGTAAGGAAAAAAACCGTGTAGACTGACGCATGGCGGACACCTTTGCTTGAATCGAGGCAATGGACGGAACAAGTTTACAACACATGAGGGTCTAACCGGTTACATTATTCCTGAATTTTACAAGAGACCATTTTTTCGTATCATGGGATGGAGCGATTCCCGCCAGTACCGCCGGATGTTCTCCAAACGATATGTTCCGGCGGCAGCCTGGGGCGTTATCCCGGCGACGGGAATCGCTCCATCCTTCCACCGGACTTACTTCGCCAGCATCAGCGGCATCGTGCTCACCGAGGTCGCGCCCCGGAGCACCGCCAGATAACTTCCCGTACCCAGCGAACCGGCATCGAACGTGAAGCCGTGGGTTCCGGCTGCGTACGCCGCGTTTGCGAGCACTGCGACCTCGCGTCCGAGCATGTCGATGACGACGAGGCGGATATCCTGCTCTTCGGTAAGTGTCACGGTAAGCCGCGCCACGGGATTGAACGGATTCGGATACACTTCCGTGATCGCGCAAGTCGCGTCAGACGGAACCGGCCGCGCCGTGCGCTCGGAAACAACCGGCTGCGGTGGCATGCCGCCGCGCGTTCGATTGTACTCGATCATGTCGCGCACGTATGTAATGGCGTCACGCGAGGAGCGCTTGCCCAGTTCCGAACACCCAACAGAGTCAGACTGCAGTTCGTTGGTATTGTCGAGCTGCGATCCGTGATCGGTGCCGACGTTCGGATCGTTGTTCCACCAGTCCTCTCGAAAGCCGCCGAACGAATAGTAGTCCAGCAGTCCCTGCGAGGTGATGGGGTCGTAGATGCTGTTGATGCCACCGAGCGTCACCATGCCGCCCGATCCATCCATATACTCCGACCCCAGATCGAAGCGTCCCATCTGCTTCGCCCAGACGTTATTTGTGTTCGAATGGATGCAGTTGAGTCCAAGCCGATCGGTAATCTGATCGACATCGGAAGGAGTATTCGGATCAATGGAGGTGGAGGAATGCCACCAGCCACGGATTCTCGCCGGATAATCGCCCGTCCCATACAGGAAAATGCCATATCCGTTATTGCCATCCACCGTCGACTCGCGAAGCGTGGTCCAGTATGTACCGCTGTAAATGTAAATCCCCGCACCGACCTGACCGCCCTGACCGCTAAGGTTTTTGCCGTTATCGTTGACTCGGCTGTCACGTATGTAGGGACCAACCGTTTCGTGAATGAAGAAACCGCAGCTGTCGTTCGTTGCAATATTGCATTCTTCGAACAGCACTTCACTGCTGCCTGTGATTTCGACACCGTGTCCACCAAAATAGACCCGGTTGTCTTCGTTCTTTATCGCCCCGGAGATCCCAGTCAACCAGAAATGCGGAGCTACGCTGCAGTTCTCGATGAGAACATTCCTGGTTCGGAAATTCCCGCTGTAGTCTCCGGTGCCGGTGATACCGCAGACATTCACAGCCACAGGATAGGAGTCGCAGTTTTTAATCCAGAGCCCGATGTCGCGTGAGTCGTCTATGCCACAACCGAGCATCACGGCATAGTCCGGGTCGTCGAGCGTGACGCCGACGATCGCGTCCGTGATTGTCGAAACACCGAGGTTGATCTCGGATCCGGACTCGGCGACAATACCGGTCCAGGATCCCTTGTCGGTGGAAGTGTAGCAGTAGTAGTCCACCACACCGTAGGTACCGGAATGCGTGGAGACGAAATACCCTCCGTCCTCGATCGTCAGACCCGTTCCCCCGTAGAAAAGAAACTCGGTCTGTTCGACGGAGGGCGAATTGATCACGTCGTCGTCGGTGGTGATTCTCAGTGTCTTGCCGTTCGGTACGACGATATCGTCCTTGACCCAGACATCGACGTCAAACGTCGCGTCCGAGATTCCGAACGGAATTTCATCGGTATTCTGGTTGCCGTTGGGATTCGGTCCGGTGTATGATGGATCGATGCTGAAAAATCCCCTGTCGCGCGCGTAGCTGCTCCACGTTCCGCCGTGCTTGCGAATGAGTTCCCAGTAGGTGATCGTGGCCCCGGTGTTGTACCAGCCGCAGTTGATCAGCGCCGTGCTGAGCTTGCTGTCGACGGAGATGTAGACTCTGACCTTGGCATTGTCACAGTCGGGTTCCAAGAGGATGTTTCGGAAGTGGTTGTCGGGACCGGTCGTCCAGTTAACGTCCGTGAGATTCAGCGAGAAGGTGACGGTGTTGCCTCCCTTC
>CAZWNO010000179.1:0-6254 GCA_964635845.1 uncultured Chromatiales bacterium
CTTAAAAATACTGCCTCAAACGTACTTTTCAAAGAATCGAACTCACGGATTCAGGAATCAGTTTTGTGATCGATCACACGATGCGTCATCCGGTAGTACTCGCCTCCCTCACTCCTTCGTAGACCTCCTTCAGCAAGTACGACGCAACTACCTCTCGAACTTCCGGCTCGTTCAGACACCTCCCCGCGATCTCCTCGTTTTGATCGAGGCGGTTGACGATTAGCCCCTCCAGTGCCTTGCGGAACAGGAACCCGAAGTTCTCCTCGGTGTTCACCAGTGCTGCCTGTCGGAGGTCGTCGTCCGCGACGGCATCCTCCTTGATGGAGTCGAAGAAGAGCTGGTCAGCGGGTTTGAACTCGGTGCTGAAGCGGTCATTGAGGATGTCGATGAGCTGGGAGAGTTCGATCTCCTCGGGCTTGGCCTTGCGGGTGCCGACTTCGGTGGGACCCGGAATCTCGATCACCTTCCCCGGCTCCAGTACGATCGATCCTTCGCTGATCTTCTGCAGGCGGTAGTACTTGAGGGCAACGTCGTCGTCGAAGTGGTAGATGGGACCGCGATCCCCTCTCGGCAGCTTGGTCAGCAGGTATCGGACGAAGGAGTAGAGCTTCTCCAGGTCGGAGTCCTGGAACGGGATGACCTGCGAGAGGAAGGAGTACAGGTTCCGGTATGCGACGAGCGTGCCGCGGAATTCCTCCCGATCCTCCTCCTCCAGCTTGATGTACCGTCCGACGACGGGATCGAGCACAGCGTTCATTTTCGCATGGTCCGCCTGCGTCTGCGATTGCCTGGGCTTGTAGAAGATGCGGCAGAACTCGTCCACCTCCGTACGGTCGTAGACCTGCGCCGCTGCAAGTTTCAGCTCCAGCTCGTACAGCTGCCCCGCCTCGGCTTCATCGCCCACGACGGTCTGCTCGTAGAAGGGCTGGAAGGACTGCTGGATTTCCTCGGTGTCGTTGACGAAGTCGAGCACGAAGGTGTCTTCCTTGCCGTGCGCCGTGCGGTTGAGGCGAGAGAGCGTCTGCACGGCCTGGATGCCGGAGAGCCGCTTGTCGACGTACATCGTGTGCAGCAGCGGCTGATCGAAACCAGTCTGGTACTTCTCGGCGACGAGGAGGACCTGATATTCGTCGGAACCGAATTTCTCCGGCAGCTCCTTCTCCCTGATCCCGCCGTTCATGCCGACCTCGGTATAGGAGCAGCCCGGAACATCCGGGTCGTTGACTTCTCCGGAAAATGCGACGAGCGTCTTGATGCCCGCGTAACCCTTTTCCTTGATGTACTGATCGAAGGCCAGCTTGTACCGTACGGCATGCAGGCGGCTTGAAGTCACGACCATGGCTTTCGCCCTCCCGCCGATCCGATGCATCGTGAAATTGCGGAAATGCTCGATCATGACCTCGGTTTTCTGCGCGATGTTGTGAGGGTGCAGGCTCATGAAGCGCGCGAGTGCCTGGGCGGCCTTCCGCTTCTCGACCTTGGGATCGTCCTCGATGGACTTGATGAGCCGGTAGTAGCTCTTGTATGTGGTGTAGTACTTCAGCACGTCGAGAATGAAGCCCTCCTCTATCGCCTGACGCATCGAATAGAGGTGGAAAGGCCGGGGCTTGCCGTCGAGACCGGGAACGCCGAACACCTCCAGCGTCTTGTGCTTCGGCGTGGCCGTGAAGGCGAAGAAACTGATGTTTGGCTGCCTGCCGCGCTTGGCCATCTGCCGCAGGATTTCTTCCTGGTAGTCGAGGAGACCTTCCTCCTCGGCCTGCGCCTTCACCTGTTCGTCGATCTCCGCTCCGGCCAGCACGCCCTTCAGATCGGCGGCTGCCTGTCCGCCCTGCGAACTGTGCGCCTCGTCGACGATGACGGCGTAGCGACGTTTCGGCAGCGTGTCGATGTGTTCGGTGACAAAGGGAAATTTCTGCAGGGTGGTGATGATGATCGGCACACCTGAGGCGAGGGCCTGCGCGAGCTGGACCGAGTTGATCTCGATCTTCTGCACCACGCCCTGCTTGTGCTCAAATTGGTAGACGGTGTTCTGCAGTTGCTGGTCGAGGACGAGGCGATCGGTCACGACCACGACGGAGTCGAAGACCTTTTCATCCTTTTCATCATGCAGCGTCGCGAGCCGATGCGCGAGCCAGGCGATAGAATTCGACTTGCCCGATCCCGCCGAGTGCTGGACGAGGTAGTTCGTCCCGGCACCGCGCTCCCGCGCGTCACCCACCATGCGACGGACGCAGTCGAGCTGATGGTAGCGCGGGAAGATCATCGTCTCACGCTTGATCGTTTTTCCGCCGACTCTCTTCTCCGTCACCTCGAGATGGATGAAGCGGGCGATGATGTCGAGGAAACTGTGCCGTTCCAGTACTTGCTCCCACAGATAAGCGGTCTTGTAGCTGTCGGGATTAGGTGGATTCCCAGCACCGCCCTGATTGCCGCGGTTGAAGGGCAGGAAAAAGCTGCTCGTGCCCGTGAGGCGCGTGGTCATGTACACTTCGTCGGTATCCACCGAGAAATGCACGAGCGTGCGCTTCTTGAACTGGAAGATCAGGTCCGTCTGCTCGCGGTCGTGTTTGTACTGGTGTATCGCGTTGCGCCAGGTCTGTCCCGTCATCGGGTTTTTCAGCTCCAGCGTGGCGAGCGGGATGCCGTTGAGCGACAGCGTGACATCCAGAGTGTTGTTGTGCTTCGCCGAGTACTTCAGCTGCCGCGTCACGGTGAGACGGTTCGTCTCGTAGCGCGCCAGCGTGTCGGGATTCATGCGGCTGGCAGGGGCGAAGTAGGCGACGTGAAACTGCTTGCCGAAGCACTTGAAGCCATGGCGCAGGACAGTCAGGCAGCCGCCATGGTCCGAGGCCAAGGCCTTGACCAAGTCGTCCAGCAGCGTCTGCCCGGCCTTGTCCTTCTGAATGTTCTCCAGGTACGCCCACTCCTTCGCCTGCGTCCGCTTGATGAAGTCGATGACCTCGGCGGGAAAGAGGGCGAGGTTCGGGTCATAGGCATCCCGGTCACCGGATTCGTAGCCCCCGGTGGAGATGAGATGATGTTCGATAACTGACTCAAATGCGAATTCGGTGTGCTGTCCGGACATTAACTGGACCTCCAATGATACTGAACCCCCAGATCCTTCAGCATAAGAAACGTGTTCTGATAGGTTACTCTGAAATGATCACAGACGTCGGGCAGCAGGATGCGGCTCCGTGATTGTGGTCGTGGTTGCTCGTTCGTCACGACGATAGACTCATGAACCATCGCGTATGCGGCGAGCCATCCATCCGCCTCGGTTGCGAACTTGGCCTTGGCGGGATCGAGATACTGGGAATTTCGTTGCACCCAGAGCATGATGTCCGCGTACGCTTGCAGCACATCGGCACTTACGGTGTCCCGGAAAAAAGCTGCCGGCAGGCTTTCGCGCACCCACTGGACCAAATCCTCGGTCCGTTGACCGGCGAGCAATTCGCCACGCACTCTGTCGATACTGCAGATGTGGCTCTCGGAGTGGTGATGGATAAGGCTTTCCCAGAATCCCGGACAGATCGCGAAAGCGTAATAGCTATTCTTCGCCGCGATGAACACATCGGAATCCAGCACGAACCTGCATTGTCGATTCATGGGAGATCGATCCCCAGACGATGCGCATATTCGCGGAACGCGTCTCCCCGAAGATCCGTCAATCCATACGCTTCCTTGAAGCTGATTCTGCCTCCTTTCGCGGCGCGAATCACCTGCGTCGCGAACCGTTCGCCGACACGCGCATTCTGGTTGTTGTAGAAATCGCCACCTCCTGTCGACGCATGTTGCCTACGATCGCTCGTGATGTATTCACTGTAGAAGGCAAAAAACGTTTCTCGGTCCACGAGCCGGAGGTCCATCGCCCGTCGACCCGCAACGATAGGGCTGACCTTGAAGCGTCGAGCGACGGACTCGAATGGCGAAACATCGTATCGGATCTCCTTCCAGCATGCTATCAGTTCACTGGCCGGGACAAGGAATTCCGCAGCAGCCCGATCGCACCACGATTCCGTTTCGTGCAACGGGAAGGTGGAGGGACCGACGTCCGTCAAGCCGCTGTTTCCCAACCAAAGATGCGCAAGCTCGTGTGCGAGAGTGAATCCTTGGGCCGCTTTCGCATCCGCTCCATTGACGAAAATGAGGGGGGCGAACACATCGCTGAGTGCAAAACCACGAAACTCTTCGACATCAAGTTTCCTGTGTGTGTTGTTGCCGACGACACCATTGATCACGGTGATGACGCCGAGTTGTTCAATCGCTCGCCGCAGTTCACTGATTGCGGACTCCCAGGTTCGGATTACCGCAGCCCACCCTTCAGCAAGCCCGACGATGCGACGCATCTCTCGTCCGACTGCTTCCGGGTCGTCCGTCACATTGGAACTCCCGACAAAGCCCAGCGGCTCGGCTTCACCTTCGATCATTTCCTCACGCAACCATGCCTGGCGACGTTGCATCGCGTACACCGTGTCCAGGAGATCCGGACTCGGCTGTCTGATATCATCGCGGCGAATTGTCCGGAGATCGGGAATCGGGAGGTTCAGCTCCGGTGGTTCGGGCAGAAAGAAATATCCGAGCGGCACATAGGTTGCCCTCGCAAAGTCCTCCAGTTGCTTGAGGGTGGGTCGCGACTGACCCCGTTCCCATTCAGGGAGTTTCCTGAACCGGCTGCCGAGATCATCCGCAGACCTACCAAGACGCTCACGCGCCCAACGAAGCAATGCTGGTTTCACTGGCGCGAGAGCCATCAGGCGACCTCCTTGCGAACGTCGACTTTCCCCGTGACAGCGGCGGAAATGAGAGCGGTTCGATATTCGCGGAGCATTGCCAAGCTATTGTTGACAGCGGTGACGAGACACATGGTACGTGTGACTTTCTCATCCAATATATGGACAACTTTGCTTTGTTCATCGAGGTCGGAAGGAAAGCAGATAATAAGATCGCCAACCTGTTGAAAATTCAAACCTTCTCGTGAGGTCCCATTTTCATTTGCATATATCTGTGACTGCACCAACTGAGAGGAGAATGAATATGCGACGAATCCCGGAACCACCTTATGCGATATTGGCCGGATTATACAGACATGCTGATTCACGTTGGCCAAGGGCATCTCCTTCGGGATGCGGCAACAACGACCGAGCGAAGCCCCGGTGATATTGAGCAAAACATCGTCTCCTTGCACCCGAGTGTTCGCCATCTCCTCATCAACTTCTGGCTCAATAAATACTACGTCATCCAACCGCAAGCCATCGAAATGGATGTTTTGGCTTCGCAGCAGCATGATACCCGTCTCAACGTACACATCAGCACCCCCTCTTGGGGTCTTCCCACTACCTATTTTACTTGCGATGAATTTCACTCTTTCGACAGTCCAATGCTCCGGCATCTCGCCCAACCACTCGATCCCGGAATCCTTCATCTTCACGTTCGGATCGAGGCCCTTGGTGACGGCGTGGCTGATGAGCGCGGCACGTTTCTCCTGCAGGAGTTCGATCTGCCGCTGCTTCTTCTCGATCAGCGCGTCGATGCGCGCGGTTTCGCGGTCGAGGAAGGAGGCGATGGCTTCTTGGATCTCAGTGGGTGGAATGGGTATTTCGAGAGTGCAGAAGTCATCATACCTGACAGTCTTTCCTTCGCGGATGCCTGTTGTCACTGCCTGAATTCTTGAGATGAGTTCCTCAGACTTCAGATAGTACCGATAGTAGCCGTGATGAAGGGCTTGCGCTGGGGTCATCACGGTGTACGCGCTACTTATTATGCCTCGGTGATCCGAGAATTCAATCCCGCCTTCAAAGGTGCGTAGGCTGATGACGAAGTCGCCGGGTCGTACGAGTTTGAAGTTCTCGAAACCCTTGGTTGCGGTCATTACTTGTCGATCGAGTTCCTGCTCCAAGAATGACTGCGGTACGACTCCGTACTTTTGGCTGGCTGACAAGAGTTGCTCCTCGGGGTACCCTTTTTCTGATCGTTCGCGGAGAACATACTTCGCCAGCTTAGATGTCCAATCAGAAGGAAGCCCTGTTGCTACATGGCGAGGATCATTCATTCCGTCACCTCGGCGAGCATGTCGGCTATCTCCTGTTCGATGCGCTTGAGGTCTGCTTCGATCTCCTCGAGCGGACGAGGCGGCGTGTACTTGTAGAAGTAGCGGTTGAAGTTGATCTCGTAGCCGATCTTCGTCTTGTCCTCGTCCACCCAGGCATCGGGGACATGCGGCAGCACCTCCCGCTGCATGTACGTGCCAATGT
>CAZWNO010000180.1:0-6226 GCA_964635845.1 uncultured Chromatiales bacterium
ATCTCGACGGCATTCCTCCCGCGCCGCGCGGCGTGCCGCAGGTGGAGGTCACCTTCGACATCGACGCCAACGGCATTCTCCACGTCGCCGCGCGCGACAAGGCGACGGGCAAGGAGCAGAGCATTCGCATCACCTCCTCGAGCGGCCTCGGCAAGGACGAAGTCGAGAAGATGAAGCGCGAGGCACAGGAGCACGCGGCCGACGACAAGAAGCGCAAGGAGGAAATCGACCTGCGCAACCAGGCCGACAACCTGCTATTCCAGACGCGCAAGCAGCTCGAGGATTTCAAGGAACAGCTCGACGCTTCCACGCGCGAGCGTCTCGAAGGCGACGCGAAGAGGCTCGAGGATGCCATCAAGGCCGGCGTATCCACGGACATCAAGTCCGCGATGGATCAGCTCAACAAGACCTGGAACGAGGCCTCGACGAAGATGTATCAGAACGCATCGCAGCAGTCCGGCGGCGCGCAGTCCGGCGATGCCGGCCCGCATGCCGGCGAACAGTCCGCCGGCGGGCAGTCGGACGCCGGCGCACAGGATGCCGATTACGAAGTCGTGGACGACGACAAGAAATAGGCACATCGATTCCCATCATACCGGACAGCGATCGCGCGAGACGCCTCAGGGTTTCTCGCGCGATTGTTTTTCACGGCGCCCTGCTCTACTTTTCTTTTTTCCATTCGAAGGAACGCGCATGCTCAGCAAGGAACTACTCGATATTCTCGTCTGTCCCGTCGGCAAATCCGAACTGCGTCTCGAAGGCGACCGTCTCGTCTGCACCAGCTGCGGCGCGAAATACCGCATCGAGGACGACATCCCCATCATGCTCGTCGAGGAAGCAGAGCTGCCCGAAGGCGTGCGTTCGCCCGACGAATTGAAGTGTGGGATCGAGTAGAGAATAACCCCTCCCCGCTCTTACAACTACGTATGGAAAGCAGGAACCCGCGACGTTGCGCGGGTTCGTATGCAGGTACTCGTATTGCCTGATCGATGATCTGCATGGCGTTTCAACGGCGTAGGAATTCCGCGACCTGCCTCCTGATTCCCTCCTTGTCCAAACCGTAGTGGACGTACAGATCCTGTGGTGTGCCGGAACGGCCGTACTCGGTCATCCCGATGCGCTTCATGCGCGTGGGCTGGCGCTCGCCGAGCACCTCGGCGATTGCGCCCCCGAGTCCGCCGACGATGCTGTGATCCTCGACGGTGATGACGCGGCCGGTGTCCCTCGCAGCCTGCACGACATAGTCGACATCGAGCGGTGCGATGGTGTGAATGTTGACGACGCGAATATCGTACCCTTCACTCTTTAATTCCTCCGCCGCCCCGAGGGAATTGTGCACGACGCCACCCGTGGCAAAGATCACCGCGTCATTCCCCTCGCGCAGCACATCGGCCTTGCCGAAACGGAACGTGTAATCGTCGCCGTGAATGTCTTCGAGTCCCTGCCGCGTCAGCCGCAGGAACGCGGGCTGGTCATGTCCGGCGAGAAAGCTGACCGCGGCTTTCGCCTCGCGATCGTCGGCGGGCTGGATGATGGTCATGTTGGGCAGCGTGCGCATGAGCGCGATATCCTCGAGCGCCATCTGGCTGTAGCCGTCCTCCCCGATCGCCACGCCGCAGTGCGTGCCGACGACGACGACATTCGCCTCGGTGTATCCGATGGACATGCGGATGACTTCGAATCGTCCGACCACGAAGGTGGAGAAGGAACAGATGAACGGCTTCTTTCCGCTGAGCGCCATGCCGGCGGCCGCGCCGATCATGTTCTGCTCCTGAATGCCCATTTCGAAAAAGCGTTCGGGATACTTCGCAGCGAAGAGCTGCGACTGCGTGGATTTCGAAAGATCGGCGTCGAAGACGACCAGTTCCGGATGCGTCGCGCCGAGTTCGACGAGCTGTTCACCAAATGAGACGCGTGTTGCCTTAGCCATTGTCCCGCCCTGTTCCTTCGTTGAGGAGTGCTTCGAGTTCGCGGACCGCCGCTTCGGTTTCGGCCGCGTTCGGAGCCTTGCCGTGCCATTCGGTCGGATGCTCCATGAACGAGACGCCCTTGCCCTTGACGGTGTGCGCGATGATGAAATGCGGCTTGCCGTTTTCCGCCTGCGCGCGCGCGACGGCGTCGTCGATCGCCTTCATATCGTGACCGTCGATTTCCTGCACGTCCCAGTTGAAGGCCCGCAGCTTGTCACCGAGCGGTTCGAGATTGAGGATCCGGTTCGTCGGACCGTCGATCTGCCCCTTGTTGTAGTCCAGCACGACGATCAGGTTGTCGAGCCTGTGATGCGGCGCCGAAAGCAGGGCCTCCCAGACCTGTCCCTCCTGCGACTCCCCGTCACCTATCACGCAGTAGATTTTGCGCGGCTTGCGGTCGAGTTTCGCCGCCATGGCCATTCCCTGCGCGATGCTGAGTCCCTGGCCGAGCGAACCCGTGCTCGCTTCCACGGCGGGGATCGAGCCGTTGTGCGGATGGCCCTGCAGATCGCTGTCCACCTGGCGCAGCCGGAGCAGGTCCTCGTGCGGAATCACGCCGCGGCGGGCGAGCACCGCGTACAGCGCAGGAACGCCGTGTCCTTTCGAGAGCACGAAGCGATGCCGCTCGGGATCGAGCGCGTTTTCCGGCGTGCGCTTTATCCAGCGGAAAAACAGAACCGTGAGTATGTCAATGACCGAAAGCGAACCGCCCGGGTGTCCCGAACCGGCCGCGTGCAGCATGCGAATGATGTCAATGCGCATTTCATTCGCGGATCGCTGCAGAGCGGGGAGTGTCAGATCCATAGGGAGTGTGAAAGATGAGCTTTATGTGTGAAATGAGGGAATTATCAAGCGAACAGATCTTCGTCGATCTCGATCTCCATGCGCAGCATCGCCGAGCTGAGCGTCTTGCCCTGGGCATCGTTCTTCAGCGACACCGTGCCGCCTCCGCCGAGGGTATTGTATAGGATGAAATTCAGGGCGCCGAGGTTCGGCAGTTCGAAGCGCTCGACGGGACCGAAGCAGATGCCCTCGAAGTGGCGTTTGACGGCATCGGTTGTAAGTTGTTCGAGCAGAACGGGATAGTACCGCTCATCGCGAGCGATGACACCCACGTTCCCCGCGTCTCCCTTGTCGCCGGAGCGCGCGTGCGCGATTTCGATGAGACGTATGCGCCGGGTGGCCATGTCAGTTTTCCTCCACGATGACACGAGGGGTGACCGCCGCCTTCGGAATCAGGGCGGGCCAGTAAGCGATGACATCGCTCGGTTTGGGCCGCCCGCCGGCAAATCCGGTGACAGAAGGAGGACCGGTAAGGATCAGCGGAGCAAGCTCCTGTCCGAATCGCGCGACCTGCTCCCTGCTCCCGCCCCGTACGCCGATGCGGAGCACGACTTCGTTGATCTCCGCCGGCACGGATGCGAGCGGACCGAAGCAGGAATCATGTCCGACGAATTCGCTGCGGATTTCATCGAACTGCAGTCCCAGATCGTCGAGCCGCGTGCGGAGAATGCGGTCGGCCGCCTGCGCTTTCTCCAGCGCATCGGGCCAGGCGTAGGTGAGCGTGCCGAAGGCCGCGTAGCCGTCGTGATAGGAGGCGGACACCTTGTAGAATGGCGTGAACGGCCTGCCCTTCACATCGGAGACGCGGACCCGGTTCTCCCCTTCCTGCGCCAGGCGGATGCTCGTGAAATCGGCGATACAGTCGGGCGTGATATACTCTCGTGGATCGCCGATCTCGTACAGGAGCTGTTCCTTGACCGTCGCGACGGAGACGAGTCCGCCCGTATTCTCATGCTTGGTGATGTACACGGTGCCGTCGGGATGCGCCTCGGCGATGGGGAAACCGATATGCGCGAGGTCCGGCACGGATTTCCAGTCCCCGAGAAAATTCCCGCCGCTGCTCTGTCCGCCGCATTCGAGGATATGTCCCGCGACCGTGCCGGCTGCGAGCCTGTCCCAGTCGTCGGCGGCCCAGCCGAATTCGTGGATCATCGGCGCCAGCGTCAGCCCCGTGTCGGTGGTGCGTCCGGTGATGATGATCCGCGCGCCCTGGCGCAGCGCCTCCGCGATCGGGAAGGCGCCGAAGTACACGTTGGCCGACACGATGCGGTCGCGTATGCCGGTGATCGGTTCACCGCTTTCCATGTTCTTCAGCGCGATCCCCTGCGCGAGCAGCGCGTCGATGCCTTCGAGGATGTCGTCGCCCAGCACCACGCCGATCTTCAGCCCCCGGATCCCCTGCTTCTCCGCCTCGCGGAAGATGGCATCACGGCAGGCCAGCGGATTCACGCCTCCGCCGTTGGTGATGACGCGAATGTTCTTCCCGACGAGATGCGGCAGCATACGGGAGATCTGTCCCGGCAGGTCGCGAGCGTAGCCGAGTTGCGGATCGCGCAGCTTCTGCTTCTGCATGATTGACATCGTGACTTCGGCGAGAAAGTCCATCATCACGTAATCGACGGGCCCCCGGGTCACCTGCTGATACGGGGCATCGATCAGGTCACCCCAGAATCCCTGGCCACTTGCGATGCGAATGGTCCTGTTCAAAGATTTCCTTCCTGCGTGAGCGGAATGTATCGGGGAGGTAGGTGCGCGTTGCTAATCCTTAATCCAAAAGGTAACACAACGCGCTTTTTATTCAAAGAACGCGCGGCAGCCGCGGAGCGATTCCGTCGATTTTTCTTTTCCCTCTCCCTCAGGTGTCGTGCATGGCTGGACGGGAATGCGTATCTTGCCCGATCCGTGGCTGCCATCACGATCCATCACATATTTTCGAGTACACATGACGGAAAGCACGCAGAAACCCCGGCTCAAGGATTACCCCAAGACCTACTGGGTGGTGATCCTCTTCGAATTTTTCGAGCGCGGCTCGTATTACGGAATGATGAGCATCCTTTCGGTGTACATGACCGACCAGCTCGGATTCTCGAAGGAGGGCGTCGGCGTCATCAAGAGCACCATCCAGCCGCTGCTGTATTTCCTCCCGATTTTCACGGGCGCGATCGCCGACCGGATGGGATACCGGCGCACGCTCATGGTGGCCTTCACCCTGCTTGGAGGCGGATACTTCCTCACGAGCCAGATGAATACCTACAGCGCGGTGTTTTTCTCGCTGGTCATCATGGGACTGGGCGCGGGCACGTTCAAGCCCGTCATTTCCGGCACCATCGCGAAAGTCACCGATGCGCGCACGAGCACGCTCGGCTTCGGGATTTTCTACTGGACGATCAACCTCGGCGCATTTCTCTTCCCTCTGATCCTCGTACCCATGCTCAAGGCCATCGCCTGGCATTACGTGATCATCGCCTCGGCGGTCTGCACGGGCACCATGCTCATCCCCACGATTTTCCTGTTCAAGGAACCGACCGAAGCCCATCCGGACAAGGAGTCCTTCGGTGTCGTGATGAAAGGTATTTTCCAGAAGCTCTACATCGTGTTCACCGACTGGCGCTTCATCCTCTTCATCTTCATCTACTCGTGGTTCTGGATTCTGTACTTCCAGATGTTCGACAGCGTGCTGTGGTATGTGAAGGCCTTCGTCGACGCCACGCCGCTGGACAACTGGGTGCAGAGCACGCTGGGCATCAACTGGCATTTCGACGTGGAGCACGTCACCGTGATCAACGCCGGGACGATCATCCTGCTCCAGCTTTTCATTTCCCGCATCGTGAGCAAGACCAGGGCGCTCCCGACGATGATCACCGGCATCTCGTTCGCCACGATCGGCATGGCGATCCTCGCGATCGACACGAGCATCTGGGTGTTCATGGCCGGCATCATCATCTTCTCGCTCGGTGAAATGACGGCGCATCCGAAATTCATCAGCTATCTCGGCCTGATCGCGCCGCCAGACAAGAAGGCGACGTACATGGGCTTCGGCTTCCTCTACGGCGCATTCGGTTCGCTCGTCGGCGGCATCCTCGGCGCGTTCCTCTACGTGCGCTTCATCGACAATCCGATGATCGCCTTCGTCAGGCAGACCGTCGCTGAACGCGGCGCGAATGTCACGCTCCCGGCATCGGTAAACATCGACGAGGCCTTGAAGATCGGCGAGCAGATCGGACTGTCGAAGCTGGATATTTCGGCACATGCCTATCCCAGCGAACTCTGGCTGCTCTTCAGCGGCATCGGCGTGATCTGCATCATCGGACTGCTTACGTATCAGAAATTCATCGGTGCCCGCGCGGGACACTAGGAGGCTGTTGGCTTTTGGCTTTTGGCTTTTGGCCGTTGGCTTTTGGCTTTTGGCTTTT
>CAZWNO010000181.1:0-4070 GCA_964635845.1 uncultured Chromatiales bacterium
TCTGATGCCGGGAAGCTTCCGCAGTTTCCGGAGAAGCGCGATCAGGAGGCCGTGATCGGGGCGGAGATTTTTGCAGACGACAGGATAGAGGCAGCTTCGGTTCGTGCAGGCGCCGCGCTGAAGCTTCTTCTTGCATTCGAAGCCGTACATGTTCGCGGTGGGACCGCCCACATCGGGAATGATGCCCTTGAACCGCGGATGCTTCGTCATTCCCTTGGCTTCGTCCAGCACCGATCGTTCGCTGCGCCAACGTACACGGCGTCCCTCGTGCACGGCGATCGCGCAGAAATTGCATTCGCCGTAACAGCCGCGGTGCGTCTGCAAGGAGAACCGTATCGTATCGAGCGCGGTGATCTTCCCTTCATGCCGGTAGGAAGGATGCGCGTCGCGTTCGAAGGGCATGGCTGCGATCGCGTCGAGCTCGTCCTGCGTTTCGTACGCCGGCGGCGGATGCTGGACGAGCAGGCGATTGCCGTGCCTCTGCACGAGACCGCGCGCGGTCACGGGATCGGTGTTGTCGTAGAATGTGCGGTACATGCGGATGAATGCGTCCGCGTTGTCGCGCACTTCTTCGAAAGACGGGAGTGCGAGATAATCCCCGGGCGCTTCGCGTGCGATTTCGCAGGTTCCGGGAATGCCATGCAGTCCGGCGCCCTCGCGCCGCCGCTCCGCGACCATGCGTACCGTCCGCTCGGCCATGCCGTAGACCAGCAAATCCGCTTTCGCGTCGAGGAGCAGCGAGCGGCGTACCACGTCGCTCCAGTAATCGTAATGGGCGATACGGCGCAGGCTGGCCTCGAGTCCCCCCAGCACGATCGGAACAGTGGGCTTGAAGTTCCGGCGAATGAGATTCGCGTAGGCGATGCTGGCGCGATCGGGACGGCGCGTGTTCTTCCCTCCCGGAGTGTAGTCGTCGCTGCGACGCTTCTTCTTCAGGGCCGTGTAGTTCGCCACCATGGAATCGACGCTCCCCGCCGTGACGCCCCAGAACAGCAGGGGCTCGCCGAGCCGCGTGATGTCAGCAGGGGAATCGACGTCCGGCTGCGCGATGACACCCACGCGGAATCCCGAAGAGACGAGCGTGTGTCCGATCACCGCCGTGCCGATCTGCGGTGCGTCGATGTAGGCGTCACCGCTGACAAGAATCACGTCGAGCGCATCCCAGCCCAGCGCTCGCATTTCGGACCTGCTCATCGGCAGAAACATGGCGTCCTAGCCCTGCTTCCCGTACTCGCGGAATTTTGCGATGATGCGCTCCATTTCCTCCTCCGGAAGCACCGCGGGTGTACCGATGCTCCGCGCCTGCAGGCAGATCCGCGCGACGAGTTCGATTTCTTCCGCGACGGTGAAGGCGGACGGCAGATCCCTTCCTACGGCGAGAAGTCCGTGCGTGGCCAGGAGCACGGCGTTGAAATCGCTACCGAGGGTTTCCACCGCGGCGCGCGCCAGCTCCTCGCTGCCGTATGTGGCGTAGGGGGCAACGGGGACCCGCTTCCCCGCGAATCCGATGAGGTAGTGCACGGGCGGAATTTCCTCGCGCAGGCAGGCGAAGGTGGAGGCATGGACGGAATGCGTGTGCACTACGGCGCCGACGTCCGACCGCGACGCGTAGACCGCCGCGTGCATGCGCCATTCGGATGAGGGCGTCCGCTTTCCCGCCGCGACGGCGCCATTCCCGTCCATCACGACGACGTCCTTCGCGCGCATCGCTCCATACTCGATGCCGGTGGGACTGATGCAGTACAGCGGCGTTCCCGCGACGCGAACGCTGATGTTGCCGCCCGATCCGGTGGTCAGGCCCGCCGCGAGCATGCGGCGGAGATACTTCAGGACCTGTCGGCGTTCGAATTGGAATTCCATCTGCGTCCTCGTTCGTCCCTCCTGTCTCGCGGTTTGCCCCGGTATGGTCCCGCAGGAAGGAACGAAACAGGGCCGCTCCCGGGTTCAGTTCAATGTACAAAAAACCTCGAATTTCGGCACTTTGCGTTTTGCATGTTTGTGCGAAGTCGTATATTATGTGCGTTAACAGCAAACCACGATAGCGATCAGCCATAGAAGGAGGCCTCATGAGCAAGTACCAGGAATTAGTCGATCTGGTCAGATCCTTTGAGCAGGATTTCGACAAGTTCTACGTCAAGAGCAACAAATCCGCCGGCACGCGCCTGCGCAAGCACATGAACGAGCTGAAGAAGTTCGCCCAGGATGTGCGCATGGAAGTGCAGACGATCAAGAAGGGCGACGGAGAATAAGCAGACATCCGATGCTCACCGCGCTGCGGGTGCGCTTTCCCGCCGAATTCCATTTCGAGCACACCGTCTATTCCCATGGATGGTGTGCTCTTTTTCCGTTCCGCGTCGACCGTGCCGCCGAGCGGCTATCCTGCACGCTCGAAAACGGCAGCGGGGGAACGGGAACGCTGCATTTCTCGCTCCCTTCGCAGCGCTCCCCGCTCGTGCAGCTCGAGACGCGCGGAACCGCTTCGGCGGTCCGGCGCGCGTCCTTCGAGCAGGTGGCTCGCAACATCATGCATCTCGATCTCGATCTGCGCCCGTTCTACCGGCGCATCCGCGAGGACGATGCGTACGCGTGGATCGCCACGCTCCGCGGGGGACGCATGCTTCGCGCTCCCACGTTCTTCGAAGACGTGCTGAAGATGATCCTGACCACCAACTGCTCCTGGTCGCTGACCGAGCAGATGAACCAACGCCTGATCGAGGTTTTCGGCCGGAGAGCGGCGGACGGGAACCGCTGCTTCCCGCTCCCCGGGGCCATCGCCGACAGCAGCGAGGAATTCCTCCGCCGGGAAGTACGTCTTGGCTATCGCGCGCCGTTCGTGCTCGAACTCGCGCGACGCGTCGCATCGGGAGATCTCGACATCGAATCCTTCCGCCATGCCGATGGCTCCGCCGCGGAGCTCCATCGCGCGCTGCGCGGAATCAAGGGCGTGGGCGAGTACGCCGCCGGCAACCTGCTCAAGCTGCTCGGACGCTACGACTACCTCGGCCTCGATTCATGGTGCCGCGCGAAATACGCGGAACTGCACAACGGCGGCACCGCCGTTTCCGACGACACGATCGAGGCGCATTACGCGCGCTTCGAGGAATGGAAAGGGCTCGTCATGTGGATGGATGTGACACGCCAGTGGTACTCGCAGAAATTCCCGTTTTGATTGTCCCTGTCCCCGACGTTGCGATGCCCATGAAGAAGTATTTCTTTCATCTCCTCTCAGTCCTCCTCTGCCTGCCCCAGGCAACGCCGGTCGCGCAGGATTATCTGACGCTGCATCGGAGCGCCACTGTGGTCGACGGACACAACGACGTGCTTGGCCGGGTGATGTCGGGCGGCAGCATGGAGAGACGCGCGGACAAGGGACATTCCGATCTGCCGCGATACCGGGAGGGCGGCCTCGACGTGCAGCTCTTCTCGGTCTGGGTGCCGCCGAGATTGAAAGGCGACGACGCCTGGCGCTACGCGTTCGCGGAGATCGACTCGCTCCGCGCCGTGGCGTCCCGGAATCCCTCGCGGCTCGCCCTCGCGCTGGAGGCACAGGATATCGATCGAACCGCGGGACGGAACGCGATCGCGGGTGTCATCGCGCTCGAGGGCGCCCTGTGCATCAACGGCAGGCGCGACCGCATCATCGAGCTGTACCGTCGCGGCCTGCGCAGCTTCGGACCGACTTGGAACAGAAGCACCGGCTGGGCGACATGCTCGAAGGACGAGAGCGAGGGCAAGGTCAGGGGAGGACTTACCGAGAAGGGAAAATCCTTCATCCGCCTGCTCGACTCGCTGGGCGTGCTCATCGACATGTCACATCTCGGCGAGCGCTCGTTCTGGGACGTCGCCGCGACCTCGGTCCATCCCCTCTTCGCGTCGCATTCCGGGTGCAAGGCCCTGCGCGCGCATCACCGCAATCTCACTGACGAGCAGCTGCGCGCGGTGCTGGACAGCGGTCGCGAGATGCTCACCGAGCCGGAGGCGCAGGCGGTGCTCGAGGCCTGCGGCATCCCCGTCGTCGCCACGCGCGTCGTCGATGCCGACCCGGCCGCGGCGGCCGAGCAGGCGGCCGC
>CAZWNO010000181.1:4080-6099 GCA_964635845.1 uncultured Chromatiales bacterium
GGCGTGGTGATGATCAATTTCTTTCCCGGTTTCCTCGTGAGCGGGCTCGACAACGCTCGCATGAAGGTATTCGAGCAGCGCGCGGCCGCCCTGAAGAAAAAGCATCCCAAGCGCGGCTCCGGGTATCTGAAGGAGTACGACAGGCTGGTTGCGGCGGCGAGAAAGGAACGACTGTGCACGATCGACGACGTGGTTGCTCATATCGATCACGCGGTTCGTATCGCCGGTGCCGCGCACGTGGGGCTCGGCTCGGATTTCGACGGCATCAATCTCACGCCCATCGGGCTCAACGATGTGACCGACCTGCCCATGCTCACCCGCGCGCTCCTCAAAAAAGGATATTCCGATGAACAGATCCGCGGCATTCTCGGCGCCAATTTTCTCCGGGTTTGGAAGACCGTGGTAACGCGGTAATATTCCGTCCCCCCCCATCCCATCCGTCCCATCCGCCCCTTGTCGGATTCGAGGAATTTCGCGACTTTAATAAATCCGTCTTTTTCGACATTGATCTGACATCGTTCGGAATACAATACCAAGCACAAGGAATGGCGCATGAAGATTCATGAGTTTCAGGGCAAGGAGATCCTGAGGAAGTTCAATGTACCGACGCCGCAGGGCGGCGTGGCGACGACGCCCGAGCAGGCGGTCAGGGTCGCGCAGAAGCTCGGCGGCTCGGTCTGGGTCGTCAAGTCGCAGATCCACGCCGGCGGTCGCGGCAAGGGTCAGATCCTCGATCCGGCGACGCGCAAGCACGTCCTCGACGGCGGCGTGAAGGTCGCCCGGTCTCTCGACGAGGTGAAGAAATTCGCGAGCCTCATGCTCAGGAATCTGCTTGTCACGATCCAGACCGGTCAGGAAGGCAAGATCGTGCGCCGCGTGCTCATCGAACAGGGCGTGAACATCGACAAGGAATTTTACGCGGGCATGCTGCTCGACCGGGCGCAGTCGAAGAACGTCATGATGGTCTCCACCGAAGGCGGCATGGAGATCGAGAAAGTGGCGGCTGAGACGCCGGAGAAAATCCTCAAGGTCACGATCGATCCGATCATCGGCTTTCAGCAGTTCCAGGCGCGCGAACTCGCGTACGGACTCGGCCTCAGCGGCGTGGCTTTCAAGAACGGCGTGAAATTCCTCATGGCCCTCGCGCAGGCTTACGAGGCCGTGGATGCGAGCATGTTCGAGATCAATCCCCTTGTCCTCACCAAGGAAGGCGGGATGCTGGCGCTTGACGCCAAGGTCAACCTCGACGACAACGGCATATTCCGGCATCCGGACTTCCTCGCCCTTCGTGACAAGTCGGAGGAGGATCCCCTCGAAGTGAAGGCGTCCAAGTCCAATCTGAATTATATCAAGCTCGACGGCAACGTCGGCTGCATGGTCAACGGCGCCGGCCTTGCGATGGCGACGATGGACATCATCAAGCTCGCGGGCGGCGAGCCTGCGAACTTCCTCGACGTGGGCGGCGGCGCCAGCGCCGAGACGACCGAACAGGGCTTCCGCATCATCCTCGGCGACAAGCATGTGAAGGCCATCCTGATCAATATTTTCGGCGGCATCGTGCGCTGCGACCGCATCGCCAACGGTGTCGTGCAGGCCGCGCGGAACATCCACATCAAGGTGCCCATCGTCGTGCGTCTCGCGGGCACCAACGCCGAGGAAGCCGCCGACATTCTCGAGAAGAGCGGCATCAATTTCCTTGTCGCGCACAATTTCCAGGAAGCAGCCGATAAGGTCACCCAGGCCATAGCGGGGTAGACGAGCACGTTTTACGAGCACGAGCACGTTTGGCGAGGACGAGCACGTTTGGCGAGCACGAGCACGTTTGGCGAGCACGAGCACGTTTGACGAGCACGAGCACGTTTGGCGAGCACGAGCACGTTTGGCGAGCACGAGCACGTTTGACGAGCACGAGCACGTTTGGCGAGCACGAGCACGTTTGGCGAGCACGAGCACGTTTGACGAGCACGAGCACGTTTGGCGAGCACGAGCACGTTTGGCGAGCACGAGCACGTTTGACGA
>CAZWNO010000182.1:0-1038 GCA_964635845.1 uncultured Chromatiales bacterium
TTCGCCGTTTTTTCGTCTCAGCCAACTTGGGATTCTCTGGACGGAAGGGACATCCCGGGACACTCCCGGACACATTCTTGTAGTAATCTTGTAGTAGCTCGGAGAGGGGCGACAAGAGGGAATCACATGTCGATGTGGGAAATTGCATCCAGCGCCATGTCATCCTGCACATGGAGGTAGATCATCGTCGTCTTGATGTCGCTATGGCCGAGCAGTTGGCGGAGCACGGCGACAGGGATCTTCGGTGCGAGGTTCGTCGCGAAGGAGTGGCGAAGCCCGTGGAATGAGATTGCCGGCAGCGGAGTAGCTGTCTCCGCATTGAAAGTTCTCAGGCTCTCGCGGAAGCGCTGACTGATCGAGTTCGGTTCGGCAGCGAGTCTGGTGCGCTTGTGCGGCGCGACGACGAAATCAGAACGCTGTGGTGTCTGCTCGAGCTCCGCTCGCAGGGATGAGAAGAGGGGTACCTTGCGCGAGCGATCGCTCTTCGTCCGGTGCTCCGCACGAGACTCGACAACGATGTGATCGGAGCGCACGTCCTCCCAGCGCAGGCTGACAACTTCACCGAGACGTAGGCCTGCGAAGAAGGCCAAGCTGAACGCCGTGCGCTGTCGCTGAATGCTGACGACCTCCATGAAAGCATCGAATTGATCACGCCTCCAGAACGGCGGGAAGTCATGCTTCGGTACATCGAGTGAGGCAACGGGATCCATCGGTGAGACGTCGAGCATGCCGTGCTTTCGCGCGTACGAGAACGCTGCGCGAATGGTGCGCAGCGCGATGTTCACGCTGGTCGGACTGTACCGCGTCGCCAGCTGCACCTTCCAGCGGTCGACGAGCGCTGAGGTGATGTGCTGCATGGGGATTCCACCGAACTGCACCTCGAACGAATGAATCCACATCTCGTACGACTCTATCGTCTTCGGGCGCACCGAGAGTCTGATCGAGTTCAGGTACAGTGAAGCGAACTGCGAGAATGGCATCTCACTGCCGGCGGCGACCTGTCCCTGGGCGAGCCGCTGCTTCATTGCCTCGAGCGCC
>CAZWNO010000182.1:1048-5733 GCA_964635845.1 uncultured Chromatiales bacterium
GTTCCGCGCGGGGTCGACGAGGCCCTTCACTGCCTCGGCGAGGACCTTCACGCCGTCCCAGTCGGTCGTCTTCGTGCACACGCCCTTCGCATCGCGAGCGTCGCAGTGAGGGATGCGGATCGCCTCGAGCGCCTTCACCGCGGCCGCACGTTTGTTCTTCCCCTTGATCCCGAGGGAGTGCCACCGCTCGCGGACGTGCATGTTTCCGCTCTCATCGTAGACCGGATACTGCTCGCGGGCGTGCCAAGTGCCGTGCGAGAAGGCGAGGTAGAGCTTACGGGTCATCGTCCGCCAATCTCAATCAACAAGGAGATGTAGGCCACCAAGCCTGAACCAAGGAGCAGAGACCAACCGATCCGGTATCTTTTCCTATTCTCAACCTCGGGTAGTCGAGATTCACTTGGCCATTTCACAAACAAGCGGTATTTATTTTTCCGAGCAGGCAACATTGAAAGAACTTGCGAAGAAAAACACGGCTGGAAGGAATGCCATGGTGAGATAGAATACAGCACAAGAGCCATTTTCTCGCGCGATCGAGTATATCCATGCCATCCCGATCAACCAAGCCATGAGTGCAGACGAGATACCGAGAAGTACGATTTCGAATATGAGGTTCATTCGTTAGAAACCTACGAAGGGTCAATGGGGCCTGATTGGTCATAAGCAGCGCCTTCTGAATGCGCCCGATTTAACGGTGGCTGACCGCAGCGGCGACAGCCCTTGAAGAATACAAAAGCACAGCCAGTAATAAAAAGCAACGTAGACAGATGGACACAGTAGGTTGCGATGTCGACCTCGGTCCGGAAGACGGTGATCTGTTCACCGAATTCCACCTCAAGATCATCATAATCGGGTGGGTCGAAGATGAAGAAGTACCCGAGACTGAGGCTACCGCTCCAGCCTTGAGCTCCAGCGTGACCCATGTATGGCGGGAAGAGTCCGAGAAGCACCACTAGTATGGCGAACGCGCCGAGAACGGCTTTCTGTTTCGCGGTCACGTCATCCCTCATTTGCGAAGAGGCCCTGTTGATCGGATTGTTGATTCTCCCTCTGCGCCTTCTTGAACGTCTGCCCGCCCGACATGTCGGGGTACCGCGGGCGCTCTTTTCCGTTGAGCAGCCCCTCGATCGTGAGGATCTGGATCTTCGGGAAGTCGCCGAAGTGGGGGGAACGATAGAAGCCAGCGGAGACGGCCTCGGTCTGCATCGGCTTGGTGGGCGTCGCGAGTGTGACGAAGAGGCCGATCTGTGCCTTCTCGTGCTCGACGGTCGCGATCAGATCCTTCAACATGGTGAGGCCCACATTTACGCCGCCCTTGACCGAGACAATTATCTTCTTCGAGCCACTCTTTTCGTCCTGGAAGAAGATCAATCCGTCAATCCCGCCGTCCGCTCCTTTCTTCTTCCCCTGGTACGGTTGTGCACCGACAAGCGAGCAGGCCCACCACTGGAACTGGTATTTGTCGCGAGCTGCGAGGTCCGCAGCCCCACCGAAATCCTTCGGCGTCCCGTGCACCTCGTAATCGATCCCTGGGAAGGCGTCATTCAGGCGCTTCTCGATGAGACTTATGGCGAGGTGCGTGATGTCAATTCCGATCCAATGCCGACCGAGTTTCTGAGCTGCATGGACCGCCGTTCCGCAGCCGCAGAATGGATCCATGACTATCTCGCCTTCGTTTGAAGACGCGCGTATGATCCTTTCAAGCAGTGCGAGCGGCTTTTGTGTCGGATAACCCAGTCTCTCGTCGGCTTGCGGGTTGATGGACGAAATATCCGTCCAGCAGTTTCCTACAGGATCACCCGTATCCTCACTGGGCCGAAGCTTCCTGTACGGTTTTCCAGTAGAGCTCCAGCCCAGATCGCCGCGTTGATCGATTTCCTCGAGTTTCTCACGCGAGACTCTCCAGCCATGACTACCCGGCACATAACCATTGTACTCGTACACCAGGTTCGGTCTATCGCCCATACTCGGGGACCGAAGTATCGGTCCATCGGTGAATGCGCCAATAGCATCCTTGCGATCGTACTTCTCCAGCAATGCTTCTCGTGAAAGTGGAATTTTAATTCGGTCATAGTGCAGTTGGCTGTCAGCAGATTTTCCGTAGAAGAGAATCGTGTCGGTATCAGGGCTGTATCGCTTCGATTCATGTTGAGAACCTTTTGGATTACGTGATCTCAGCCAAGTGATCTCATTCCGGTAGCAGGAGAAACCAAACACTCCGTCCAGCACAATCTTCAAGTAGTGGCTCGCCGTCGGATCGCAGTGCAGATAGAGACTCCCGGTGTCTTTCAGTACTCGGTGCATCACGAGCAGCCGGTTCGCCATCATCGTGAGATACGCCATCATGTCATTCTCGCCGAGGAAGGACCGCAGCGCACGCATCATCTCGGCGACGTCAGTATTCGGCTGCTGCAGCAGCTCAGTGAACTCGCGCTCCGCCTGCTCACCCCAGTGCCAGCTATCCTCGAAGGCCGTGATCTGCGCGTCGGATTCATGCCCCTTCGGTGTTTTGAAGAGGAGGTTGTAGTCTCTTTTCGAGTTGAAGGGCGGATCGAGGTAAATCAGGTCCGCGATTCCGTCCGGGCGTTTCTCCGCAAGCTCGCGGAGGACGAAGAGGTTGTCACCGAAGTAGAGGGCGTTCTTCATACTTACTCTTGGAAAACACAGCGTCAGCTAGGAATCCGTAATGATGGCATCGAGAATGCCATCAATATCATACAATCTGTTTCTTACAATACTGTAAAGTGCACGGAATGTAGCCAGAATTTCAGGATCAGATTCGTCGATGGTCGTAAATCTAATCGATTTCACCTCGTCCCAGTGCACACGTACTTCCTGTGGAGACTCGCCGCCCGGGTAGTAATAGACAGTAAAATCAGATTCAGATGGACTTGCAGTTATCGACCAAGTGTACTTATCGTTATACTTGAAGTAGAACTCTCTCTCGTTCTCATCCTCAAGTATACTGGTGATCTTGTCGGCGTGGTCGACCATGACTTGAATTGCTTCCTTAATCTTTGCCATCGTTACGATCCTTATGTACTTGAAAAAGTCAGAGTTGAATCTTCCATGATGCGCTCTCTCAGCTCATTCGTGAGCCGTACGATTTGATTTCGATTGAAATCGGAATCTCCCGTGGAAAGTGATTTCAACGTTTGGAATAGCGTCTTGCCAATAACAGTTTTTGTCGATTTTCGGCCTGATACTTTCGCGAAAATTGCGTTGATCAGCTCGTGCGCACGCATTCTCGAATGATCATCATCAAGCGACTCATTCTCCAGAATTTCGAGCTTCAGTAGCAAATCGTTGCGGCTAAGCATCGTAGCATAGTTCATAAGTCCTTTCAGGGTCGCCGTCACCTTCTCACGTTTCGTGAAATAGAAATATACACCAACAGCAGCGGTGGCAATCGTGATCAAATTCGAAAACAATCGGACCCACTCGTGAAACTGATCTGGCATATTTCATCCTCCACGTAATCCAGAGAATACTGATCTCAGTAAAGTTGTCAGAAATGCATTCCGATCTCCATCATTTCCAGTCTCATCGCCGCCTCACGGGACTTCAGTTCACTGCCACTTCGTGCTGCGCCGTTCTCGTAAACCATCGGACTGCTGAGTACATTCCGTCTGCGCTCAGGAGGCAAAACGCACCATCACAGTGCATTCCCGCCAGTGGGCAGTCGACTACCTGAGCACTCAGAAACACACCGGCAGCGCGCTGTGGGATCCGGTACCGCACGCGCGCGAACGTCGCCAGGCGGTGAATGCTTATTGCGCCGAACTCGATCCGCCGGCAGAGTTCTTCGCTGCGCCGTACAAACTCGGGCTGCGGTGCGAGTGCGTCGCTCCACCAGAAGGACGGCTGTGGGGTCCCTGCAGGCTCATCCGCACCTCGCGAGCGCGGTTGAAACCTCGCGCGCTTGCCGAAGAGTACCGGACGTTCGTGGAGAACATCCTCGAGGCGTCGGAGAATACGCCCGACCTCGTCGCTCATGAGCGTCTCCGGAATGTGATCGGATCATAGCCCATGATAGATTGCTCGCCCTGCCATTCGGACCAGAGGCAAGTGCCAATCCATCCTGTGATAGTGCTGTCGGTCATCGTGCCATTGAACCGATGACGCCATCCTCCACCAGTCGGTTCGTCCGCTTGGAACCATACGCGTGAACCATCAATGCGGAGGTCCGTTTGGAAGAGCTGATTGTGGATGCCGCGGAAGCCATCCTGCGAGATCGCCCAAGGGGAGGGTTCACCTGGCGCTACCAATGCGGTCGACCAGTATCCCGGGAGAGTGCCGCCTGCTGGCGGCGGGCTGTGGACGGCGACAGTATCGTGCACGGTGTTTGAATTTGGCGGTGGCGTACCATCGGTTGGTCCTCCGTCGTCTGAGCATGAATAGAAGCCGAGAGCGAAAAGGACGATCATGAATCTGCGAAGTAGTACCACCTCAAACCTCTCATCTAATCGACATTCCCGAGTGTCACCGATCTGAAAAGCCGTAACCTGCGCTTCACCACCGACGGAGTAACTCCGTACCATGTCGCGAGGTTGGAAACGGGGATCACCGCCGAATCGCGTTCGATCCACTCATGCGGCATCAGCAGACAATACGCAAACGTGTTGCACGATTCCTCATCGTACTCGGGAGGAAGGACGATGTGTCCGAGCTCGTGCGCGATGTAC
>CAZWNO010000183.1:0-5724 GCA_964635845.1 uncultured Chromatiales bacterium
CATCGATTCCAGCGCCACGTTGCCGGCGAGGATCATCAGGTCGGCCCAGGAAATTTTTTTGCCGTATTTCTGCTTGATCGGCCAGAGCAGGCGGCGGGCCTTGTCGAGGTTGCCGTTGTCGGGCCAGCTGTTGATCGGGGCGAAG
Organism: uncultured Chromatiales bacterium; assembly: GCA_964635845.1. Classification (GTDB taxonomy): domain Bacteria; phylum Bacteroidota; class Ignavibacteria; order SZUA-365; family SZUA-365; genus SZUA-365. The sequence goes on from CAZWNO010000183.1 coordinate 146, forward strand.
CGCTGGTTGCCGGTGTTGCCGCCGCCGCGCCCGTCAGACACGCGGTAGGTTCCCGCGGCGTGCCAGGCCATGCGGATGAACAGCCCGCCGTAATGTCCCCAGTCCGCCGGCCACCAGTCCTGCGAGTCGGTCATCAGCACCTGCAGGTCCTTCTTCAGCGCGTCGTAGTCGAGTTTCCGGAATTCCTCGCGATAGTTGAAATCCCCGCCCATCGGATTCGTCTTCTCCGACTGCTGGCTGAGGATTTTCACGTTCAGCCTGTTCGGCCACCAGTCCCTGTTCGACTGCACGCCCGCCTTCGTCCGCGCCCCGTGCACGCCCGGGTACGGGCACTTGCCTTCTCCTGTCATATCGTCCTCCAGGTTGTGATATGTGAATGTCTGACAATCATGAAATTCGAGGGGATATACCTCAACGCCCGGATTCCTTCTCTCGCTGTTCCGTGCACGTGCACGAGACATATTTTACTATTAGAAATCGTCTAACTACAAAACACAAAAAAAACATCACCGTTTCTTCCTCCCCCTCAGGACCACCTGGTAGTCGCGGATGTCGTAGTCCTCGACCTTCTGCCTGCCGTGGACGGTGAGCCAGTTCCACGGGATATCGATGATCGAGCCGTCCTCCTCGTCGATGAGGTGGTGGTGGTTCTTCACGTTTGGATCGAACACCACCGTACCCTCCTTGAGCAGCTGCGTGCGCAGCAGGCCTCTTTCCACAAAGAGATTGAGCGTGTTATACACCGTGGCGCGGGAGACGATGGAGCAGCGCTTCTGCGCGTCGACAAGGATGTCGTCGGCAGTCGGATGCTGGTCGTTGTCCAGCACCGCCTCGGCGATGGCCACGCGCTGCGCGGTGGGCTGTATGCCCAGGTCCTTGAGAACGGAAATCGCGTCTTTCATACGCACAAGATACGCACGATCATGGATGATGTCAAGGTTTAGACATGATCTAATTTTCTTGTCACAACGAGAGCACATGCCAGCGTCCATTCATCTCCCTCGACGGCAGTAGTAGCGATGTGAGGCCTGCACCATGGGAATGAAGTATGGCGGGTTCGCTCCCATGGTCGACGGAATCGTGGCCCTCGCGCTAGTGCGGATACTCGTCGGTCACATAGCTGTCCATGCTGAATTCCCAGGATGATACGGGTTCGAGCTCGGCGCCGTTGTGACGATACAGGACATATCGGGTAAATTTCTGCCAGATCGCTCCGGCCTTGCCGGGAGCGATGTTGAGCGACGTCGAGACGGTTTTCTCCTGGAATTCCGTGATCGACGTCTCGGTCTCGTAGCCCATGGAGCGGCTCACGGTGGCGGTGACCTTGGCGTCAATAAACTTGATGGACACGCCGGCTTCCACCGACAGCGAGACCGCCGTTTCGTTCCAGATGCGCGTCGCCTCCGACGTCGAGATGCCCGTCGTGCGTTCGAAAACATTTGTCTGGAGTTCCGAGGTCTGGTTGTAGTTGTGGTACAGGAGCCTGTAGTAGACGCAGCGCTCCAGGCGGTACATCGGCGAGTGCGCGACCTTCCAGCCGACATCGGAACGCACCCTGTCGATGACGATCGAGCACGGAAGAAGCATGGCCCTGTCGAGCGTGGGCATCGTCTGGGGCGGCGGACTTCCGTATCCGTCCAGCCGCGGGATGTAGGTCTGGAGCGGCGCCTCGGACAGAGTCGGCAGGTCGACCTTGAGCACGTGGATCATCGGATTCGCCGTCGGAAAGTTCCAGTTGCCGACGGCGACGAAAGTGCCCGTGACGAGGTACGCCAGTTCGTGCGGCCCCGCCACCGGCTGGTCGATGCTCCAGCACGAAAGATACTCGTTCGCGCCCGTGCCGGCGTCGTTGTAGATGAAGGCCCCTGCCGCCCCCAGCTTCGTCAGGTCCTCGCGCACGCAAACCACATCGGTGAGTGCGGGCTTGTTCCAGCTGTTCCTCGACACGACCGTGCCCAGGGCTACGTATCCCGAAGGTGGAACCGGGCGCCAGAAGGACCCGAACATGTCGGCACCGGAACCGACATCCGAGTAAATCAGCTCGTAGTTGACGGGCGATGCCAGCGCGTTCTCGTGTCCCGGCCGGGCCTTCACCACCATCACCGCGCGCGTCCCGTTCGGATTCGGATAGCCGTTCGGTCCCAGTCCGAGCGTCCCGAGCGCGTGGTACCCGTCCTTCGTCACCGGGTGGTAGAACGATCCGTCGTTGTCCCCATGGCTGCCCAGGTCGTTCCATCGCAGCTCGAATTGATCGACGAAGGTGATCAGCAACTCCGCTGTCTCCAGCATGAACGGGCTGTACACCCGCACGGGCAGCTTGCGCTGGAGGCCACGGGCGCCGGTGACGGTGATCACCGTCGTGCCGTAGGCCAGGCCTGTGATGTGGATTGACGAATCGGCGAGCGTCGCGGACGCGACGGACGGATTGCTGTTCGTGATCGTGCACGTCTCGTTCGAACCCGCTCCGTCCGGTGTGCAGATCGTCACCGATTCGCTCGCCCCGGGCACCATCGAAACGAACAGCCTGCTGAGCAGCGGCCCATCCCCGTTGGATGGCGGATTCGGATCCGTCGGTGAATCCGAGCAGCCAGTGAGCATGATGACGGAGAGCATGAGTGCGGGAAAAATCATTGTCATCGCGCGGCGAGAGGATCCTGCGAAGGGGCGCGCGCACGGCCTCCCCTTCTGTCCCGTGTTCGTGAACATGGCAAACCTCCTGTCCTTAGGAAAAGGATAGCCTGAAGTCGATATGCTGAGGTCAAGCTATGACACGGAAAACATACCTATCGCGTCGGCTAATTGCAAGATATAGGGCAACATTTTCCGCGATCGCATCGTCACAGTCCGAATTCCCCTGTCCTGCAGCGTCGATCCGGCAGCGGATGTACCTGCACACGGATTCACCACGGCATATTGCATCGAAACAGTTTTCTGTCTATATTGACTGACCGTCAGTCAGTTATGAGGCGTGCATGGCCGGAACACGGAGAGTCGCACCAGAATCACGGGCAGGAGAGCTGCTCGACGCCGCGGAGCGGGTGTTCGCCTCGAACGGAGTCGAACGCAGTACGATCAGCGACATCACCCGGGAAGCGGGAGCGGCGAAGGGCACATTCTACCTTTATTTCAATTCGAAGGACGACATCATCAACGGAGTGGCGGACCGCATCGCGGAGCGTATGGTGGAGGCGGCCGCGGCCGCCGTCGCATCCAGTCGCACGGCGGTCGCCAAGTTTCACGCGCTGCAGGAGAGCATCTCCGCCACCGCGCGGGATCGCGCGAACTGGGAACTGGCGCAGATCTACCATCGTCCGGAGAACCGCGCCGTGCACGATCGCATGGCGGAGCGCATGCTGCGTCACCTGCAGCCCCTCGTGGAGGGAGTGATCCGCGGCGGAGTTGAAGAGGGCGTATTTCAGGTCGCCGACGTCTCCCGTGCCGCGAGTTTCATTCTCGGCGGAATGCATGCGCTGGAACTGGCTATGGACGACCGGGCGGCCGTTGCAGACGCCATGGATGCGGTTGAGGCGCTCGCGCTGCGCACGCTCGGCTGCGTCACGCCGACACGTCGCCGCTCCCGAACGAAATCCCGGGAGGAGAGATGACGGCGGAAGACGTGATCGTTGCCAGGAAGCTGGCCAAGCACTACGGCGTGGTGCATGCCGTGGATGGCATCGACCTGCAGGTCAGGAGAGGCGAGGTCTTCGGATTCCTGGGACGCAACGGCGCGGGAAAGACAACGACCATCCGCCTGCTCCTGGGACTCGTGCGGCCGACAGGTGGGACGATTGAAATGCTCGGCTCGCCCATTGCACCGGGACGACAGAATGTGCTCGCGCGGGTCGGGGCGCTGGTGGAAACCGCGACCTCGTACCCGAATCTCACGGTGCGGGAGAACCTCTCCCTGCAGCAGCGCCTGCTGCGGCTCCCGCCATCGTCGGTGGGCGATGCGATCGCCCGTCTCGGACTGGAAGAATACACGGACCGACGTGCAGGAACCCTTTCTCTCGGCAACAAGCAGCGGCTCGCCATCGCGCGCGCGATGCTGCATCGTCCCGATCTGCTCATCCTCGACGAACCGGCCAACGGCCTCGATCCAGCCGGCATCATCGAGATCCGTCACCTGCTGCGCCATCTCGCCGACGAGGACCGCGTGACCGTGTTCCTCTCCAGTCATCTGCTCTCGGAGATCTCCCAGCTCGCCGACCGCATCTGCATCATCCACGAAGGACGCATCGTGGACGATCTCGACCGGGCCGAATTGCATCGACGTTCACGTCGCGCACTGGAACTCGTGGTTTCGGATGCGCGTCGCGCGGCGTCGCTGCTCGCTTCCGGACTGCGTATCGGTGACGTCGAGGACGCGGGCGGCGGCATCCTGCGGGTATTCGAAGGAACGGAACGCCCCGCGGCATTGACCCGGATGCTTGTGGAGCATGGTGTGGACGTCTCGCAGATCGTCCTGCGGGAGGAGAATCTCGAGGACTATTTCATGAGACTGACAGGAGGCGCGGCATGAGAGTGTTTCGTGTGGCGATCACGGAAGTGTTGAAGCTCCGCCGGAGCAGGATCACCTGGATATCGTGGCTCGCGATCTCTATCATGCCGCTGGTTGCGGGGTTGTTCATGTGGATACTCATGGAACCGGAACGCGCGATGCAGCTCGGGCTGATCGGACAGAAGGCGCAGTTCGTGGGGGCGGAGGCCAGCTGGGCCGGATTCACGGCCATGCTGGTTCAGATCGTCGGCATCGGCGGCATGATCCTGATCTCCGTGATCGCGGCCTATGTCTTCGGCCGGGAGTTCAGCGATGCCACGGTGAAGAACCTGCTGCTGCTGCCCATCCCCAGGCACGATTTCGTCTTCGCGAAGCTGCTGATCGTTCTGCTCTGGTTTTTCCTGCTCGTCGCTTCCTTCCTTGTCGAGGCCTGGCTCGTCGGGACGCTCCTGGTATTGCCGGACTACTCCGCACCTGCGCTCGTCACTGCACTGGGCGACATTCTCCTCACATCGCTGATCACTTTTCTGCTCGTCCCTCCGGTCGCGTATATCTCGCTGCTGGGAAAAGGATATTTCGCCCCGCTTGGTTTCACCGTGTTCATGCTGGTGATGGGAATGTCCATCGGCACGACGGGCTGGGGAAAGTGGTTCCCCTGGTCTATTGTCCCGCTGTACGCCGGTGTGGCGGGCCCTCGAACCGCGACGCTTGCGGACGGGAGCATCGTCGTCCTGCTGGGAACCTTTGCGCTCTCCCTCACCGCCGCCTGCCTGCATCTGCGGTACGCGGACAACACGCAGTGACGGCGGCGCGATCCGCCCTGCGATGTCGCGGATCGCAGGAGGATTCATGCGTATGGATGATGTCGCGCATGGAGAATATACATATCTTTTCCCCTCCGCTATTTCAAGCATAGGACTTGCATTTCTCATGATTTGAACATATGTTCATTTCATGAGAAAAGCACATTCACGGTTGTGAGCGGACATGCCACGAGGACGATGCAAGCGATTTGTGAGCGGCGAGGGCGAGTCCCCGCTGTTCGTGCCGAAAGGCCGGAAGCTCGCGGAACTGGCGCAGG
>CAZWNO010000184.1:0-5719 GCA_964635845.1 uncultured Chromatiales bacterium
ACGGTGTCTCGAGTGAATTCCAGAGTCCCTGAAGTTTCTGCTGCATGGACCCGGATACTTCATCGTTCGAGACGCGTGCCATGGCCCGCCCGATTTCCTTGACACTGATGCGCTTGAATTTTCCGGCTTCGATGAGCCCGCCCGCGAATATCACTTCTTCATGAAGACGCACACCGTCACCGCCGATGACCACGAGACGTCCGTGCGCCACCACCATGACGGAAGCGGCCACGGCATCGTCCACGAGACGAGCGGTGACGCGATGCAAACCGCGTCTCCCGTCGGTGGACCAAATCTCGGCCCTGAGCAGTCGCAACGACATGGCCACGAGGCGATGATTGAGATGCGCCAGCACCACATCGTCCCTCCCCATCGCCTGACTTCTGTCGAAGACCAGTGGCCTTGGCGCTTTCGTGTGCGGATGCAGCATGCCGTCGGCGCAGGAGGTCCAGCTTCCGGTCAGATGCGGGAGCATCCATCCATCCACGGCGTCCACGCCGTCTCGCACGGGCAGATGCCAGGCGCGCAGCGGCGGCTGTCCGGCAAGTTCGAGCGCGATGTCGACGATATGTTTTGTCTGCTCGGGTGTGATGTCGAGATCGATTGCCGCGCTGCGGAGCAGCATTTCAAGGCGCCTGACGCGTTCGCGCAGATCGGTTTCGAAACGGAGCTGCTTGCGCAGCGGACGCGCATCGACCTCCGCCTGCGTGGTGTCGATGCCCTGCCGCCGTCCGAGCATGGCTTCCTCCACCTGGCGCGCGAGCACCGGTCCGACCTTGCCGATATCCTCGCGTATGGTGTTGATCTTCAGCGCCGCGCGCATGAGGAATTCGAGGTCGCCGTCGAGATCGCCGGGACGGAGATCGCTGTCGCTTTCACGCATGCGTCCGCCCACGAAATGATACACCATCACCGCATCCGCCTTTTGTCCATGACGATCGAGACGGCCGTTGCGCTGCTCCATACGGTTGGGATTCCAGGGAATTTCGTAATGAATCAGGTGCGCGCAGTGATTCTGCAGATCGATGCCTTCGGAAGCCGCGTCCGTCGCGAGAAGGATGCGCACCTTCGCAACTTCCGGATCCGCCTGGAATGCCGCCTTGATGCGCTCGCGTTCATCGGTGCTCATGCCACCGAACATCACTTCGAGCCGCTCCTGCGTGGCGAGTCCGGCGGCGGCGAGCAATCCCTGCAGCCATTTCTGCGTCGCCCGGTACTCGGTGAAAATCAGCACGCGTCGCGTGCTCCAGGCACCATCGGGCTTGACATTCGTCTTGAGCCAGGCGATGAGTTTGTCGGCCTTGCTGTCGGCCCGCGGCGCGGCGCGCTCGGCCCAGCGCTCTAGTTCCGAGAGTGTTTTCTCCTCCTGCGGTGTCAGCGGACGAAACAGCCGCGACGCACCCTCGGCGGCGTCGCCGGTGCTGTCTTCGTACGCGTCGTCATCCGCGTAGTCTTCATCCATTCCATCGACCAGCCGTCGCAGGAGTCCCGGCGATGGTGCAGGAGCATGGGATCTTTTTTTCGCATGCTCCAGCGATTCGCGATGCCTTCGGAGTGTACCGGCAAAGGCCGCGGGCGAGGAGAACAGGCGTTTCTTCAGGAGTTTGAGCACGAACTCCGATGCGAAGTGCTCTTCGGCACCCACGGTGCCGCCCAAGCGGAGTCGCGTGTAGTCGCGCAGCAGTTCATGGGCCCTGCGTTCCTCCTCGGTATAACCGACCTGAATCGCCTCGAGCCGGCGTTCCGGAAACCGCGGACTGCCATCCCAATTGCGCATCAGTTCGCTTTTCATGCGCCGCACCATGACGCGGCCCAGCTGTTTCGGATCGTACTGCACACCGCGGGCGAAGCGCTGGTTGTCGAGCAGTTCGAGCAGCGAGGTGAAGCTCTCCGCATAGCCATTGTGCGGCGTGGCGGTGAGGAACAGTTTATGCTCGAAATGCGGCGCGATCCCGCGCACGCATTGTGTCCGGAGTGAATCAAGAGCATACTGTCCTTTTCCAGACGGCGCCGCATTGTGGGCTTCGTCGAGGATCAGCAGGTCGAAGCGCCGCGGATAGCTGCTCTCGCCGTGTGGCGGCAGGGTCTCGCGGAACAGGCGCATCGGCCGGTCGCGCTTGAGATAATCGATGGAGGTGATGAGGCGTGGGAAATGCGTCCAGGGATTGACGTGGATGCCACGACGACGGCGGAGATCCTTCATCGCGGCGCTGTCGATGATGCGGAATTCGAGACCGAACTTGTCGCGCATCTGTTCTTTCCACTGCACCTGCAGGGATGCAGGACAGAGCACGAGCACCGTGCGTACGCGGTGACGGATGATCAGCTCCTGCGCGACCATGCCCGCTTCGATCGTTTTGCCTAGGCCGACGTCGTCGGCGATCAGGAGGTTCGCCCGCGGCATTTCCAGTGCGCGGGCAAGCGGTTCCAGCTGACCGTGCCCCAGCGCACGGCGTGCAGGAACGCATCCAGCCGTCCGGGTTCGTCGAAACCATCCGGCTTCGGCAGCGCCGCGCGTTCGAACACCTTCGCGCCCGGCTCCACTTCCCAAAGCACCTCGAGTTCCTCGCCCAGGCCGTCGTCCTCCACGGAAGAAAGTCCCACCAGGTGATGCAAATGCTGATCATCATCCCCAAACAGATCCGGCGGCAGATTCGACGGCCGCACGTCCGTCACGACATAGTGTCTGTGGCGCACTTCGACGAGCTGGCCGGGTTGCGGGGTGGGTGTTATATCGCTATGGCTACGCACCTGCTTTCACTGTATCGAGCCATTTCTGATGAGTGGTATTCCATTCCTTGCTGAACGCACCCAACGCACCGGCCTGCCTGGGGTGAACCATGGGTATGACAGAGAAGGACCTCCCTTCGATATTGATCGGAATCTCAGATCCATATGGGTGCGCCGCGGTTGCATCTCGCAACGAGTCCCATTTCCAATCGCCGCTCACCTTCCGAAGGAAGAGCTTGATGGGATCGTCACCCAGCGTGATCAGGAGGGTGGCTTGAGAGATAAACAGCTCCGATTTTATCTCCGCTATCCTGTCCTCCTTGATTCGACTCGGATACGGGATCATGTTGACAGGTGGCAGGGAGTGTTGTGCGGCAATTGTGGAATAGTGCTGCTCCACTGCCTCCGCCTGCGATGGATTCTGGCACGCATGCGGCACAAGGTCACAGAGCCAGGTCGTGTCACGGTTCAATCCGAGGGGCGCGAGAATTTTCTCATCCAGGGCCTTGGCCGAAGGTCCGTTCATTCCATCATCCGCAGCTACCAGTCGTCCCGCAGCCTCGGGCACCTCGATCCCCGCAACGATGTCCTTTGCCCCGCTCCCATCCCAGAAGATCCGGGGTTCGCTTGCCACCGCAAGCGCGCGCACGCGTTCAGTGCCATCAGGGTTGAGCCATCTTGCATGCACGGCGCTTGCGTAAACGCCAAGCACGAATGCCTTTTTCGGGGAGCGATCCTGCTGCTCGACCGTGAGAACCGGTTCGCCAAACGGGAAGCGGTATGGGGTGGGTTGTCCGTGCATGCGCGTACCTATTGATGGGATTTGGTCATGTGACGAGTCAAACAACAGTCAAATATGCGGCCGTGCTGAGATAATATTCACTTGTGCGGGTGCACTCCAAGCGGTGACCTCGGTAGATTTGGATCTGGAGAGCCCACGGCTCCGCCGGCCACGGGCGATTCCCGCGCGGCGGTTGTTCCTTTCGGTGCTGGTTCTCGAATACGGGCACAGACGAAGCCCTGGAGATTGCGGATGGGGGAAGATACTGCCCTGTCCGGTAAATAGCCAGCAGGGGGTATTGTGAACGGAATATTTTTTTGTTGCCGGGATGCCGCGATCCGGAAGCCACGGCAGGCTAACTTATAGTATTGACGCCAATACGCGCCGTGCAGAAAATTCCCCAAAATAAATGATAATCAGGGAATGTACTCCCTAATCCCGGCAGAGGAACTCGATCGCATCGAGGAGAGGTTCCTCGGGATTATCGTGAAGTACCCCCGGATTCCGCCAGACGATTGAGAATGCGCTCTACCTGCGCCTTTGTTGCCTCGTCCGTGGAACGGTCGAGATACTGCCGGAAAAGCTGGGCGGCAGATTCATTCTCGCCGAGGAATTGCAGATTGTACATCCCGAGATGGAGATACGCGTCCGCGTACGTGGGATCAACATCGATCGCTTCCCTGAAGAGTCGGGCGGCGTTCCCGGATTCGCCTGCACCGGAGACCAGAATTCCATAGTCATCGAGGAACTTCGCACGCTTGCTGTCCAGCGAATATGACCGCGTGAACCAGAGCATGGCGGAATCCGCCTGATTCAGCTGCTGATACATTTGCCCGATCACGTAGGTGATCCCGGACCGGAAATGTACCGACAGCAGCGGTTTGTCTCCCGAAGATCTCGATCCGGATCCCTCGTACACCGATCGATACCGATACAGATCGCTTCGGTCGCCGGGTGGTTCGAGTGAGTACACGAGCAGACGGCATTGGGGCAAGTCCGGCTGCGCTTCGATGAATGCCCGAATACGATCGCGCGTCAGAACCACGCCGCTGATCTCCGGCTTGAGGTAGAACAGTTGATCGATGACGTATTCGCTCGAGTCCACATCGCCCGCACCCTGATGAATGCTCATCAGCAGACTGTCCCGGGATTTCTGCATGATCAGTCCGCTGACTGCATCGATGTCCTCCCGCACGGAAAGCGGTTTCTCCATTGCGTTGACAAAGTTGATAAATCCGTTGATGTCCCACGGATAACTCCGCAGTTCAATCATCCGCCGGAATGCTTTTGCGCTCTTCGCATCGTCCCCCTTGTGGTGATAATACTTCTTGAGATTCAAATACCCGTACTGGGCGAAATCTTCATGCACGTGATCTTCGTCGAGCTGAAGAATATCCGTATAGCGACGCAGGGCCGACGCTTCGTTGATGTTTGTGAAAAGCCAGAGTGACAGAAAAACGCATGACCAGACGACGATAAGACCGGCTAGATATCTCTTGAAGGCTCTATCCGGACGAACCGACTGCAGCGAGGCAAACACGAAAAATGCAATGGCGATACCGAGCGGTGCGTAGATGTCCCAGTCCCTTGCCATTCCATAAAAGGGGAAATGCACGAACGCAAGCATTGTCAGCGAAAGCATGAACACGAAAAATACGCGAGTAACTGCATTGTCCATCCGGAACCGCATGCGCTTCGAGAGATACAGTCCGACCGCGAGCGCAGCCGGTACGGCCGCTACGAGAAATACTTCATTCAGCAGGTCCAGAAGATGATACGGGGACAGCATTGTGTACGTCCCCGTCCATGACTGCCTGGAGAACGGAATAAGAGAATTGCTCAGCGGTTGAATACGAAGGAGGATGACTGTGGTGACGACTCCCATAAACAGGAGCAGCCCCGCAAGCACCAGACGTCCGAATGCTGCAGTCGTGACTCCCCCGTCCTTCCCCGCCTTCCGGCGTTGATACAATGCCAGGAGGAAAGCCGGCAGGTAAAACAGTGCGAGAAAATGGAGTGCGACGCATAGCGCGAGGAGAAGAGCGGGTCGCGAAAGGCTTTCATTCCGCACGACTGCACGGTAAAGGGTCACCGCATACGCCAGCGTCGCAACGAAAAGGGGCGCGTAGAATTCCACGTAGCCAAAAAAAAGGAGGCTCTTCCAACATTCGTGTGGGATAGTTTTGGCTGATTTGGGGGTCATTTCTG
>CAZWNO010000185.1:0-5657 GCA_964635845.1 uncultured Chromatiales bacterium
TCCCGCCTTCGTCCGGCTTCGCCGCACTACGGCGGGCAAGCGTGCTCGTGCTCGTGCACGTGCTCGTACTCGTACTCGTGCTCGTGCTCCCGCCTTCGTCCGGCTTCGCCGCACTTCGGCGGGCAAGCGTCCTCGTGCTCGTACTCGTGCTCGTGCTCGTACTCGTGCTCGTTCACGCCTTCCTCCCCCGCACGAGTGCATAGAGTTCTCGCACATCGTCGACGGTGATCGCGCGCGAGAGGAACAGAAGCAGCGCCGAGCATGGCAGGGACAATGCGCCGAGCCGCACGCCGGGATCAAATCCCGCCGCGTACAGAAGTGCGGGTGGCGCGGCGAGGGAGACGGCGGTGAGCGCGAGGCGCGTCCAGGACGGCGACATCCGCAGGACGCTGCGCGTCCATAGGAGATAGAGCACGGCCGCGACCGCCTCGGCTGCGAGCACCGCGAGCGCTGCGCCGCGGATTTCCCAGGCCGAGATGAAGGGATACGAGAGCGCCGCACCCGTGGCGAGTCCGGCAGCGCTGGCCAGGACCGCCTTCCATACACCTCCGCTGACCATGAGTACATTGCTCGCCAGGAGTCCCAGGCCGAACAGCGGGATGAAAAGTGCGAGGAGCTGCAGCACGGGGATGGATTCCTCGAATCCGGGGCCGCACAGCAGTTCGATGATCACGGGAGCGAGTGTGATGAACAGCTGCGCGATGATGCCGGACACGACAGCCAGGTACAGCGTGCCCCGCGAATACAGTTCCTGCGCGCGATCGGACTGCTCGTGCAGCAGGCGGCTGAACACCGGATAGAGCAGCGCTCCCACCGCGGAGAGCAGGAAGAGCGATGCGAAAATCAACCGCGACGCAGCTGCGTACATGCCGACACGCTCGTCCGCGACGGTCAAGGAAAGGAAAAGGACATCCATGCGCTGTATCGCGAAATGCGTGCCGTTGATGAGCAGGAAGGGGAGTCCCGCGACCAGCAATCCGCGGACGGCGGACGCGCTGAAGCTCCGGCGCACGCGGAGGGAGAAGCGGCGGGCCCAGATCGCGCCGAGCAGGAATCGCAGAAGCGACACGGCCGAGGTGACCGTGACGAGAGCGACCAGTCCCCCGCCCGTGAGCACGACGGCGAGATTTCCTCCGAAGAAGCCGAGCATGCAGATGAACTCGATCACGGCGAAGGGATAAAACAGCTCCTGCGCGTTCATCAGCGCTTCGTAGGCGTTGGAGAGTCCGCTGAAAAACGGTCCCGCGCTGCCCACCGCCAGGGCGATCAGCCAGAGCCGTTCGTATCCCGAGAGCACGCCCGTGGCCATGATCAGCGCGATAAGCAGCACGCCGACGACGAGCTGCAGGACGAAGAAGTTATCGAGGTATCGCGCGGAAAGGGAGCGGTCGCGGCTGACGTCCCGGATGACAAGGTTCGTCACGCCGAGGTCCGCGAAGGCGAGATAGAGCGTGAGCACGTTCATGACCGTTGCGTAGGCGCCGAGCACGCCCGCGCCGAGCGCGCGCGCGAGGTACATGACGACCCCGATGCTCACCAGGCGGTAGAGCACCTTGGACGTTGTGAGCGTCCAGAAATTCAGGGCAAAGCGCTGCAGTGCAGGTGCGGTCATGCATGGCCTGCCGGCGGATCAGGATGATGTATTCGCAGCGGGACGGCGGCCGCGCGTGCGCACATACGTGACGAGCATGACGTAAAGCACCGCGGCCAGCGCGCTGAAGAGCACGGTCATCAGCATCCACGCGGCGCGGCGCGGCGAGGTGCGCTGAATGGCGGGCACGGCCGCGTCGAGCACCTGTACCGTGGGCGTGTCGCGCGCTTCCTGCACGCGGTCCTGGTAGTACTGCTGGCTCAGGTACATGATGACCTGCTCGAGCGTCTTGACGTCGCGCAGGTGTCCCGCCATCGCGCGGGCGACCTCGGGCACGCGCTGGAAGGGCACTTCGAAATCCTCCCCGGCGCCCTTCCCTGTGCTCAGTGACGAATATTGCCGCGAGAGCGCGTCGATCTCCGCCTGCAGCTGCTCGATCACGCGGCTGCGCTCGGTGAAATCCTGCCGTTTGAGCCCCAGCTCCGCGCGCGCTTCCATCAGCTTTTCCTTCAGCGCCGCCGCGCCGGTGAGAGCGGCCTCCATCTGCTTCTCGAGATAAACGGACTTGTTCGTCCGTTGGAATGCCACCAGCCGCTGGTACGCCGAATCGAGTTCCGCTTCCGTGCGTTTGATTTCCTCCTCGACGAAGATGCGCGAATTGCGCGCGCTGGAGATGAGCTTTTCCCGGTTGATGCGGTCGAGCCAGCGCACGTAATCGTTGGTGACCGCGGCGGTGAAGTTCTTGATGGAATCGACGTCCGCGGCCGAGGGAAAGAAGCCCGTGCCGAGCGTGACGGACACGCGGATGACGCCGTTCTTGTTGACCTCGATCTCCGTGCTTTCCTGCAGCGGCTTGATGGCGTGCCGGTGCGAGAGATCCTCGGCGATGCCGAAGAAGCGCGCGAGGTCGTGCTGCACGATCAGACTTTCGGCGACGGATTGGCTTTTCAGGATCTCGGCGAAGATGTCGGACTGCCTTCCGCCGAATCCGAGTGAAGAACCGATGTCGAACATCGGCAGCGCCGATGCGCCCTGCAGCAGCGAGCCGAGCCCCATGCTGTTCTTTTCCTGCTGCGGCGGCAGCAGCGTCACCGTGGAGGTAAAGGTCTGCGGCATGACGAGCACGTACACGAGCATGACCAGCGTCACCGCGCCGATGAAGGCGGCGACCGTCCTGCGGCGCTGCCAGACGCTGCGCAGCAGGAAACGGTAGGTCTCGAGATCGCTCTCGTCGAAGGGAGTATCGGGTGCTGCCATTGGTCAGTTCATCCTGGTGATGGCGATGATGATGCCGACGATGCCCGCGAGCTGCGAAATGACGCCGAGCGCGGTGAGGGCGGCCTCCCAGAATTTAGTCTCGGGTACCTCGGGCACCCAGATCGTGTCCCCTGGTTCGAGCTCATAATCGCCACTATCCTCGGCGTCGACGAGTTCGCCGGTGCGGGCCTTGACCACGCGCACGTCGCCGTCGTCGGCGCGCCAGCCGAAGCCGCCGACGGCCTGGATATACTCGAGGAAGCTCCAATCAGGATTGAAGATGACGTTGCCCGGATTGTTCACGCGCCCGATGATGCGGATGTAGTTTTTCCGTTTCGGGATTTCGACCACGTCGCCCGCGCGCATGAGGATGTCGTGCCTGGTGTCGCCCTGCAGGAACAGCCGCTTGAAGTCGACGACCATCATGCCGATTTTCTCGCGGCCGCGCGCCTTGAAATACTCGTACTCGTCTTCCCGCATGTCCGCCGCGGGAATCTTCTGCAGGCGCTCGAACTCGATGTCCTTCTCCGTGCTCGGCGGTTTCCGGATCACCACGGCTTCCTCGAGCGAGGCGTACTCGGTGAATCCTCCGGCACGCTCTATGAGATCGCGCAATCGCGTCTGGCCTTCCTCGATCGCGTAGCTCCCCTCGTAGCGCACTTCTCCGGTCACGAGCACGAGGCGGTGCTGATGGAACTGTGGAATGGTACGGATGAGCACCAGGTCTCCCGCATGGATATCGATGTTCGTACCGGCGTCGGCCGGATATCCGCGCAGGTCGAGGAAGAACCGTTCCGTGCTCACGTTGTCCGCGAGAAAGCGCACGATCACCACGCTGTCGAGGAAGGCGCCCGCCTTGAGTCCCTGGCTGACTTCAATCAGGTCGAAGAGCTTCTCGCCCTCGACGAAGTCGATGTGTCCTTCGATGCCGACCGCGCCGAACACCCCGACGATGCGGTCCTTCGGCGGAAAATAAATCCTGTCGCCGCCACTGACGAAAGGATTCGCCTCGAGGTCGCCGATGCGGTAGTAGCGCAGCAGGTCAGCGGTGATCTCCTTCCCGTCGCTTCGGAGCACGCGGATATTGCGCAGCGCCGTTGTGTCCTTCACCGCGCCGCCCGAAACCGCGAGCGCCTCGGAGACCCGCGCGGTGGCGGGCAGCGTGACGATGCCGGGCTTGAGCACCGCCCCGGCCACGGTGACTTTCACCTGCCGCGCCTGCGCGAGGCTGACGATGATTTCCGCATTGCGCACCTCGCCGGCGAGCAGGCCGCGGATTTTCTCGCGCACGTCGGCGAGCGTGGCATGGCGGACGTAGGCCGTACCGAGTCCGGGAATGACCACGCTCCCGTCGCTGGCGACGGGGACGACAAAGGAATAGAACTGCGTGCCGAAAATGCTGACTGTGAGCTTGTCGCCGGGACCCACCACGTAATTCGTGTCATTGACGGGAATCTCGACCACCGGCAGCGCGGTACTCTCCGGTACGCGGATATCCTCCGTCCTCGCCCGGTCACGTTCGGGAATCACACCGGGATCCTGCGCCCGCGCCGACGGGAGAACCGCGAGCGCAGCCGCCAGACCCAGGATCAGCGCGAGAACACGTGCGTGCGTTGTGGGCATTCGTTTGGCTCTGTGTATGGGAAGCATGGTACCGAGGGCGGGACTCGAACCCGCACGGACCTTTCGGATCCAAAGGATTTTAAGTCCTTCGCGTCTACCAATTCCGCCACCCCGGCAGGGTGGAATGTTCCTGATTCTGTCTGTTATCGCCGTGCGTCTCACGCATGACTCGGGTGCGCTTAGGTGGCAATTGCTACGCACGTCGTAACACTCGCGGCGAGACAGATTCACAGTCCGCGAGTATTAAGGCAAAATACGCTCTGCATGATGCCGGTGCAAGATCGAAGCCTTCACCCCTCACCGGCGTCGGACATGATCAGCGGAGCACGACGAAAGGACGTGGCGGTGCGTCGCCCGCGAAGAGGAAATACGTTCCGGCGGGAAGTCCGTCGAGCGGGATGGCGAGTTCGGAGCTGCCCTGGATAACGCTCTCCCAATTTCGCGCGATCCGGCAGCGGCCGAGACAGTCGAACACGGCGATGTGGAGCGGAGCCGGATTTCCCGGATGAAGCTCGATGTAGAGCATGTCCCGGGCTGGATTCGGGTACATCCGCAATATCGGTCGCTCCGGGACATTCCTCACGACTTCGGAGATGCCGCCCGTGGCGCTTCTCAACACGCGGCCGTGGTCGTAGAAGAGATAGCAGGTATCCCGGAAGACAGTAACGCCGCGCAGATTCGGATCGACACGCAGCTTCTCGCTCCCGTCCTCGATCGATCGGAAAATCCCGGATTCGTACACGACATACTGCGCACCATTCCAGGTTATGCAGTCAAGGTAGTCCTCGCCTTCGAAGTTGTTCCATACTTCCTTTCTCTGGATATAATCATAGACGATGGTCTTCAAGGCCATTCTGAGGACGATCAGCGAGCCCGACTCCGAGACGGCCTTCAGTTCTCCCTGCGAGTAGATCTGGAGAAACAGGGAATCCATTCGTCCGTCGTTCAGATTATGCACTTTGAGCGTGCCCCGTTTCCATGTGGCCAATATCGAGTCGCTGCACGCAAGTTCGCAGTAATATTCCTTCGTCAGGTACCGGAGGATTCCATTATTGTATGCAAAAAGACCTCGGTTATCCGAATAGTATATCGTGGTATCGCGATAGACGACCATACCGGTGACAGTCTCGTTGGAGATCGAGTTCTTCCGGTATTCGTCGTCTCTGCCGTAAATGATTATCACTAC
>CAZWNO010000186.1:0-5592 GCA_964635845.1 uncultured Chromatiales bacterium
GAACGAGCGCAGTTCGAGGTCCACGAGCGAACCGTCGGGAAGCGGAAATCCCGCGAGAGTGACGTCGCCGCCCACGCGCAGCGCATCGAAGGCGGACCTCGCCATCTGCCGCGCGATCACCGCGGGCGAGGCGGCGGCGACCGTCTTGCTCAGCCTGTTGACGGGGCGCAGCAGCATGTCCGCATCCAGCCGCACGCTCTCGTGGGTCTGCGTCCACCGGGTATGCGCCGCCTGCGAAAACAGCGGAGCCGCAGGTGCGAAATTCAAAAGCACGATCAATGCCGCAACCGCGAAGCACCGCGGAAACCGTACGGTAATCAAAGCAATCATCAAAACCTCGAGGGGAAGAAATTAGGAATTAGGAATTACGAATTACGAATTAGGAATTCAGGGCCATCAATGCATGTAAAATACGGCTTTCCATGGAAATATCGGAGCGCTTTGTGCGCTGTATCCCACCCCCCAATTCGTAATTCGTAATTCATAATTCCTAATTCCTCATCACGCGCGCGTGATGAGGAGCGCCCGCGCCGGCGCCCCGTCGCCGCCGGAGATGTGGAGCGGCGTCGCGACGAGCGTGTAACGCCCGGGCGCGACGTGCCGCAGCCGGAGTCCCTCGAGGATGAGGATGCCGTTGCGGAGGAGCTTCCTGTGCACAGGCCAGGCGGGATCGTCGTAGGCTTCGATCGACAGCGCGTCGATGCCCACGAGATTGATTTTCTTCGAGACGAGAAAGGAGGCGGCGTCGAGGCTCAGGGACGCGAAATCGTCCGGATGCGCATCGGCGGAGCGGCGGGAGTTGGCTTTGAGAATAACGGAGTCCCCGGTACGAATTCCATGCCGCTCCAGGTCCTCGGCCCGGACCGGCTGCGTCCCTTCCGTGTCGATGACCAGCGCGCTCGACAGCCAGCGGCGCGGTGGTATCTGATCGATCGTTTTGCCTTTCGCGAGAAAATGCGCGGGCGCGTCGATATGCGTTCCCGAATGCGCGCTCATCGCGATCGTGGAGAGATTGTATCCTTCCCCTTCTGCACCGATCGTCGAGACGACGGTACGGATGAACACCGCGTCACCGGGATACGCGGGGGTGAGCTCGTCCAGCGGCGTGCTGATGTCGATGATGCGGGACGCTGCCATCGCTCCTTACCTCTGATGAATCGCGAATCGGTACCGGGAATTTCAGTCCTGCATCGCGGCAAGCACGGAACGCAGGGTCTCCGCGTGCGCGGGCTCGAAACCCACGAGGATTCCGCGCACGATGCCCCCGGCGTCGACCACGTAGGTCATCGGGATGCCGTCGACACCGAGCAGCTGCAGCGCGGCTCCCTGGTTGAACAGCAGGGTGAACGGATATCCCTCGCGCGTGAATTGCTCGACGGCTTTCTGGTCGTCGGTGTCGACGCTCACGGCCAGCACCTCCGGCGTCGTCGCGCCCGGGGAGTTCACGGCCTCGCGTACCGCGGCAAGCATGCGCGTGGAATTCTGGGAGGTGGAAGCCCAGAATACGAACACCCGCGCCCTCCCGTCGGATTGCGGGAAGCCGATCTTCTTGTTCTCGCGGTCGCGAAGATTGAACGCCGGGAGCCGGGCGTTCAGGAGCTTGCCGCGGAACTGCTCGGCCCGCAGCCGGTCCTGCCGTTCATCCTCCTGCCTGGAACTGTGATCGAACATGCGGAACACCTGCGGCCACTGCTGCGTGGGCGCGATCCTCCCCCGGTACTCCAGCGCTTTCTCCTGATCCTGCATCACATAGTACCAGGTCTCCGCCGCCATATTCAGGAACTCGGTGTCTTCGCCGTAGCGCTGCTCGAGCTGCTCGAGCCGTGTCGCGATTCGCTCCTGCACGCGCGTGCTTCCTTTCGCCTGCTCGAGCAGCAGCTGAAAGAACTGGTTGTAGGCGGGAAAGTTTTCGGGGAAATCGGCGATCTCGCGCTCGGCCTCCTGCACGATGCTGCCCAACTCCGCCCTCGCGAGCCGGAGGAACGGGATGTTGAAGAATCGCGCGTTGCGCACCGGCTTACCGCTGGCGTCGTAGATATAGGAGGTGTAGGTCCGTTCATTGTTGCCGTCGATATGCGTTCCGTCTCCGACGATGTACGAAAGCAGCGCGGCGTCGGCGGGAATCTCGATCTCGGCCGACCATCCGCCCGGTCCCTTCACGAGCGTCGCGCTGCGCACGCGCGTGGTGTCGGGAAGCAGCACGTTCTGCCACAGCGCCAGACGCGTGCCGTAGCGCGTATTCCAGTAATCGAAGACATAGAGCAGCGTCAGCCGTTCCGCCGACGCCAGGGGTGACGCGGGCGGTGCGATGTAGGTCACGGTGTGTTTCGTACCCGCGACGGGTCCCTTCTGGGCCTGCAGCGCGGGAGACGATGGAAGGAGAAACAGCGAGAGGCAGAGGATCGGAAAAATGATGCGGTGCATGTGGAACCGTGAACGTGGATGGAATCTGGAAAAAGCCGGATTTCTCAAAGGTCGCCGGTGCTCTGCATGGGCGGCATCTGCTGGGGCGGGATGATTTTCGTCTTGAAAATATTGCCGCCGATCACACCGCCCAGGGCGCCGAAGCCGACGTAGAGGATGACCGCGAATGCGAGAACGACGAGAATGAGAAGCAGGGGATTCGCGGCGAGGGACATGAACAGCTCCCGCACCGATTCGACCGCGGCGGGATCGGCCGCCTGGACCTCTGCATCGGAGAAGGCCTTGTCGAAGGTGTCCTGCATCTGGACCGAGAACTCCGGAGAAAACAGCCCCAGGGTTACCATCTGCAGCAGCACCGACAGCACGCCGCCGACGATGCCCGACAGCGCGCCGATCGCCGCGCCGTCGCCGACGGTGAAGGGCATGTCCGCGGGAAAACTCTTCCTGTAGAACCAGACGCCCAGCACCGCGGCACCCATGATGCCGGCGCAGCAGGCGCAGTTGATGAGGTTCAGCCCCGGGATGGTGCTGATCGCCGCCATCGCACCGCCGCCGATGAGCACGGGAACGAGTTTGCCCGGTTTCGCCGTCGTCGAGAAATCATTCATTCGCGCACCTGATGAGTTATTGGGTGATTCCTTCCGCGCCATGCTGTCCAGAACTCCAACCATGCCGGCAGGGTGAACAGCGCCAGTCCCGCTCCCGCGACAATGCCGGAGACGGACCGCGATGCCGGCGAATTGCGCCAGAATCCGAGGACGTCGAGCACGTAGTCCAAAAGCAGCGGAAGCGTAAATATAGCAAGCCGCGGAACGGAAAGGGAATCGAACAGCCTCCACCGGCGCAGCAGGGGAAAAACGAACAGCATGAGCGTGAAGGAGAGATAGATGCCTGTGCAGCGGTGGCAGACGCCCATCGGCCACTCGCCGAGCATGAAACTGCGCGCGGTATCCTGGTGACACACCGGGGAAAAGAACAATCGTGCGAGAATGGCCGTCTCGTCGCCGCCCAGCCAGTGTGCGAGCGGCGGAGCGAACGTTCCCGCGGTCCACATCGCCGCGAGCGCGGTCAGCACGGCGTACCCTGACCAGGACCAGCGCATGCGATCAGGATTTCCCGGACTTGACGAACTCTTCCCAGCTTTGTGTTTCGTACCGGCGGGTGTGAATATATTCAAGCACCTGCAGGAACGTCTCCTTCGGGATGTACCCCGGAAGGATGGTGATGGGTTCTCCATCTTCGGACAGGAATACCGTCGTCGGATACCCGGTGATGCCGTAGGCTCTTGCGATCTCCCGCTCGCTGGCCGTCTGTCCCTGGAAGCTGTGGGTTTTCGCGGATTCCGCGTCCAGCTTCGCTGTGACGAAGTTCTTCTCGAGCACGGCCTGCACGGCGGGATCGCCGTACACGTCGCGATCCATCCTCTTGCACCAGCCGCACCAGTCCGTGTACACGTCGACCAGCACGATGCGCCGCGTTTCGCCGGCTTTCCTGACGGCCTCCGAATACCCCAGCCAGTTGTCCCCGTTCGCGCTGCCGCTGTTCGTCCATACCAGCAGGGCCGTGACGGCGGCGAGCGTTCCGATGGCGGCGATCATTTTCACAGTCATGCTCATTCCCGGCGGCCTTTCTTCAGCACCCAGCGGTACTCGCGGTAAGCGGTGAGGTCGGGCAGCGGATTGCCGTCGGAATCGCGTCCGTCGGGAGCGATCACCGCGAGCTTGTGCAGGGCTTCGAGCGCGCTCTCGCGGTCGTGCCGCAGGAGATGCGCTTCCGCGATGAAGAAGTACGCTTCCGGAAGCCGGTCGCCGATGGCGATCGCGCGTTCGGCGGCCTTCAGTCCCTCGTCATAGAGACCGGCCTCGAGATTGATCTCCGCGAAATCCACCCACGCGGTGGCGTTCTCCGGTTCGAGCCGCAGCACGTTGCCGATGCTTATCAGGGCGGATTCAACCTGACCGAGTTCGAATTCCACGTCGGCCTTCGCGTACCAGATTTCCGTCGACTCAGGCGCGTGGAGCACGGCGGCACTGTAATCCTCCAGCGCGGCCTGGTAATTCTTCATCGCCTCATGGGCGCTGCCGCGGCCGAACAGCGATTCATAATTCCGCGGGGAGATGCTGATGGCTTTCGTGTAGGCGTCGATCGCGTCGATGTACTGGTCGTTCTCCTCGTAGGCGTTGCCGAGGTTATGCCAGGTATGCGCGTCGTCGGGCTCGAGCGCGATGGTCCTGCGGAAGCAGGCGATCGCCTCTTCGAACCATTTCAGGTTCGCGCAGCTGTTGCCGCGGTTGTACCAGGCGGACGCGAAGTGTTCGTCGATGGCGAGGGCGAAATCATAGCTGTCGATCGCCTTGCGATAGGCGCCGAGACGGTTCAGGATGATGCCGCGGTTGTACCAGGCGTTGTGATTGAACGGCGCGAGGTCGATCGCCCGGTCGTAGCAGCGCAGCGACTCCTCGAGGTTTTCGAGAAAGTCGTGGCAGTAGCCCAGCTCGTACCAGGCGGCCTCGTTTTCCTGGTCGTACGACAGAAGCTCGTCAAAGATGTACACGGCCTCGTGGTACTTGCCGGTGTGTTCGAGCGCGATACCCTTGTTGAAGAGGGCGTCCTCGTTCTCGGGATCCATCGCGAGCGCGGTGTCCAGGCAGGCGAGCGCGCCTTCGCTGTCGCCGAGATTGTCGAGCGTAATGCCCTTGTTGACCAGCAGGTCGAGATCGGCCGGATTGAGCGCCTCGGCCTGTTCGAAGGCGCTGAGCGCCTGTTCGTAGCGTCCGAGGTTGTTAAGCACCAGTCCCTTGCGCTCCCAGGCGTCCGCGCTGTACGGCGCCCGCTCGACGAGGATGTCGAGAAACGTGAGCGCCTCCTCGAAATTGTTCTTCTCGAGGTGGTAGCCGGCGATTTCCTCTATCGTATCGGTGCTGAGCGAACCCTGGCGCGCCGCCTGCAGCAGATCCGACAATTCCTTGTCGGAATAACTGCGATCGCGGCCCTTGCCGGATTCTTCCCAGTTCTCGTCATAATCATCAAAATCGAAATAGCTCATCGAAATCCGTATTCGGACACTGAAATTCCACAATCACTTCCTAAAAACTTATCCTTCCCGGGGCGAAAAAACAAGATAAATCCCCGTGGACGAGCACGTAGGGCGAGCACGAGCACGTAGGG
>CAZWNO010000187.1:0-5354 GCA_964635845.1 uncultured Chromatiales bacterium
GCAATGTGGAGGAGGGCGGCAGTCTCACCATCATCGCCACGGCACTGGTCGAGACCGGCAGCCGCATGGACGAAGTGATCTTCGAGGAATTCAAGGGCACGGGCAACATGGAAATCGTGCTCGATCGCAAGCTGTCCGACCGCCGAATTTTCCCGGCCATGGACGTCAACCGCTCGGGCACGCGCAAGGAAGACCTGCTGCTCACGCCCGAGGAACTCAGCCGCGTCTGGGTGCTGCGCAAGGTGCTCAGCGACTACAGCAACGTCGAGGCCATGGAATTCCTCATCGAGAAGATGCGTGGAACGAAGAGCAACAAGGAGTTTCTCAAATACATGAACAGCTGACCATCCACCAACAGACGGAAATACTATGAATGCTGTCGTCATTGTCAGCGGAGCCCGTACGCCGATCGGTGCTTTCAACGGCTCGCTGAAATCCTTCACCGCGCCCCAGCTCGGCGCCATCGCGATCAGGGAAGCGCTCACGCGCGCCAACGTGAAACCGGAGGACGTCTCCGAAGTGATCATGGGCAACGTGCTCACCGCCGGTGTCGGCCAGGCCCCGGCGCGCCAGGCGGCCCTCTTCGCAGGAATCCCGCAATCGGTGCCCTGCATGACCATCAACAAGGTCTGCGGTTCGGGACTCAAGGCCGTCATGCTCGGCGCGCAGGCCATCATGACCGGCGACGCCGACATTGTCGTGGCGGGAGGACAGGAGAGCATGTCGAACTCTCCGTACTATCTCGATCGCGCCCGCACGGGATATGGCTTCGGCCACGCACAGCTCATTGACGGCATGATCAAGGACGGACTGTGGGACGTCTACAACGATTATCACATGGGCATGGCGGCCGAACTCTGCGCGACCGAATGCGGCATCGACCGCGAACGCCAGGACGCGTACGCGATCGAAAGCTACACGCGTGCGATCGCCGCACAGGACAAAGGTATCTTCAATGACGAAATCGTGTCCGTCGAGATTCCCCAGCGCAAGGGCGATCCGATCATCGTTACAGAGGATGAAGATGTCCGTAAAGTAAAATTCGAGAAAGTGCCCGAGCTCAAGCCCGCATTCAAGAAAGACGGCACCGTAACCGCCGCCAACGCTTCGTCGCTCAACGACGGCGCAGCTGCCGTCGTGATGATGTCCGAAGCGCGCGCGAAGGAACTCGGACTCGAACCCATGGCGCGCATCGTGGCTCAGGCCTCCGCCGCCAAGGCTCCCGAGTGGTTCACGACCGCGCCCGCGGACGCAATCAACAAGGCCCTCGCCAAGGCCGCTCTCACTGTCGATGACATCGACCTCTACGAAATCAACGAAGCCTTCTCCGTCGTCTCCCTGGTCAACAACGATCTGCTGAAGCTCGATCCGGCGAAGGTCAACGTATACGGCGGCGCCGTGGCCATGGGCCACCCGATCGGCGCCTCGGGTACGCGCGTTCTCGTGACGCTGCTTTATGCCCTGCGGCGTTCCGGGAAGAAGCGCGGCCTCGCGTCCCTCTGCATCGGAGGCGGGGAAGCCAGCGCGCTCATCGTCGAGCGTTGATTTCACTTCAGCGTCCACCATCCAGTTTTACCATATGTCAAGGAAGCAGCCATGCAACACATCACTGTTGTCGGGGCGGGCACGATGGGGAACGGCATCGCGCATGTCTTTGCGATGACCGGCTACCAGGTGCAGCTCGTCGACATCAAGCAGGAATACCTCGATCGCGCTCTCGCCACGATCACCAAGAACCTCGACCGCCAGGTCAAGAAGGAAACGCTCACCGAAGAACAGAAGCAGGAGACGCTCGCGCGCATAGCCGCGCACACCGACCTTGATGCGGCGCTCACCGCGGCCGATCTCGTCATCGAAGCGGCATCGGAGAACGAGGAGGTGAAGAAAACCCTCTTCCGCGGATTCGACGAGATGACGAAGCCGGAGTGCATCCTCGCCAGCAATACCTCCTCGATCTCCATCACGAAGATCGCGGCCGTCACCAGACGTCCAGCCCAGGTGATCGGCATGCACTTTTTCAATCCCGTGCCGGTGATGAAGCTCGTGGAGATCATCCGCGGCCATGAAACATCGGACGCGGTGTACCGGATGATACATGAACTGAGCGAGAAGCTCGGCAAGGTGCCCGTCGAAGTGCAGGACTATCCCGGCTTCGTGTCCAACCGCGTGCTCATGCCCATGATCAACGAAGCCGTCTATGCGCTGATGGAAGGGGTCGCCACCGTCGAATCAATAGACACGGTGATGAGACTCGGCATGGCGCATCCGATGGGACCGCTCACGCTGGCCGATTTCATCGGGCTCGATGTATGCCTCGACATCATGAATGTTCTGCACGACGGAATCGGCGATCCGAAATACCGTCCCTGTCCGCTGCTCAGGAAAATGGTCGCGGCAGGACATCTCGGGCGCAAGTCCGGGAAAGGCTTCTACGATTATTCGGCATCCTGACGATTCCGCACATTTCAGAACAAGGAAGGTATACCATGCATTTCGAGCTGACAGAAGATCAGAAAATGATACAGCAGACCGCGCGCGAGTTCGCGGAACTGGAAATCGCACCGAGCGCGGTCGAGCGCGACAAGAGCGCGGAATTCCCGCATGACATCATCAGGAAACTGGGCGAACTCGGCTTCATGGGCATGATGGTGGATCCCGCCTACGACGGCGCGGGGATGGACACGATGAGCTATGTGCTCGCGATGGAGGAAATCTCCAAGGTCGACGCCTCCGTCGGGGTCATCCTCTCCGTCAATAATTCCCTGGTGACCTACGGACTGCAGAAATACGGTTCCGATCACATCAAGGAAAAATACCTCAAGCCGCTCGCACGCGGCGACAAGCTCGGCGCCTTCGCGCTGAGCGAGCCGGAAGCCGGCAGCGACGCCACGTCGCAGAAAACCGAGGGTCACAAGGTGGAGGGCGGCTGGGAGCTGACCGGCATCAAGAACTGGATCACGAACGGCACATCCGCCGACTGCTTCCTCGTCATGGCGCAGACCGACCGCGAGAAGGGCTACCGCGGCATTACCTGCTTCCTCGTCGAGAAAGGAACGCCGGGCTTCGACCATGGCGTCAAGGAGGACAAGCTCGGCATCCGCAGCTCCGACACATGCTCGTTGCTGTTCAACAAGTGTTTCGTGCCGGATGAAAATATTGTCTGGGAGGTCGGCAAGGGCTTCAACTTCGCGATGGACACGCTCAACGGCGGGCGCATCGGCATTGCCGCGCAGGCGCTGGGCATCGCCGCCGCCGCGTACGAAGCCGCGCTCAAGTACAGCAAGGAGCGCAAGGCATTCGGGCAGGTCATCTCCGAATTCCAGGCGATCCAGTTCAAGCTGTCGAAAATGGCGATGGAACTCGACGCCGCCCGTCTGCTCGTGTACCGCGCCGCGTGGCTCAAAGACACGCATCAGAAGTTTGTAAAAGAATCAGCAATGGCTAAATTGTATGCGTCACGAGTTGCCGTTGAAAACGCCCTTGAAGCAATCCAGATACATGGCGGATACGGCTATGTGCGAGAGTACCTCGTGGAGCGTTTCCTGCGCGATGCCAAGATCACCGAGATCTACGAAGGCACGTCGGAAGTGCAGAACATCGTCATCGCACGCGAGCTGCTGAAAGCGTAAGCACGACCGGCGGCATGTGACGAATCTGCGGAAAACGTCATCAACCACACTC
Source organism: uncultured Chromatiales bacterium (assembly GCA_964635845.1). Lineage (GTDB taxonomy): Bacteria > Bacteroidota > Ignavibacteria > SZUA-365 > SZUA-365 > SZUA-365. The sequence continues at coordinate 3,682 of CAZWNO010000187.1, forward strand.
ACAGAGGAGTATTTGATATGAAATCTGTTTTTGGTGTCACAATGATCGCGGCCCTGGTTTTCGTGCTCAACACGAACGCGAGCCAGGCGCAGTTCCGTCACGGCGGCAACTGGCTCGGTCCGGTACTCACCCTGGCCACCGACCCGATCGGTTTCGGTGTCCAGTACGAGCACGGTATCAGTGCGAATGTCGGCATCGGCGGTATCATCCGCTACTGGGGACATTCTGAAGATTTCGTCTATGGGACATTGACAGCCTCAACCGTAGTCCCCCAGTTCCAGGCGGCATACCATTTCATGCCTGGCGACCAGCTTGACCCGTACGCCGGCGGACGTCTGGGATGGGCGATCCGGAGTGTGTCAGTGGACTACAATCCGCCGTACACCAGCTACAGCGAATCCGACTCAGATGCCAGCGGTCTGTTCCTGACCGCGTACGGCGGTCTGCGATATTTCTTCAATCCGAGTGTCGCAGGAAATGTCCAGTTGGAATTCAGGGTTGCTGGCAAGGATTATTTCGACAGCTCGATCCAGCTGTCGGTCGGAGTGGATTTTACGATCTGATCGAATCAAGGCTTTTCGACCGGGCGTCCCCGTCATCGCGGGGACGTTTTTTTTTGTCCATCTTTTCGGTAGATTCCGATTTACAGGAGTAGCGGAACCGAAATGCCGCTCTTCCTCTGCCGTTTCACTTTCACAATGCCATTGACGATATTCAACATACCCGGTCACCCTGGGCCGAGTCACCATCATCATTCACTTATCAAGGACGGTGGGATGAAACGTTGGTTTACCCTTTCGCTGCTCACGCTGTTTGCATTCATACTCGCAGGCTCGACGAGCAATGCGCAGTACAAAATGGGCGCCCACTACATCGGCGTGAACGCCACGGTCGTCACCGAGCCTGTCGGTTGGGGCATCAACTACGAATTCGGTTTCGATGAAAACATCGGACTTGGATTGGTTGTCCGCTACTGGTCGCTTCGAGAAGGAAAACTCTACATTTCCACCGGCACCGGCACACTGAAGCGCTCGATAATCATGCCGACAGTGCAGGCGGCATTCCATTTTCTGCCCAAGGCGCAGTTCGATCCCTACGGTGGCATTCGTGTCGGTTACTCAATTTACGATGAGAGTTGGGAAACCGCGGGCAACGTGTATGACAATCCTCCGGACGAGCGCGCGGAGAGCGGCATCACCATGAGCCTCATGGGCGGTTTCCGCTATTTCGTCACTCCGAAGATCAGCATCGACGGCACGCTCGAATATTTCGCCGTTCACGACGAGGATTATTTCGACAATCAGGCCACTACCGGCATGATGTTCTCGGTGAACTTCACGCTCGACTGATCCCGCCGTCTTCCATCCAGGGTATCGAGGGTATGACAGAACCGCCTGCGGGCGGTTCTGCCATTTTCTGACCTTTCATCTGACGCACTGTTTTCGTAGCTTTTTGCGATACATCCAATCCTGTCCGCAGGCGCGGAACAGAGTCATTCAGAGGAGAACGGAGCAGAAATGAAAAAGAATCTGCCTTTATGGATCGCTCTCGGCGTCGTGGTGGTCCTGGTGCTGTGGTATATCAGCGCGCAGAACAACCTCGTCACGCTCGAGGAAACCGTCAATGCGAAGTGGAGCCAGGTCGAGAACGTCTATCAGCGCCGGCTGGACCTG
>CAZWNO010000188.1:0-5313 GCA_964635845.1 uncultured Chromatiales bacterium
TGCAGGAAGGAGGCCGAAATGAGCGTCCACCAGCGGCCGTAATGACCGACGGGGCAGCGCCCGTTCACACCGAGCCGAACGTCCTCCACCATCTGACCGGCGTTGAGTTCGAGGGCGAGAAATCCCTTGACGTGTTCGGCCGCTTTTGCAATGGTTTCATAGGGATACGGCCACAAGGTGATGGGTCGGATGACTCCCACCTTGATACCCTCGGCGCGGAGGATTTCCATCACCTTGCGCGCGATGCGGGCGGAGAGCCCGTAGGCGACGATGATGAAATCGGCGTCTTTCGTATCGATCTCCTGTACACGGATCTCGTTTTTCTCGATGAGTCTGTACTTCTCCTGCAGCTGCAGGTTCACCTGCTCCATCTCTTCGGGCTTGATGAACAGCGAGGTGATGAACCTGCGCTCGCGGTCATTCGATTTCCCGACCGTCGCCCAGGAGGGAATCTCGCGCTTGCTGCGATCGAGCTGGTCGCGCAGTTCCACTTTTTCCATCATCTGGCCGAGGGCGCCGTCGGAGAGGATCATTACCGGATTGCGGTATTTGTCCGCGAGATCCCATCCGTCCTGCACGAAGTCGGCCATCTCCTGGACGGTTGCCGGAGCGAGCACGATGAGCCGATAGTCGCCGTGCCCGCCGCCCTTGACGGACTGGAAGTAATCGCCCTGCGATGGCTGGATCGTTCCGAGACCGGGACCGCCGCGGTTGACGTTCACGACCAGGCAGGACAGCTGTGCGCCGGCGATATAGGAGATGCCTTCCTGCATCAGGCTGATGCCGGGGCTGGAAGATGAAGTCATCACGCGTGCACCGGCACCCGCGGCGCCGTATACCATGTTGATCGAGGCGATTTCGCTTTCCGCCTGCAGAATGGTGCACTGCGTACGATTGTATGCTTCACGGGTCAGATACTCGAGTACTTCGGACTGCGGGGTGATGGGATAGCCGAAATAGGCGTCCATCCCGGCACGAATCGCGGCTTCCGCAAGCGCTTCGTTTCCCTTCATGAGTCGTAATTCACCCATACTGAATAGCTCCTTTAGTCGGATATGCTCAAAACATGGTTGGCAAAAAGGGGGATCAGGCCTGGGCTCCTTACTCGGCGCCGACGGTGATCTTGATGTCCCCGGTGACATTGCGGACTTCGGCGACAGGTATCTTCGCACCCGTCTTCTTGTCCTCGCGGTACACGGTTATGATGGCATCGGGACAGACCAGCGCGCAGTTCGTGCAGCCGGTGCAGACGTCCTCGATCAGCATGGCATAGTGATATCCTTGCTTGTTGATGTCCTTGGCAAGCGCCATGGCATTCTGCGGGCAAGCGACGACACAGAGTTCGCAACCCTTGCATTTCTCTATGTCAATACTGATATCACCGCGGATTTTGGCCATACGAGTACTCCTGGTTATTTCTGGATTTCATCAATTCTATTCGGGACGGCGCTGTCCGGATCGGAGCGCGTGCGTGTGAGAGCGAGGAAGGGAGACCGGTCAGGCGAACGGTTGGAGGTGCTGGTTTATTCATCTTCTAGAAAGTGCGTTCACTGCGCGCGGAGCGCGAGGTATTTAAGACAAAATTACTCGAAATCTTTGTCACTTCCAAGCGCCGTGGAGGCGCTGAAGGGCGGACTACCAGCCGAGGATGAACGCGAACATCAGCGGCGCGACGATGGACGCGTCAGACTCGATGATGTATTTCGGCGTGTCGATGCCAAGCTTTCCCCAGGTGATTTTTTCATTTGGCACCGCTCCCGAATACGAACCGTAGCTCGTTGTGGAGTCGCTGATCTGGCAGAAATAGGCCCAGAGCGGAACGCTGGTCCTGCGCAGATCCTGATGCAGCATGGGAACGACACAGATCGGGAAGTCGCCCGCGATTCCGCCTCCGATCTGGAAAAATCCGAGGGGACGCTGCGCCGCGAACACCGTGTACCACTCGGCCAGCGACATCATGTACTCGATACCCGTGCGCACGGTGTGCACGTTCCGGACATCCCCCTCGATGCAGTGCGCGGCGTAGATGTTGCCGAGTGTGCTGTCTTCCCAGCCGGGGACAAACATCGGGAGATTCTTCTGAGCCGCCGCAAGCAGCCAGCTGTCCCTGGGATCGATCATGTAATGCTGTTCGAGACGCCCCTCGAGCAGGAGCCGGTAGAAGAACTGGTGAGGAAAAAGCCTCTCTCCTTCCCTGTCCATCTGCATCCAGAGTTCAAGGATGCTGTGCTCGATACGCCGCATCGCCTCCTCTTCGGGGATGCAGGTGTCGGTCACCCGGTTCATGTGCCGCTCGAGCAGCGACTGTTCCATCTCCGGCGTCAGGTCCCGGTACTGCGGGACACGTTCGTAATAATCGTGCGCCACGAGATTGAACACGTCCTCCTCCAGGTTGGCGCCGGTACAGGTGATGGCGTGCACCTTGTCCTGCCGTATCATTTCCGCGAGAGACAGTCCCAGTTCCGCCGTGCTCATCGCCCCGGCGAGCGTCACCATCATGCCGCCGCCCTCGTCGAGAAGTTTGACGTAGCCGTTTGCCGCGTCCATCATGGCGGCTGCGTTGAAATGACGGTAATGATGCTTCATGAAGTCGGTGACAGGGTGCGTGCTCATATCTTGTTACTCGATTTTAAAAAAAATGTCCAACACACTACAATACTCCCCGCGTCCCTCAATGTCAAGAATCCCTGCCCCGCCCCTAATTCGTAATTCGTAATTCCTAATTACCTCGTGAACGCTTGCAGCATGCTGAACACGAGCACGATGGACCGAAAGCTCCAGGCGTAGCAGCGGATCCAGTTGCCGAACAGCATGCGGCGATAGGCGACCGCCTCGAATTCCTGCTCGAGTTTCCGCTGCTGCGGAAGATGGATCGCGAAGGTCGAGATCCAGATGATGAGCAGGAGGATCGCGCCGAGGCGGGCAGCCCCATCGGTGATCCAAGGCGTTGCGTGCAGCAGCCCGAACACCACCGACGCGGCTTCCAGCAGCATCAAGGGAGCCACGACGAAGGCGGTGAGCACGAGATGCATCTGCGCATAGCGAACGAATCGTCCCTTTCCAACCTTGCGCATCAGCGGGTAGTGCACGATCTGCACGAACCAGATTATGCCGGTCATGGCGAAAGTGCAGAAGATCTGTACCAGAAAAAAAACGTCGTCGATCTTGGGCAGCGACTCCGGTTGCATGGTGTCCTCAGGAAAGATGTCGCAGAATCATGGTAGCGGCCTCCATGCCGGAGCGTGCGGCGCCTTCCACCCCATTGATGCCGAATGCATCTCCTGCGACAGCGAGTGGAGGATCCGTCCGCAGCAGCAGAAACGGAGCAGGATGCGGCGTCAGTATCTGACTGTATCGCCAGCGATGCAGCTGCCAGGACCGCGCCATGCAGCGAAGCATCGGCAGTGCCTCGTCGAGTATCAGCCGGGACACAATTTCGTCGCTGTCGCTGAAGTGCGAGGCGCTGAACGCGCCCGTGGCGTGAATGGTGATGGCGGGCACGTCAGGGGAGACGCCCTTGCGCTGGTTGTCCACGATCCGCCGAAGATTTCCCCGCTCGAACTCGAGCACGCCGTGGCCGGGCAACGCGGGCGGTTTGTCGCAGACCGCCATCAGGGTGATGCAGGGCTCGTACACGAGGTCCGCGAGCGCGTCGCGGGTCGCGTCCTCGATCGCGATCTCCGAGGCGGTGAGAAGCTCGAGCGTCTGCGGGACCGGCGGAGTCAGGATGCAGCTTCGCGCAGAATGGCGACTGTCTCCCTCGGTCTCGGCGTGCCAGCACCCTTCCGCCAGGTAGATGCGGTGCACTTTCTCATTCGTGAGCACCTGCATGCCTGACGCGATGGTCTTCGGGATGCTGGTCATGGCGGGGTGTCCGCGATAGCGTGCGGCGGAGAGGAAGCGCGTGTCCATCTCGTACGACTGCACGCGGAACCACTCCTTCGCGATCCCTTCGCCGATCCATTCGGATATACGGGTCTGAAACCATGCACTCGAGGGAGCGAAATACTGCGTGCCATGGTCGAACACCGCGCCGTCTATCCGGCGCGTCGCCATCCGGCCGCCGACACCGTTCGCTTTCTCCAGCACGATGACGCGGACGCCCTGCCGCTTCAACTCCCGGGCTGCCATGAGTCCGGCGATACCGGATCCAACGATGAGACAGGATAACTCCCGTTCGAGGGAGGGGTCGTCTGCCATTGCACTGCGCGCGTCGTGGAGGAACGTTTGCCCAATGTTAGCGAATCCCGCTGAGGCGCACAACAGACGTTCCGGAGATCCGACGTTTTTTCCACAACCGGATGAAATACCAGTTGAAAGTCGTATTTTCCAGTTACATGAGTCTCGATGCCCTCATAGGCTGAGCATAATTAATGGTGCACCGCGTTCCGCGATTAACGGGATTATTCACCACATTCCGCACCCGATGACTGTTACGAAGAGTTTCAGGTGTCACGGCATATTGTTGTATGCCCTGATACTCGCCAATACTGCTTTCGTGCAGCCGTCACGGAGCTCCGCGCAGCCCCTGTCGGCGGGGGAGGCCGAACCGGCCGGTCGCGCACAGGCCTCCGCGTCGGGCGACACCGTGGTCCATCTCCAGAAACGCTCGGTGGAGGTGGCGCGCTGCGATGAGGGCACGCCGTTGCTCGACGGGAAACTGACGGAAAGCGTCTGGCAGCGCGCGCAGCCCACGGGTGATTTCCTGCAGAAGGAACCCGTCGAGGGAAAACCCGCGACGCTGCGTACCGAGGTGCGTTTCTGTTACGACGACGATGCACTGTACATCGGTGCCGTCCTTTCCGTCGACGATCCCGCGGAGATCCTTTCCACACTGAGCCGGCGCGACAACGCGGGCAACTCCGAACGCCTGCTCATATCCATCGATTCCTACGATGACAACCGCACCGCGTACACCTTCGGCATCACTGCCGACGGCGTGCGGATCGATTACTACCATCCGAACGACGAGGAGTCCAGCCGCGACAATTCATTCGACCCTGTCTGGGAAGCCCGCGTCACGCGCGGCGCAGAGGCGTGGACGGCGGAGATGCGCATCCCTTTCTCCCAGCTGCGTTTCACCGAACGCGAGCGGCAGTCGTGGGGATTGAACATGAACAGGTATATCCCCTCGCGGAACGAAGATGTGTACTGGGTGCTCATTCCGAAAAATGAAACGGGCTGGAGTTCGCGTTTCGGAGAACTGCGCGGAATCAAGGGCATCAGGCCTTCATCACGCATCGAACTGACGCCCTACAGCGTGGCGGATCTCACCCTCGCCCACAAGCGGAATCAGGCCGACCCCTTCTACAA
>CAZWNO010000189.1:0-5246 GCA_964635845.1 uncultured Chromatiales bacterium
GAGGGAGAGTCTCGGTGAGCTTCGCGGCATTCTATCGTTTCGAGAACAACAGCATGGTCATCGCGCTGTTCTCCGTCTGGATTTACGTCGCGGCTTCGCTGATCGCCGTTCCCGCGCCATACCGCTGGGGGATTTTCCTGATGACCTTCCTTGCCTGTTGCATCAGTTATCCCGCGCAGCGGAAGCTCGCTTCGCATGCAGCGGAATTTCGCATCGGAGGATCTTGAATTTCAGTGAAAATCTCAGTAGCATGAAAATCAGTATTCTTTCCCTCATCATCCATCCACTGTCACGCGATAAGAGGAACACATTATGCCCAACACTGTTCACGTCGCTGTCACCGGTGCCGCGGGCGCCATCGGTTACGCCATCCTTCCCCGCATTGCTTCCGGCCAGATGTTCGGTCCGGACACCAGGGTCGCACTTCATCTTCTCGAACTGCCGCAAGCGATCGCGGCGCTCGAAGGCGTCGTCATGGAACTCGATGACTGCGCATTCCCGCTGCTCGAGAGCATCAATATCAGCGGCTCGGCGGACGCTGCCTTCGAGGGTGTCAACTGGGCCATCCTCGTGGGATCAAAGCCCCGCACGAAGGGCATGGAGCGCAACGACCTGATCCGCGAGAACGGTCCGATTTTCGTCGGCCAGGGCAAGGCCCTGCTGAAAGCCGCCGCGGATGTCCGCGTGGTCATCGTCGGAAATCCCTGCAACACGAACGCGCTGATCGCGATGTCGAATGCGAAGGATCTTCCGCGCGAGCGCTTCTCCGCGATGACGCGTCTCGACCAGAACCGCGCGATGGCGCAGCTGGCCGCCAAGGCCGGCGTCGGCGTCAGCGCGGTGACGAACGTCACGATCTGGGGAAATCACTCGAACACGCAGTACCCCGATACCGAGAATGCGAAGATCAACGGCGAACCCGTTTCCGCGGTGATCAGCGATTCCGAATGGCTGCAGGGCGAAATGATCAAGAAGGTGCAGAACCGCGGCGCGGAGATCATCGCGGCCCGCGGATCCTCGTCCGCGTTCTCCGCTTCCAATGCGGCGATCGGCCATGTCCGCAGCCTGATCGAGAAAACCCCCGCGGGGAACTGGTTTTCCGCCGCCGTCCCGAGCGACGGAAGCTACGGTATCGAGGATGGACTCATCTTTTCCTTCCCCCTCGTCAGCGACGGCGCCGGCGGCTACAGCATCGTACAGGGACTGCCGCACAGCGAGTTCGCAAAGGAAAAAATCGCCAGGACGCTCGCCGAACTCCAGATGGAACGCGACGTGGTCAAGGATCTGCTCTGATCGCAGTGCATGGTGTGATTGCATGACGGCGTCCCGCGCGGGACGCCGTTTTCATATGACCGTCTCGATTATCCCTCCGCCGACGACGTCGTCGCCTTCGTACCAGACGGCGGACTGTCCGCGTGTGATGGCGCGGCGAGGAATGTCGAACATGACTTCCATCCTGCCGTCGGGCAGGGGCCGGATTTCCGCGGGAGCGCCCTCGTCCCTGTAGCGGATCTTTGCGGTCACCCGCATCGCCTCCGATGGAAAGGCGTACTTCTGCATGTTGACCCCGCGCACGACGCATCCCCGGTGCTCGAGGTCCGCCTTCCTTCCGACGGTGATCGCGTTTTCTCCCGCGCTGATTTCCGTGACGAACAGCGGCTCGCCCATGGCGACGTTGAGCCCGCGCCGCTGACCGATGGTGTAGAACGGATACCCGTCATGTTCTCCGATCTTCCTTCCCTCGAAGAGGACGTCGCCGCCCTTCACACGATCGTCGAGTCCGCTCACCGTATCCCGGAGAAAACGGGTGTAATCGTTGTCGGGGATGAAGCAGATCTCGTAACTTTCGTGCTTCTGCGCCGTGCGCACGCCGAGACGCCGGGCGATGCGGCGGGCCTCCTCCTTGCTGATTTCGCCGAGGGGAAACTTTGTGCGGGCGAGGCTCTCCTGCGAGACCGCCCAGAGTGCGTAGGACTGATCCTTGCCTGCGTCCTCGCCGCGGGCGATCCAGTACCGTCCGGTGTCGGGATCGTGCCGGAGCCGCGCGTAATGGCCCATCGCCACGTACTCCGCACCGAGCGCCATTCCTTTCCGGATCAGTTCCTCCCATTTGATCTTCCGGTTGCAGACGACGCATGGATTCGGCGTGTTGCCTGCGAGGTATTCCGCGACGAACATGTCGATCACATGCCGCTTGAAGGGATCGGAGAAATCCAGGATGAAGTGCGGGATGCCCAGATCCATGCAGACAGCCCGCGCGTCGTTGATGCCGTCGAGCGAACAGCAGCTGCTCTCGTTCGCGACGTTGCCCCCGACTTCGTCAAAATTGTAGGTCTTGATCGTGATGCCGATCACGTCGTAGCCCTGCTCGATCAGCAGCGCGGCAGCGACGCTCGAATCGACGCCGCCCGACATCCCCACCACCACGCGCGGTTTCACCGCCGCCGGCATTGCTGCCATGGAAATTCCTTTCGTTCTTCGTGTACGCGCCGGCATTCATCAGAACCTGCACGCGGCCCGTCCCGATACAACAGACATTCAAGTAATAAAATTTCCGATCGATTTTCCACCCACGGATGCCGCCCCGGCTGGGCGAACCGACGATCACGCCGGACGCCGGCACAACTCTATTTCACATGCGGTTTGCGTGGATTCACCCGAAAAATCAGGGTTGTTCGCCCCTGCGCGTCCCTTCCGCCATCAATTCGTCCGCCGCGGTAAATCCGCTCCGGATTGCTCCCTCGATCGTCGCCGGCAATCCCGTCGCTGTCCAGTCCCCGGCAAGAAACAGCCCGAGAACGGAGGTGATGGCCACGGGCCTGTGCAGCTCGAGACCCGGTCCGGGAATGAACGTCGCGCGTTTCTCGCGGATCGGGAGGATGCGCACAAGCTCGTCGTCCCGCAGTTCGCTGTCGAGGAGCCGCAGTTCGCCGAGCACGAGCGCGCGCAGTGCGGACTCATCCGCGGTCTCGTCACCGCGGGCGGATGAAATCGTGCATGAGTAATGGAATAGCCCGTCGGGTTGTTTCCCCTTGAAGAACACCCATTGCAGAGAAGTGCCGAGCAGCCCTGTCATGGGAGCTGGTCCGAGGTCGCGGCGAACCCAGACGTGAATGGACAGAATTTCCGATGGCAGGAAAGGCGTCGTGTCGATCGTCGGAAGCATCTCGCGCGCTCCCTGCTGGCGCCCTCCCTCTCCGGATTCATCATCGAAGCGGAAGGTAAGCCGGGAGAGCGCCCAGGCCGGCACGGACAGGATGACGGCGTCGGCGGACAGGAGCGTGCCCCCGCAGAGCGCTCCGGTGACTCGCAGCCTGCGCCGATCTTCTCCCGGCGGTGCCTCCGCCCGCGCGAACTCCACTGCCGTCACTGCCGACCCGGTGAGGATGCGCACGCCGCGTCGTTCGAGTTCGTCGCGCACCGGATCGACCAGCGTGGAGGACAGTGCGGCGGCGGGCAGCAGCAGGTCGGCGGCATCCGGGGCTCCGAGAAAAATCTCGCGCAGTACCGTCGCCAGCAGTTTCGCCGAGGCGCGATCCGGCTCGGTGTTCATCGTGGCGAGGATCAGGGGACGCCAGAACAGCGCGATTTCATCTTCGAGCTGTCCGCAGTTCCGCAGCCATTCGGCAGCGCTCCTGCCGTCCATCGCCCGGTGTGCCTTCTCCGACTGCAGGCGCAGGCGCAGCGCCACCCGAAGAATGCGCAGCCTTCCGGCGACGGGCAGCATGTCGTATCGCAGAAACGCCTGTGCGAGCGAGAACGGATGCGGGAGCGCGCCGGCCCTCAGCAGCGAACGGCGTCCGTCGGCGTGCACGAAGGGAAGCGTCAGGCCGCGCAGACGCTGCAGGGACGGTGCGGCGATGCCGGCTTCGGCGAGATACCGCAGCGTCGCACGGTAGCAGCCCATGAGCACGTGCTGCCCGTTGTCGATCTCGCAGCCTGTCCGGCGGTCGATGAACGACCGCGTGCGCCCGCCGAGTGCGGGAGCGCTTTCACAGAGCGTGACGGAATTGTTCGGGGAAGAAGAAAGCCGGAGGGCAGCTGCGAGTCCGGCCAGCCCGCCGCCCGCGACGATGCAGCGTTTCATGGAAGCGAGGCGTACTGCAGCGGCGCGCGGCTGAAATACTCCGCGGCTGCGATGCGCAGCTTTGCGAACGCGGAAATGGAGATGCGATCGTCGAACAGCGCGAACTGCTTCTGCTCGATCTTCTGTAGGATGCGGTAGTAAATGCGGTCCATGATGCGCGCGGCGAAAAACGCCGCGTGGTCCTCGAAGGCGAGCGAGATACGGGCGCGTTGATAGAACGTGCGGGCCCGCTGGGTTTCGAAGCGCATCATGCGGACGAAATTCTCATTGTACGTCGATTTCAGCAGTTCGTCATACGAATATCCGAAACGATCGAAATCCTCGCGGGGGATGTAGATGCGTCCGATCGCGGCATCCGCCTTGACGTCGCGCACGATGTTGGTCAGCTGCAGCGCGATGCCGAGATTCTCGGCGTATTGCCGGGTTTTCTCGTTCGTGTAGCCGAAGATTTCGCTGCACATCAGTCCCACGGTCGACGCGACTTTATAGCAGTATTCCTGGAGTTCGTCGAAGGTCTCGTAGCGCGTCCGTTCGAGATCCATGCGCATGCCGCGCAGCAGATCGAAAAAATGGACCGCGGGGATATGGAAGCGCTCGGCGATGACGCTCAGCTTGTTGAGCAGGGCGTGCTGGCTCTCGTTGCGCAACCCCTTCTCCAGTTCCTCGCCCCAGCGTTTGAGCATGGCCGTCTTGCTCGCATGATCCCCCCCCTCGTCGACGATGTCGTCGGTGCACCGGCAGAAGGCGTACACGGTGTTGATGGCATCCCGCTTCTCCTCCGGCAGCATCGCGAAGGAAACCAGGAAATTCGTTTTGCTCCTCCTTGTGATTTCAGCGGCGATGTCAGCTTCCTGCATGGGGGAGTCCTTTGAACATGGCACCGGAAAAAATCGAGAACAGATCGGTGGTGGATAATGCGGGACGGGATTGAACGGTAGTATACCGCTGTTTTTCAATTTTTTCAAGCACCCGCATTCCTCCGCGCCAGATCGCACCCAATTCCAGACGCAGTCGCGCAGGCACGAGCGGAAAGAGCGGCAGGGCGTCGCGGAAGAACGATTTCGTCCGTTCAACCTCGAATGCGATCACCGTGCGCGTGGCGTGGGTGTCGCCGCCGTGGAGGATGTCCTCTTCCGTGATCCCGAAGCGCCTGAGATCT
>CAZWNO010000190.1:0-929 GCA_964635845.1 uncultured Chromatiales bacterium
CACGGGCACGGTCAACGTGCGTCCGCGTAACGGCGTGACGACGCTCGCCGATCTCGGGATCACCACGCTCAATCCCCCGCAGCCCAACGTGCTCGACGGCAAGACCGGTCGCGGCACGCAGGTGAGCTTCTCGCTCAAGGGTGACAGCTTCGTTGAACTGAAGGTGTACGACATGCTGGGCGTGGAGATGGCTGTGCTGCACAGCGGCATGCTCAAGCGGGGCACGCACAGCGTCCAGTACGCGACCGACCGCCTGCGACCGGGCATCTACTTCATCGTGATGAATGCCGGCGCAACGCGCAGTACCCAGAAACTCATCGTAGCCAACTAAGGAGCGGACCAATGAAACGCATCAGCATTCTTCTCCTCATCGCATTGGCGCTCGCGGGCATGCAATCCCTGCATGCGCAGGGTCTGCGCGTTGGCGACAGGGCCTGGCACACGACGCGCGGCGGTCTCTTCGTGGGACTCAACCAGAGTTTCCACAACGGCAGCGTACCCATGCTTCCTTCCGCCGATAACGCGTTCTACGCGGACGGCAACGCAAGCAACTTCATCTTCGGCGTGCACGGCGAAAAGGCGCTCACCCGTTTCGTCGTGCTGGGCCTGCGTCTCACCTTCGACCAGATGTCCGGCGCGATCGAAGGGCGGTACACCGAACCCTTCCGCATCGCCGATCCGCAGGGCACGCCCTGGGAGGTCGTGCGCGACCAGACGGTCGACTACACGCTGCAGTACCTTTCCCTTGGTGGGTACGGCAAGGTGTATCCCGCGGGAGGCCCGGGCTTCTTCCTCTCCGGCGGCCTGAGCGTCGGAGCATTGATGAAAAACGACTTCGCGCACACCGCGACAATCGTCGAACCCGAATGGGCCGCGGGCAGCACCGCTCCCGAGCAGTCCGGAGAGATCGACGGCGCGAACGGCGTCCG
>CAZWNO010000190.1:939-5136 GCA_964635845.1 uncultured Chromatiales bacterium
TTGGTGATCTTTTTGCCTGCCTCAACCAGGTCGTCGACGCGCCCTACGCGGATTCATGGAAAATCGACAACATCCGGGCCGTGGTGGATGTGACGTTCCCGATTCCATAGTGCGTGCAACAACAAAAAAGCCGCCTCGGGCGGCTTTTTTGTTGTTGCGGCTTTTGGCTTTTGGCTGTTGGCTCTTGGCTTTAGGAAGTATGCGGGGGTAGCGGTATGGCGAGGAGAGGGGGGATGGTTTTAACCTGATTTCAAGGATAGAAGAGCGTATCTTTTCGACTTGTACATGAACATCACAAGGGAGCATGTGATGCGTGATTTCACGAAGTACGAAGTGATCCATGAGGCCAGGCGGCTTGCGGTCAATGTGTATTCGACGATCAAGTCATTCCCCACGGAGGAGAAGTACTCGCTCTGCCAGCAGATGAGACGTGCAGTGATTTCGATCGGAGCGAATATCGCGGAAGGGTCTGGTCGAAAGACCGAGAAGGACTTTGCTCATTTCCTTACGCAATCGATGGGTTCTGTGTGCGAACTCGAGTATCTGCTCATCGTATCGATGGATCTGGACTACATCGACGAAATAAAATGGGCCGAACTAAACATCCCAATCCAACGTCTGAAAAAAATGCTCTATCGCTTCAGGCAATCCATCACTTCGGAATAAAGAAGCAGACGCTCTTCTACCAAAAGCCAATAGCCAATGTGATTCCAGCCCCTCACAGTTTCCGCCTCACCACGGTCTCATTCCCCAGCTTGTCGCGCACACTGAAACTGAACTCGCCGCGGCCGGATTTTTTGAAGACGTCGTAGGGGAGGAAGAGCAGGCCGCGGTTCTCGTCGAATTCGAGGGGGACGATGGTGCTGTCGATGCGGGCGACGACGGAGTTCCAGTCCACGCCGGCAAGGCTGTCCTTCACGGAGAGACGCACGGGTTCGCGGCCCCTGGGGGCGATGTTGACGAGGACCACGGGATCCGCGACATCGTCGACGAGCGTGAATGCGCCGAGGTAGCGTCCGACGCGGGCGCCGGTGGAATTCGGGAGTTTTACGTCCTCATATTTTTTTATCGGCCGCGGCGCGACGATCAGCGGCTTCTTCATGCCGGGATCCGACGTGATGCTCACGAGGGGACGCCCTGCGACGGGGATTTCCTCTGGTCCGACGATGTAGGTGAGCGACGAATCGCCGCCCGCTTTTTCCACGGTCAGCAGCATGTCGCGATGCAGATCCGCCGGCGCGAAGGTCATCACGAAGCGGCCGTCCTTCGAGCGCAGCTGTCCACCCGCCCGCGCGCTGATAAGTGTGGCCCGGATGTCGTCCGTCCATTCGATGTCCTTCTCCCCCATGCGGTAGCGGACGAAAACTTTCGCATCGCCCGCGAAGCCGTTCCATGCGGTGAGCACCGCGCGGTATTGATCCGGCGCAATGGGCAGGGCTATTCCCGGTACTTCCTTTCCTCCCTGCGCGATCGCGACGCGCGGAGGCTCGGTGAACGGCGCGGCGACTTTCAGATCGTACACGATCTGGTCGTGGATGATCTGACGCCTGGGATAGAGCCGGCCCACGGAACCCCGGGGCGGACCCGGCGTCCATGTCGCCTGCTCGATCCGGTTCCCGAATGCGTCGACGCTCACAGCCCGGATGCTCGTGCCGCGATAGCGCTTGAGATCGACCGGCACTCCCTCCGCGGCTTCCTTTCCCGTCCACTGCCGCGCGATCTTCCACCCTTTCGCCTCCCGCTGTTCGAGCAGCAGCAGGGCGCAATCGCCCGCGCTGCGCAGCGTCAGGTCCGATCCCTGCTGCTCGTACGCCAGCCGCATGTCCGCCGCCACCATCACGGTCATCGTCAGCATGGACTTGTTGCCCGCGAGATCCTGCGCGATGACGAGCACCTTCTTCTCGCCGGCGCCCACGCGCGCCGCGGAGAACACGCCCGCATTGGTGTCGCGCGGCCAATAGGTCTCGAGCAGATTTCCCTCCTCGCGGAAAAGCTTGCGGAATTCCCCCTGCTTCGCCTTCATCGTCGCATGATCGCGATCGATGCGGATGTGGAAGCCGAGGCTGTCCTGAATGCGGTTGCTGACGGCGGAGAACACCTCCTTGCCGTCGACGTACATGGCGATGCGGTAGGGCGTGGGATAATCGGTGGCGCCGTTGGCGCGGTCATGCGCGCGCAGCATCAGTCCCACGCGCCCGCGCAGCACCGGGACGCCGCCGACGCGGTAGCTGCCGGACGATCCCGCTATATTCAGGATACGCTGGTCGTATTTTCCGTCGACACTGCTCGCGGCGTGGAGCGGCACGAGCATGATCTGCTTCAGCTCGGGCGCGAGGGAATCGGCGGGACGCAGGTTCCGCGAAAGGCCTGGATTGACGGGATTGTACTCGGGATCGCGGACTTCGAAATGCAGGTGGGCGGGTCCCGCGCCCGTCGCGCCCGTGAAGGCGATCACTTCGCCCTTGCGCACGCGCACGGTGTCGCCCCCGAATTCGACGACGCCGTAGGAATGTCCCCTCCGCAGCATCCGCGCACGGAAAGCCGCGCGCACCTTGTCGCTGTAGCGGTCGAGATGCGCATAGCAGGTGAAGTAGCCGTCGGTGTGGCGGAGGACGAGGAACCAGCCGTATCCTCCCGGTTCGAAGAACGCGGAATGCAGCCAGCCGTCGCGCGCGGCGAAGACCTTGAAGCCCGTGCGTCCCCCCGTGCTGACGTCGATGCCGGCGTGGAAATGCGTTGCGCGGAATTCCGCGAAGTCGGAGGTGCGGATCGTGCCCGCATCGGTGGGCCAGAGATAATCGTTCCAGTCCGTGGTGCTCGTGTCGTAGCGCGACGCTTCTTTCGCCGTGAGCGCATCGCCGCTGCCGTCATCGTCGTTTCCCGACGCGGGATGGTGTATGAGGTACCCCGCCGCGCCGGCGGCGAGCAGTGCGAAAACGACGATCAGCGTGCGCGTCACTCTCCGGCCCTCCTACGCGCGTCTGACGTTGAACGTCGCCGTGAGTTCACCCATCGCGAGGTCGAGACGGTCGCCCGGTGCGATGGCGGCCACGCCATGCGGGGTACCAGTGAAAATCAGGTCGCCCGGTTCGAGCGTGACGATCGCGCTGATGAAGGCGACGATGCGCGGCACCGGGAAAATCATCAGCGAGGTGTCGCCCTCCTGCCGCTGCACGCCGTTGACCTGCAGGCTGAAGTGCACGTCGGCGAGATCGGGGAAACTCTGCGTCGGGAGGAAATCCGAGACGCAGGCCGCGGTTTCGAATCCCTTGGAAATCGTCCACGGAAGTCCTTTTTCCCGCAGCGCCGTCTGCGTGTCGCGCGCGGTCAGATCGAGGCCGATGCCCACGCCCGCGATGTGATGCAGGGCGCGTTCCTCGGGAACGTTCCTCCCCTGCCTGCCGATCAGCAGCACCATCTCGGTTTCGTGATGGACATCGCTGCTGAAGGCGGGCAGCTCGATCGCGCGATGCTGGTCGATCAGCGACGCGGCGGGCTTGAGGAACAGCACCGGCTCGGCGCCGGCTTCGTTCTCCAGCTCCTGGATGTGCCTGATGTAATTGCGGCCGATGCAGTAGATCGTGCCGACCTCGATGCGCGTATTGTCGGGAAGCAGGTTGACTCGGGGCATGCGCGTGCTCGTATTGTCAGATGCTATGGGTTCACGTTCCCGCGCTGTAGTCGTCGATGTATGCCTTCTGCTCGGGCGTGAGACGGTCGATCTTCATGCCCATGGTCTGCAGTTTGAGGAGCGCGATTTCCTGATCCTGCTGCACGGTGATGTCATGCACCGCCGTGCCGAGACGCCGCCCCTTCTTCGCCAGCTCCGCGATGCGGATCTGGGAGAGGAACTGATTGGCGAAGGACATGTCCATCACCTCCGAGGGATGTCCTTCCGCCGCGGCCAGGTTCACGAGGCGTCCCTGCGCGAGCAGGTAGAGGCGGTTGCCGGTTTTCCTCATGACATATTCTTCGTTGTTGGCGCGGATCGTGCGCTTGCTCTTGGCGGCCTTTTCCAGTTCGGGGATGTTGATCTCGCAATCGTAATGACCGGTGTTGCACACGATCGCGCCGTCCTTCATCGCGAGGAAGTGCTTCTCGCGGATGACATCCTTCACGCCCGTGGCGGTGATGAAGACATCGCCGATTTTCGCGGCCTGATCCATGGTCATCACGCTGTGGCCTTCGAGCGTCGCC
>CAZWNO010000191.1:0-5043 GCA_964635845.1 uncultured Chromatiales bacterium
TGTTGTAGATGCGGTAGGCGTAGAGGCCGCGAATGGGAGCGGAATCCCACTCGGATTGCTTATCCCGGAATTCAAGTCCGTAGTACATGCGCTCCAGGTCAGGGAGGGGGATCAGCAGTGCTTCCCCTGTCGTGACGTAATCACGGAGCGTGACGACGGTGTCGACACCCGGTGTGGTCTCGATGAAATTGATATATCCCGCGAGATGCCGCTCGAAGCTGTTCATCGCGTACCCGTTGCCTGCATTCGCCATCACTCCCAGGCTGCCGTACAGCTCGGCCGGATGCCCCTCGCCGAAAATCTTGTGTCCGAATTCGTGAACCGTCACCTGAAATGCATATTCGGGATCGACCACGAGCCGGTGGCCCGGGGAACGGCATATCGTCAGCCCGGAAGCGCCGGCATCATTGAACTGTCCCGTGCCGCCGTAAATCCATCGGTCGAGCGAACCATCGAGGAAATGATAACCGGAGAATCCAAGATCCGATACTCCTGAAAATGGAAGGAACGTGCTGTTCGCGATGCTGCGGAAGATGAAGACGACGAGATCGACCTTTCCGTCGGGACCGGCCTGCACGCAGTAGGATTTTCCGTCGGAATCCCATCGATCGTAGACCGCGAAGTCGAGCGTTTTATCGAGTGAGTCGAGGATCTCCCGGATCGCGTTCCCGAAATTCTGCTGCCAGTACACGTAGCCGTCTTCCGTTCCGCGCGTGATCATGAGTCCGGGATACACGTCGAGGTCCAGCTGCATCCCGCCTGCGGACATATCGCTGAAATACCGCTGCAGACGCTGTGTGTACTGCGTGTCCCAGGTCGGCAGCTGACCCAGCGGCCAGTTCGTATCCGCGGTGCAGTCGTTCAAGGTCTGTACGAAGACGACGAGACCGCGGATCGTACCGTACGTCGGCAGATGGGCGCCGCCATGCTGTTCGATGCCTTTCGCAAGTACCTGCGCGCCTCCCTGCGGCGCGGTGGCCTCCGCCCGTCCGTACGTTCCGCTGCTTGCGGTTCCGCAGTATCCTGGCGCAGGGATATCCAGCCACTGCGCGTGGCAGTCGTGCGGGGGAGACAGCAGCGAGACGGCGAAAATCGTGATGAGGATTGTGATGAGTCTGGAAGGACGACGGAGGTTCGAGCTGCGGTCAGTGTTCATTACTTTCGATGTTGTCGGGATAAACGCCTGTCATCACGATCGAATGCGGCTTCGGATACACAAAATTACACAACAGGTCGATCAGTCGCCAGATGCTCCAGGGCAGAAATCGGAGCAGGTGGGAGATGCGGAGATACACCAGAGCCTTGTTCTGGAACTTCGTGAAGCGCACAGCGCGCAATCCCGCGGCCTCGAATATCGCTCCGAGGGAATGCTCGTCGAACGAATGGAGATGCGCGTTGACCGGGGTCGGCTGATTGCAGTGGATGCAGAGGTAATACCTGAGTCGTTCGCGATACGGTGTGCTCGCGACAATGCTGCCCGAAGCTTCAAGAACGCCTGCCGCCTGGCGCAGCACCGCGTCGGGGTAATTGAGATGTTCGAGCACTTCCGAGGCCACGACCGTATCGAAGCTGCCGGTGCGGAACGGGAGCCGTTCGGCGTCGGCCGCGACGAGCAGGGCGTCGGGAAACTGCTTCCGCAGGGTACGAAGGCTGGCTATCCCGAGGTCCGCGCATACGACGAGTTCCGGCGGCTGGGTCCCTGCGGCGAGCGCCTCGAGGAGCCAGCCGCTCCCGCTCCCCAGATCGAGGATGCGTCTCGGCTTTCGCCGCTGCATTGCACGGACGACGGTCTGCTGCAGGCGCTGTGCACCATCGAGGTCGGCTCCGCTGCGATTGGCGCAGTAGTCGAAGTGCTCGGCGTCGCGTCTGTAGTGCGTCGTATGATCCGCGAGTTTCATCGTACCTAATGTAAACCCGATTCCGTGCTTGATACAAATTGCACCGGTGTCCGCAGTATCCTATTTTTCCATGCCGTTGGGCGCGACACCGCCAGAGGCCGTAATGGTTGGATGCTGTCACTTTCCGGAGTCCCATGCTTATCCTACACGCGCTGCTTGAAAATCCGGCGCGGCTTCGTCTTGTTTTCTCCGAACCACCTCGGGCGCTCGCGTCAGGCGATGTCATCGTCACGCCTGTCGTACAGGTGCGTGCGGTTTGCGTCGAGGGGAACGACCTGCTCGTCGAGACCACGGACCTCAACCTCTGCCGCGCATACACGGTGCTTGTGCGCGGCGTGGGGATGAAGCCGGTCGACGCCGGCCCCTGCCTGAAATCGCTGCAGCCCGCGACACCCATGGGCTGCGAACTCAGAGACGGTTTTTACACCTTCCGCATCTTCGCCCCGAGAGCGGAGAGCGTGCGGCTCCTGCTGTTCGAAAGACCGGAACAGACGATAGGCACGGAGTATTTCCTCGGTCCGGGAGACGACGGCGTCTGGGAATTGTCCCTGCATGCTTCGCTCGGGGAAAAGTACTACGCGTATCGCGTGGATGGACCTCGCGGCGGCAACGAGTCTTTCAACAGCCAGATCACGATCGGCGATCCGTATGCGCGCGCGGTGGTGACGGCGAATACCTGGCGACATCCGGCGCGCTGCGTCCTGCCGGCATTGCTTCCTTCCTACGACTGGGAGGGCGACACATTTCTCACCGTCGATCCGGCCGACCTCGTGATCTACGAGCTCCATGTGCGCGATATGACGGCGCATCAGTCCAGCGGCGTCGCCCCGGACATCGCGGGAACGTATCGGGGCCTCGTCGCACGAGGTGCACGAGGGGGCATCGACCATATTCGCGCGCTCGGCGTCAACGCCGTCGAACTCATGCCATGCCAGCAATTCGCGGGAATCGAACCGCCGTACCAGCGGCATGTGGGCGAAGGCCTGTGCAATCATTGGAATCCCTACGAGCGGAATTACTGGGGCTACATGACTTCATTCTTCTTCGCCCCGGAGCCCGGATATTCGGAGCGTGCCGAGAAGACCTCGGGTGCATGGAACACCGCCGCGCCGGCGCATCTCAATGAGTTCCGCGACATGATCAAGGCGTTCCATCGCGCGGGGATCGCCGTCATCATGGATGTCGTTTATAATCACACCTCGCAGTATGATTATCAGCCGCTGAAATACATCGATGGCAGATACTACTATCGCAGGAATCCTGACGGCACGCTGCTGGCCGAGAGCGGCTGCGGCAACGATTTCGCCACGGAGATGCCAGTGGCGAGGCAACTGATCGTCGACAGTGTCGCGTACTGGCTGACCGAGTTTCACGTCGATGGCTTCCGCTTCGACCTCGCGGCGATGCTCGACGATGAGACGCTCCGCGTGGTGATGGCGAAAGCCAGAGCGATTCATCCCGGTGTGCTTCTCATCGCGGAACCGTGGGGAGGAGGGAAGTATGAACTGGACCGTTTTTCCGATCTCGGCATGGCCGCGTGGAACGACGTGTTCAGGAACGGCGTCAAGGGACGCGATCCCATGCATGCGAAGGGGTACGTGTTCGGCGGATGGGGTGAAAGCGTGCCGGAGGATTTCGGAATGTGGATGCTCGGATCCGTGCGCGAGAAAGGCGGTCCGTTTCTCCACCACGCTCATTCCGTCAATTACCTGGAATCGCACGACGGATACACCTTCGGCGACTTCCTGCGCATCGCCACGGGCAGCGCGCGTCCCGGACAGCGGATAGGGGACATGCGCGTTCATGTGACCCTGCGTCCGGAACAGCTCCGCATCGCGAAACTGGCCGCCGCGATGCTGTGCCTGTCGCGCGGTGCGGTCATGCTCCACGCGGGACAGGAATTCGCGAGAAGCAAGGTGATCGCCGATAGCGGTGTGCCCGACGCGATGCCCGGCGTCCTCGACCATAACAGCTACGAGAAGGACGACGAGACGAACTGGCTTAACTACGATCAAGAGGAGTGGAATCGCCCGCTCCTGGAATACTACCGGGGACTGATCTCGCTGCGCAAACGCTTCCGGACACTGCGTCACGCGCCGATGGAAGACTATCGGTTCCTGCGGGCGGACGTGTCCATGGCGGGGGGATTCGAAGTGCGAGGGATCGAAGGGGAGGTGGATTTGATCGTGCTGATAAACGGCAATCACCATGAGCAAGCGCACTATGCCCTCCCACACGGGAAGAGCTGGACGGTGCTTGTCAACGGGAATGCCGCGGGTGAGCGGCCGCTGGGCGAACTCCGCGCGGACAACGTCGCTGTCCCTCCCGTCTCCTGCCTCGTGCTTGCCGGCGCCTCCCGATAGCCGGCGGCACGCTCCGGCGCGGCATCACTCCGTCGCGCGCTTGAGGATAAGCACTCCGAGAGGCGGCACGCTGAGCAGTACCGAGTGTTCGCGGTTGTGAATCGGCACCGGATCGCTGCTGACATGCCCGTAATTCCCTACGCCGCTTCCCCCGTAATATTCGGAGTCGCTGTTGAGCAGTTCGCGGTAGGTGCCCGGCACGCTGACGCCCAGCCGATAATGCAGGTGCACCGTCGGCGTGAAATTGCAGAGGAAGAGCACGCGATTCTCGCGGTCCTTCGCGATGCGTTCGAATGAAAGCAGGCTGCGTGCGGAGTCATCGAGATCGATCCACTGGAAACCTTCCCAGGAGAAATCGTCCTCGTACAGCGCGGGTTCCCGTCGATACAGGTGGTTGAGGTCACGCACCCAGGTCAGCAGCTGACGGTGCGCTTCGAAGTCGAGGAGCTTCCAGTCGAGCTGGCTGTCGTGATTCCATTCGTCCCACTGGCCGAATTCCTGTCCCATGAACAGCAGCTTCTTGCCGGGATGGCCGAACTGGTATCCGAAGAACAGGCGCATGTTTGCGAACTTCTGCCAGTAGTCTCCCGGCATTTTGCTGATCAATGACTTTTTCCCGTGTACGACTTCGTCGTGGGAGATCGGGAGCAGGAAACGTTCGCTGAAGGCGTAGAGCAGACTGAAGGTCAGGTTGTTGTGATGGTATTTCCGGAATATCGCATCCTTTTCAAAGTATTCGAGTGTGTCGTTCATCCATCCCATGTTCCACTTGAGATCGAAAC
>CAZWNO010000192.1:0-2788 GCA_964635845.1 uncultured Chromatiales bacterium
GTGCACGACGAGGCCGAGATCCGCGGCCACCGGCGCACCTACATCGGATCGATGCCGGGCAAGATCATCCAGGCGATCCGCAAGGCGGGCACGTCCAATCCGGTGATCCTGCTCGACGAGATCGACAAGATGAGCCGCGATTTCCAGGGCGATCCGACATCGGCCATGCTCGAGGTGCTCGATCCGGAACAGAACAACACCTTCAACGACCACTACCTCGACGTGGACTTCGACCTGTCGAAAGTGCTGTTCATCACGACCGCGAACGTGCAGTACAATATTCCCTTCGCACTGCAGGACCGCATGGAGATCATCGAACTGCCCGGCTACCTCGAGCACGAGAAGGTGGAAATCGCCAAGCGCCACCTCGTGCCAAAGCAGATCGCGGAGCACGGACTGGGCGGCTTTGACGTGCGCTTCGAGGACGCCGCCCTGCTGAAGATGGTCCGCGAGTATACACAGGAGGCGGGGGTCCGGAATCTCGAGCGCGGCATCGCGACCGTGTGCCGGAAAATGGCGAAGGAAATCGTGTTCACAATGAGCGGCGGCGCGACACGGAAGAAAAAGGACATGTCGTTCACGCTCACCGAATCGCGCATTGAGGGATTCCTCGGCGTGCCGAAATTCCGCAGCAAGGACCTCGTGCGCGCGGGAAAGGTCGGCTCGGTGATCGGCCTTGCGTGGACCAGCGTGGGCGGGGACATCCTCCACGTGGACGTCACGATGATGAAGGGACAGGAGAAACTCACGCTCACCGGACAGCTCGGCGACGTGATGAAGGAATCGGCGCAGGCCGCGCTCAGCTGGCTGCGCACCAACGCCGCGCGGCTCGGCGTGGCGGAGGACGCGTTCGAAAAACACGAAATTCACATCCATCTGCCCGAGGGCGCGATTCCGAAGGACGGTCCCTCCGCCGGCATCACGATGACGATGGCCATGCTGTCGCTGCTTCTCGGCCGCGCGCCGATGGGCGACGTCGCGATGACGGGCGAAATCACGCTGCTCGGCGACTTGCTCGCCATCGGCGGACTCAATGAAAAGCTGCTCGCCGCGCGGCGCCACGGGCTCATGCGCGTGCTGATTCCGAAGGACAATGAAAAGGACCTCGCGGAGGTCCCGAAAAAAATACTCAAGGGTCTGAAGCTCATTCCCGTCGCCACCATCGACGAGGCGATCCCGTTCGTGTTCGGGAAGGATGTGCTGAAGAAATCCGGCCGCAGGAAATCGTGATCCCCCATGGCGCAGGAAACCGTTCTCTCCCTTCTGAAAGTATCCACGGCCTTCTTCAAGGAGAAGGGCATCGACGAGGCGAAGCGCTCGGCGGAGTACCTGCTCGCGCATGCGCTCGGGCAGAAGCGCCTGCAGCTGTACCTGCGCTTCGACCAGCCCGTCGCCGAGAATGAACTCGTGCGCTTCCGCGAACTCGTCCGCCGCAGGCTGCGCGGCGAACCCGTACAGTACATCGTAGGCACGACCGAATTCTACGGACTCGAATTCGCAGTCTCGCCCGCCGTGCTCATCCCGCGTCCCGAGACCGAGCATCTCGTCGAAGCCGTCGTCGACCGGCAGCGCGCAGACGCTGACCGGCAGTGCGCAGACGTCGACCAGCAGCGCGCAGACGCTGATCGGCAGCGCGCAGACGTCGACCGGCAGCGCGCAGACGCTGACCGGCAGCGCGCAGACGCCGACCGGCAGCGCGCAGACGCTGATCCGCAGTGCGCAGACGCCGACCGGCAGCGCGCAGACGCTGATCGGCAGCGAGCCGCCGGTGCCGCGGGGGAAGCATCCATTCTCGACATCGGCACCGGCAGCGGCATCATCGCCATCACCCTCGCCGCACAGCTCCCGAATGCGCGTGTCACCGCGATCGACGTGAGCGACGCCGCGCTCGAGATCGCCCGCGCCAACGCGGCGCGTAACGACGTCGACGACAGGATCAGCCTGGTGAAGCAGGACATTCTCACGTCGGAACTCAACGGGATCGGCGGTCCCTTCGACATCGTCGTCAGCAATCCTCCGTACATCGCGGCGGCGGAGATCGAAACGCTGCAGCCGGAGGTCCGCGCCTTCGAGCCTGTCGAAGCGCTCACCGACGGCGCGGACGGACTGACGTTCTACCGCCGTTTCGCGTCGCTGCTGCCGCGGCTGCTGCGTCCGGGCGGACTGCTCGCGGTGGAAATCGGCTACGGTCAGTCCGGCGACGTGCGCGAGATATTCGCGGATTCCGGACTCGAGGACATTGAAGTCCTGAAAGATTATTCCGGTATCGACCGCGTTGTCCTCGGAAGAATGACAATATGACAATTTGATTGTGCGTTCGATCACATTCCCGCACAAATAATGCACATACCGAGTCTGACCTCGTTATACATCACCGGTTGCCAATTGACAAGTATTCCTGAAGAATTTGGCAAGGTGGAAAACATACACTACCTGCTACTCCGGGATAATTTGCTCTCGGAGATTCCACGTGGCGTCCTCTGTACCCGTGAATGTTACATGCTTTCCCTCGATTCGAACAGACTCACGGAATTCAATTTCACACTGGAAGATTTTCCGAAATTGAAGTACCTCTCCCTTGAAGGCAATCTCTTTTCCGACTCGGTGAAAACAAGGATCCTCGACGAATTCATAACCATCGAAATCCTTGAGATGTAACTACCAGCACACCGTTTTTGGAGAAATAAGCGACCACCTCGCTCGCCATCCTTTTCCCCGATTCCAGCTCTTTCCCTCTTTCCCTCTTTCCCTCTTTCCCTCTTTCCCTCTTTCCCTCTTTCCCTCTTTC
>CAZWNO010000192.1:2888-4989 GCA_964635845.1 uncultured Chromatiales bacterium
CGTCTTTCCATCTTTCCATCTTTCCATCTTGTCATTTTGTCATCTTGTCATCTTGTCATAATTCAAAAACGCCCCGGTATATAACCCCGGGGCGTTGTATATAATCGCTACGGTATTGTCATGCGAAGCGCGGGTCACGGCGGCGTCCGTCACCGGCGCGATCGCCGTCGAACTTCTGCCGGCCGTTTCCGCCGTTCTTCGATTTCGTTTTGAACACCGGATTGCCCGTCGATTTCTGACGATGCGGCGCGGGACGTTTCTTCCCGCCCTGCTGCGCTTCTCCGCTCGCGAAATACCGCTCGGGAGCCGCACCGCTCTTCCCCTTGCGCGAAGCGTCTCCACCGGATTTGCGGTCGCCGTTGAACGGACGATCGCCCGTGAAGCCGCGGTCGTTGCCTGATTTGCGGTCGCCGTTGAACGGACGGTCGCCCGTGAAGACGCGGTCGTTTCCGGACTTGCGATCGCCGTTGAAGACGCGGTCTCCGCCGGATTTGCGATCGCTCATGAAGCCACGGTCGCGGGAAGATCCGTCGCGCTGATTCTGCATGGCACGCTCCTGCCGCGGTGCGCCGCCGTTGCGCTTTCCGTTGTCGCGGGATACGTGTTCGCTGCGCAGCGGCGTCCGCTCGGCAGCGGCGAGGTCGGGGCGCCGTTCGAACGCGGGGGTGGCATTCACGTCATAGCGGCGGCCGACGAAGCGCTCGATGCGGCGGAGTTGGTCCTTCTCGTCGCTGGCGACGAAGGTGATGGCCTCGCCCGTGGCGTCGGCGCGTCCCGTGCGTCCGATGCGGTGGACATAGTCCTCGGCGAAATTCGGTGTGTCGAAATTGATAACATGGGAAATGCCGGCCACGTCGATCCCGCGTGCGGCGATGTCGGTGGCGATCAGCACGCGGAGTCGTCCCTGGCGGAATCCGTCGAGCGCCTGCTGTCGCTGGCTCTGCGAGCGGTCCGAATGCAGGACCCCGGTCACGATGCCCGCGCGCGCGAGGCGCTTGGCGATCTTGTTCGCGCCGTGTTTCGTGCGGGAGAAGACCAGCACGCTTTCCATCTCGTTCCCGTCGAGCAGGTGATGGAGGAAATCGAGCTTCTCCGCTTTTTGCACGGAGTAGAACTGCTGGTGCACCGACTCGGCGGGTTTGCCTTCGACGCCGCATTCCACGTACTCCGGCGCGTGCATGATCGACGCGGTGAGCGTGCGCACTTCCTTCGACATGGTGGCGGAGAACAGCATGGTCTGGCGATTCTTCGGGAGCCTGGCGATGATGCGCTTGACGTCGTTGATGAAGCCCATGTCGAACATGCGGTCGGCCTCGTCGACGATGAGCACTTCGCAGTGCGAGAGGTCCACCGTGCCGCGCTCGATGTGGTCGATCAGGCGTCCGGGCGTGGCGGCGAGGATGTCGATGCCGTTGCGCAGGCGTTTGAACTGCGGTTCGATGGACACGCCGCCGTACATCGCGTCGCCGCGGAGCTTGAGGTGGCGGGAGTAGGTGGATGTCGCGTCGGCGACCTGCTGCGCGAGTTCGCGCGTCGGGGTCAGCACGAGGGCGCGCACGCCGTTGGGCTTGCGTTCGCCGCCTGCGAGCAGGCGGTCGAGGGTCGGGAGGACGAAGGCCGCGGTCTTGCCGGAGCCAGTCTTGGCACGGCCGATGACATCGCCGCCGTGGAGCGCGAGCGGGATGGCAAGGGCCTGGATTTCGGTCGGGACCAGATATCCCGCTGCGCGAACGCCGCGCATGACGGGCTCGGACAGTCCGAGTTTCTCGAAAGTCATGTTTTTCCTTTGGAAAAGATGTTCAGAAGCGCAACTCCGATTGAAGCGGGGGCCCGGTTGCACGGGCTCTGTGTTTTTTGCTTCGAAATGTTGCGGATCCTGGGAGGCCGAACACCGGAGAGCGAATCTCAAAATTCCGCGTCCGATATTCGTATTGGAGTCAGAGGCGGGCGCTGCTTCCTGCAGCAGTCACTAATATAGAATGGATATTCTCCGATTCCTAGGGAATAAATTCTACCCAGGGATTTTATTTCCCTGGGTTGTAGCCCTCTCCCCCTGTCCCCGGGCTTACGCCCGGGGCAGATGTGTTTCAGTCCTTGGGCT
>CAZWNO010000193.1:0-4841 GCA_964635845.1 uncultured Chromatiales bacterium
ACAAGAAAACAAGATATACGAACGTGATCATATACTGCGTCACTACAACGACCCCTGTGTCCCATTCAATGGCTGACACTCCGGAGTACGAGACAAGTAGGGAATTGCATATACTATACAGCAAATAGTCCAGTGATGGATTATTTGCATGCGCAAGTACTACTTCAGTCTTGAAGTGCACGGCGTAGATATATGAATACACATAGCCGGAGAACATGAATGAGAGCATCAAATTGACAAATCGACGCTTCATACGCTCATTGTCGATACTACAGGGCAGCGCCCATACATGATGATAGAAGTAAGTATATACGTTCATAACAAGCAAGTAGATTGCAACATATAGAGCGAATTTCGTGGCTACATCTGCAATAATGAAATACGTTACGAGGTACCACTTGAACAGTACGAACCAGTCGATTGTCCTATGTGCAATATCAACCTTTGAATATCTGGCTGGACAAAGAAAGACGGCAATCCGCTTTAGCCACTCTACTATATTGAGCAGATAGAGACCTCGCACTAGAAGCTCAAAGAGGTCTTTCATGGTTCGTTCTTGCAGCTGTGATTCATCTCTCTCGTACGCCAGAAAATCTCATCTTCGATCTCATCCGGCAACGAGAATCTTATTTCTCCATTTTTCTCGTGGAAGTCCCAATGTTGGGGAACATCACTCCACCCGTAAACTGCTAGAATATTTAGATTGTTATTGACAATATCCTCACGTAACCGGATAACCTCATTTCCCATTTCGCTGGGCTGATTAATTCGATTGTTCAAAACTGTTAGCCCAATTCCATCCTCCTTCATTATTTTGGCAGCCAGCTTGTAGTAATGTTCAGCGTGGGACGAATCTACACGGAAGTGGAATGGAAAAGTCTCAAACACATCGGTTGGTGCGTAGATCATCCTTGTCTCCAGGCTAGATCCTAACTTTCTCGCCCATATCTCGTGAATCACCGAGCTTATAACCGCCAGATTTTTCCACTCGGAAAACCTAAGGACCACTGTCATGTGCATGTAGACGATGTCGGTTCCGTAAAACGCGTAATTCCTGTATTTACTTATCATCCCGGTTACCAAAACCCTCTCCATCCCCTCGATTGCCTTGTACAGACCTGGCGCGCACTCTGCATACTGCCACCATCTATCACGGCGCTGCTTTCTTTTATTCTTCATCCTTTCCGGCTTCACCTTTTCCTCGACAATCCTGAACACCTCAGGATAGTCCCTCGCCCGCTCAAGCTGCCAGTCATGAAAATTTATCACCCACCGGCTAGGGCTCTGGTCCGGCCGGTTGTTCAGATCATGCCCGTTTAGATAGGGGAAGAGAACATCCTTGTTCCGCGGGTCCTTGTCCAGCAGACGTTTCGCTTCGTCGATCTCCACAATGAAGCCTTTCCCGAGCACATACGATCCGATGAACGACTTACCCATGTTTTCTTTCAGACGCTTCGGTGGACCTTCGATTTTCCCGGGGATGCTCAGATAAGGAGAAATCCCTTTCACTATCCCGCCGTCAAGATCATATTCACCTTTCCACTCTCCCCTGTACAGCCAGAGTTGCGCGATCTCGAGATTTGCTTCACCGGGCCATTTTCGGCTTTTCACTCCCCGGTAGATATCGAGACCTCGGTTCGTGGTCATTTGATCCAGTCCCACTTCCCGTGTATCACCCTGCGCGATGGTGTTGGTCGCCAGCATGCCTGAGTTTCCGCCTTTGCGAATCAGATTACCCGCACGCAGGAAGAAGTACGCACAAAGGTCGGCACTGCCTTTCGTACCATCGGCGAGAAAATCGACAAGATAGTTCCTGTAATCCGTCCCTAGGGAACCTGTTAACTTCTGTCCCCCCAGGAATGGTGGATTGCTTACAATAGCGTCGAAGCCACCGTTTACAAACACCTCGGGGAATTCCAGTGGCCAATGAAAGGGCAGCCGGTCGTCGACCGGGGATTTGTACTCATTCAGCATCGTTCGAAGCTTCCGGTCAACGTCGTCGAATGCCTCCGCGTCGTCGAACGCCGATAGAACACCTCGGCGCAGTTCCTCGAATTTCGGATGCGGGTTCCCGCCGCGTTTTTTCGCACCGCCGTCCGCCGTGTGCACGGCCGCGGCGATCACGGCGTCGCATAGACGCCTGCTCTGCGTGATAGCCTGCTCCGCGTCGGCGAGCATGTCACGCTTGCGCTGGGCGTCGGCGAGTCCGGCCACGGGGAAGGACTCGATCTGGCGCCGGAAATCCACCGCCCGCTCCACGGCAGCTGACACGGATTCGTGCCATGCGCCGATCTGCTGGCCAGCGCTTGGCACGGGATGCATAACCTCCAGCTGTTCCATGGTGGCGAAGCCCAGCAGTGAATCGCCGCATTTGACGGCGTGGTCGAGGAAGGTGAAGGGCTTCTCGCGCGCCATGGTGACGAGCCACAGGGAAAGCCGCGCCATCTGTACGGCGAGGGGATTGCGGTCCACGCCGTACAGGCACTGCCCGGCAACGAGGCGGCGCGCGTGCAGCAAGCGATCGTCGGCTTCGGAGGGAAGATCGTCGGGTGCGCCATGAATGTCCCAGGACTCTGCAAGCCGCTCGGAGAGATACCGGCAGACCTGCACGAGAAAGGCGGCGGACCCCACGGCGATGTCGCATACACGCAGGGCAAGAATATTCTCCGGCGTGCGCAATTTCCATTTTTCACGTGGCTGCCCGTCCGCGGCACCGTCGTACACGAGGGGATCCAATGTGTGACGCACCAGTTCGGTGGTCAGCGAACGCGGCGTGTAATGCGTGCCGGTCTCTCGTCGCTCGCTCCCCTGCGTCACGTAAGCGGCGCCCGGGGGGATGAGCACGGGACGGCCGTAACTGTCGTCGCGGATCAATCCTGCCCAGGGCATTATTCGGATATACAACTCCTCATTCTGACCACATGCCGCGCGCAGCTGCGCCGCCCTGTGGGCATCCGATTCGCTCGCCGCGGCCTTGCGCAACGCACCAACGCTCCTGCCACTCTGTTCGGTAAGAAATGCCTCGAGTCCCGATGGCATCGCGCCTTTTTCGGGCGTCCACGAAGCGGCAAGTTGTTCCAGCGTTCCGAGATCGACCTCGGGTTCATAGCCCTTCTTGCCGATGAGACCGAGCACAGGCACTTCTGCCGGCGCGCGCCGCACGGTATGATCGAGCAGGGATTCATACACATGGCCGATCTGTTCGATGTCCAGCGCGCGGAAGCTGAGCCGGCGCGGCTCGGAAGTGCCGCGCGCATCCCGCTCGTTCAGGAATTGCAGGCTCTCGAGCACATGCAGCACGGTGCGATTGTCCACCGCGAGGGGATCCGCCTTCGTGTCACGCCAGTGCGTGTCCGGCGGACGTCCCTCGAGAAACGGGAAGCGATCGGGATCGAACAGCGCTCCGCCATACGCGGGCAGATGCAGATCCTCATGCCGCAGGCCGCCGTACACGCCGCGGAACAGCGCCAGCAATCGCGCCCAGGCGTCGTGCCGGCGTTCGAGCAATTCCTCGCCATGGCGGTCCGCCGTTTCCCGCAGCTGTGCGGCCAGCGTCGAGGCGGCGTAATGGCTGTCGTATAATTCGCTCGCGTTGTGCAGAAGCAGACCACGTTCTTCCGCGGAGAGCAGAAAGACCAGGCGCATCATGACGGTCACGGCGGATTCGTAGAGGTGACTCTCCGAAATGCCCTCGAGCAGCGCCCCGCCGCGTCCGGCATCCAGCCGGTCGATGGCCTGTACGAGAATTTCCACGGACGCGCGCACTTGCAGGCCGAGCTGCTCGGTGACTTCCTGCTGGCGTTCGGCGCTTTTTTTCAACAGCGCTTCCAGCGTGCGTTCATCGGTTTCGCCGAAGAGCAATGGCGCCCCGAGCAGCGTGGCAAAGGCCTGGAATGTCGGCGGTTCGTCGAGCAGCAGATTCGTATACCAGGAGATGTAGGCCGCACTCTCGCCCACCGGCGCATGCACCAGCATCCACTGCGCACCGTTGGTGACGAGTCCCAGCACCACACCCGCCCCATGCAGCAACTCCATCATCCGCGTAGCGGGCGAGGCCTTCCACACCTTGCCTACAATTGGCCGCTCGAGCTGTTGCGTTGCGGGATACAATGAAATCAGGACACGCGGCATACCCGCATTGCTCTCCCATGCCGCGGGATTGATCAGTACAAGGTCCGGTCGAAGTGTCTCACCCTGCTCGGCCTCGCGCGCGCGAAGATTGCCCGCGATATCTTCCCCCTCGACGATTTGTCCTTCCGGCCAGCCCAGCACACGCCGCAGTATGAAATCGATCCATGCGCGATGTATGCGTGCATCATCCGATTCGCCCTCCCATTCCTCGGCTGCCATACGCAGATCGCTGCGCAGTCCGGCTTCAACCGCGGGCAATCCCTGCGGCCAGGCATCCTTGAGCACGGGCAGCGAGAGGAAGGGCCCGGAGACATCGAGGAGCGAGAGCCATTCGGTATGGTGGGATGGGATGGACATGCGGTATCGCTAATGGGTTCGGTTTATCCTCGTGTCAGGCGTTTCGGTACCAGAAACTCCACCGCAACCGGGAACATGCGTGGCACGGGATCGGCGTATCGCGCGCAGATGGATTCGACTTCCTTTTCGATCTCGTCTGGAATATCGCGCAGGCGGCGTTCGAGGCTGCCGCGGTTGCGTTTGAGCTGTTCTCGCTCGTCAGGGGTCCACAGCTCGATCTGTTCCGGCTCGACCGCGTCCAGTTCGCTGCGTATGGCGCGTTCGAGTTCGCGGAGCACACCGGAAATGTCGTTGATGTCGCGCTGTTCGCGTTCACCGAGCTTCTGCTGCAAGGACCGCGTGCGATCGCGCAT
>CAZWNO010000194.1:0-4699 GCA_964635845.1 uncultured Chromatiales bacterium
CGTGGTGGGCAGGTTGCCGCCGTAGATGGAGGAGCAGCCCGTCGCGTTTGCCACGATCATGCGGTCGCCGAAGAGCTGGCTGGCGAGTTTGACGTACGGCGTTTCGCCGCAGCCCGAGCAGGCGCCGGAGAATTCGAACAGCGGCTGCAGCAGCTGCGATCCCTTGATCGTGTCCACGCGGCATTCGCTGCGGTCGAACTCGGGGATGTTCAGGAAGAAGTCCCAGTTCACGCGCTCCTGCTCGCGGATGGGCGGCTGCGGCACCATGTTGATGGCCTTCAGGCGCACTTCCGCCTTGTTCTTCGCGGGACACACATCGACGCAGAGGGCGCAGCCGGTGCAGTCCTCGGGCGCGACCTGGATGCTGTATTTCTTTCCGGCGTATTCCTTGCCCTTGGCGTCGGTGTATTTGAATGTCGCGGGCGCGCCGGCCAGTTCCTTTTCGTCGAACACCTTGATGCGGATGGTCGCGTGGGGACAGACCATCGCGCACTTGTTGCACTGGATGCAGGTGTCGATGTCCCATTCCGGAATTTCAAGCGCGATATTCCGCTTCTCCCACATTGTCGTGCCGGTGGGGAAAGTGCCGTCGACGGGGAAGGCGCTGGTGGGGATGCTGTCGCCGTGTCCGGCGATCATCCTCGCGGTGACCTCGCGCACGAACTGCGGCGCCTTCTCCGACACCGGCGGCGGTAGCTCGATCGAGCTGCCGGCCTTCGCCGGAACGCTCACCTCGTGCAGGTTCGCGAGTGTCTGATCGACCGCGTTGTAATTCATCTGCACGATGCGGTCGCCCTTGCTGCCGTAGGTTTTCTTGATCGTGCCCTTGATCTTCTCGATCGCCTCGTCCTTGGGCAGGATGCCGGAGATGGCGAAGAAGCAGGTCTGCATGATCGTATTGACGCGCGTGCCCATGCCCGTGGCCTCGGCGACCTTGTATCCGTCGATGACCCAGAACTTCAGCTTCCTGTCGAGGATCTGCTGCTGCACGGGGCGCGGAAGCCGATCCCACACCTCGTCCTTGCCGAAGGAGCTGTTGAGCAGGAAGGTGCCGCCCTCGATGATGTTCGACAGCATGTCGTACTTCTCGAGGAAGACGAACTGGTGGCAGGCGACGAACTGCGCCGTGCTGATCAGGTAGGTGCTCTTGATCGGGCGCGGACCGAAGCGCAGATGCGACGTGGTGATCGTGCCGGATTTCTTCGAATCGTAGACGAAGTAGCCCTGCGCGAAATTGTCCGTCTCCTCGCCGATGATCTTGATCGAGTTCTTGTTCGCGCCGACAGTGCCGTCGGCGCCGAGTCCGAAGAACATGCCGCGGAACACATCGTCCGGTTCCACGCTGAGACCGCGGTCCCACGCGAGGCTGCTGTTGGTGACGTCTTCGATGATGCCGACCGTGAAGTGGTTCTTCGGCGCGTCGAGCTTGAGGTTGTCGTAGACGGACTTGACCATCGACGGCGTGAATTCCTTCGACGACAGGCCGTAGCGACCGCCGACCACCTTCGGGTACGTCGCCATCGGCAGCGTGCCCTCGCTCAATGCTTCCGCGAGCGCCGTGTGCACGTCCTGGTACAGCGGTTCGCCGGCCGAGCCCGGTTCCTTCGTGCGGTCCAGCACGGCGATGGCCTTCACCGTCGCGGGAATGGCCTCGACGAGATGCTTCGCGGAGAAGGGACGGAACAGGCGCACGATCACGATGCCGACCTTCTCGCCGCGGGCGTTGAGGTAGTCGATCATCTCCTCGGCCGCGCCGACACCCGATCCCATCATGACGATGACGCGATCGGCATCGGGGGCGCCGTAGTAGTCGAACAGCCTGTACTTGCGGCCGACGACCTTGGCGAAGAGATCCATCGTCTCCTGCACGATGCCCGGACAGGCGTCATAATACGGATTCACCGTCTCGCGGGCCTGGAAGAACACGTCGGGATTCTGCGCAGTGCCGCGCATCACGGGCTTTTCGGGATTGAGCGCGCGTGCGCGATGGGCTGCGACGAGGTCGTCGGGAATCATCGCGAACATGTCCTCTTCGGTCAGCTGCTCGATCTTCATCACTTCGTGCGAGATGCGGAAGCCATCGAAGAAGTGGACGAAGGGGATGCGCGCGCGGAGCGTCGCGGCCTGAGAGATCAGCGCGAAGTCCATCACCTCCTGCACCGAATTCGACGAGAGCATCGCGAAGCCCGTCTGGCGCACGGCCATGACGTCGGAGTGGTCGCCGAAAATGGACAGCGCATGCGCCGCGACCGTACGAGCGGAGACGTGAAACACCGTCGAGGTAAGTTCGCCCGCGATCTTGTACATGTTCGGGATCATCAGGAGGAGTCCCTGCGATGCCGTGAATGTCGTCGTCAGCGATCCTGCCTGCAGCGCGCCGTGCACCGCTCCGGAGGCGCCCCCCTCGCTCTGCAGCTCGGCGACGACCGGGACCGTACCCCAGATGTTGGTCTTTCCGACAGCCGACCAGGCGTCGGCCCACTCACCCATATTGGAGCTGGGCGTGATGGGGTAGATGGCGCATACTTCGTTGGTCTTGTGAGCGACGTAGGCGGCGGCTTCGTTGCCGTCGATCGTCACTTTTTTCCGATTGCTCATACAATACCTCTGGTTATCAGATCAGATGTGAATGTCGTTGGAGAGGGACTTCGCGGGGGGCGCTCCGTCGGGAAGAGCGGAGACAGCCGTGCGCATCCGTCGCACGTACCGTGTTCCGTCCGCGGGGGATTGGTTCAAGGGGGAGGCGGCCTTCCTTTCTGGATCGGGATCAGGCGGTGAACAAATGCTTCGCGATCGGGTGTCCATGGGACGCAGGTGCTTGGAATGTATCGGATATAAAGGTTTCTCTGTCCAGTTACAAAAGTACTGATTTCAACGGAGAGAAAAAAACGTCCCCTGGAATCTGCACCGACGCCCGTGACGCCCCGCGCGGCGCTGCGCGCGATATAAGACGTAGGATTTAGGATATAGGATATAGGATTTAGGACATAGGATGAAGAAATACGAAAGGCCGATGCCGTCGCCGACATCGGCCTGCTGATTTGGTGATCCTGTATCCTGAGTATTATGTCCTATAAAACGATGACTCGTGACGAGAGCGACGCACCCGCGGTGCGGCAGACGAGGGTGTACACACCGGGTGGGACGTTCCCGAATGGAAGCGTGACGATGCGTCCGGTCATGGTTGCCGCGAACGGGTGGGTCAACATCACGCGACCCAGGACATCGAAAAGGATGAGCGTGCCGGATTCATGGAACTCGCCTGCCAGTTGCACTTGCGCGGTGCTTCCGGCCGGTACCGGATGCGGGGAGACACGGATATCCATGCCTGACGGCAACGCCCGAGGCGCCTCTACGCCGACCAGCCTCCCGTTTCCCCCGTAGAGCTTGATCTTGCAGGCACGATCACCCGGAATATCCGATGGTAATCCGGTCGTGATGACATCGTCGTAGCCGTCGCCGTTGACGTCACCGACCGGGTACGCACCGATGGAGAGAAGTTCGATATTCGGGTCGATGCCGAACGATCCGCGCGAGATATTCCCCAGCGTTCCGGTAACATTTGGATACAGATGGTACACATTCGATGCCGGGAAAAGCTCCGGTGCCCAGGCCACGAGGACGTCGCGCGTGCCGTCGCCGTTCATGTCGCCGACCGGACAGACGCACTTCGCCGTCAGGAAGACATCTTCCCGCGGATTCCGCACGGAATCATCCACCGTCAGTGCCGAGAAGGCGCTCTTGCCGCGGAAATAAGGCGAACTGTGGAAATTCGGAGCATATACACCGATCAGTTCGTCGCAGCCATCGTTGTTGAGGTCCGCCATGCCCGGTAGGTCGAGCTTGCTCCAGAAGGGCGGTGGATCGATCGGCACCGAGAGATACGGAGGAGGGTCGGTCCCCTCTCTGTTTCCGATATATAAATCAATGCTCCAGTGCTCTCCATTCGGATAGCTGTCAAAGTACACTCCGAGAAGCAGCACGTCGGTACATCCGTCACCATTGAGATCTCCGGTGAAGTAGCGATCGTTGAAGTTATGCGCCGTCCCGTCGCCGCGTGTCGGCGGAGGGAATATGCGCGAGGGTGTAGTCGCGAGCGAATCACCGCCGAACAGGACGAGAAACCCACGATACATACCCTGGAAGTGTCTTGCATCCTGATGATGACAGTAACAGAACAGGTCGTGAATGCCATCACCGTTGAAATCCACGGATTTGATTCCCTGATACCAACCGGTCGTTCCTC
This sequence comes from uncultured Chromatiales bacterium, assembly GCA_964635845.1. Taxonomy (GTDB): domain Bacteria; phylum Bacteroidota; class Ignavibacteria; order SZUA-365; family SZUA-365; genus SZUA-365. Next base: position 4,247 of record CAZWNO010000194.1, read on the forward strand.
CCGTACCCCACATCGCAGGATAGAAAGTGCCGCGAATAATCTGATCCGGTTCGATGGAGAACGGCGGGTAACTTTTCCTGGTGTAATACACGCGAATATACCCGCGTTTCTCGGGATCAGGATCGCCCGTGACCGTGGTCGGTCGGATGGATGTCGCCAGATCGACATACCCGTCGCCGTTGAAATCGCCTGCCGCCACGCCGCCCGAACCACCCAGGACATAAAACCGGGGTTCGGCGGGAATGGGATTGCCGCCATGGAAGATGAACGTCGTGTCCAGGGACGAGGTGACGGCATAATCGTCGTAGCCATCCCCGTCAAGATCTCCAAGTTCGGCGGTGAACCATCCGAGTCCCGGATGGATCGTGGTCTTGATCGTGGCCAGCGAATCGATCTCGCCGAAGAGCGGCATCCCTGCGCCTTCAGTGAACAGCGCGGTTCCCTGCGCCAGAG
>CAZWNO010000195.1:0-4570 GCA_964635845.1 uncultured Chromatiales bacterium
CGCCTCAAGCTTTTCGAGGACATCCTCAGCCTCATGGAAGCCCAGGGTGTGACGCGCGCGGAGCTGGCGAGCCGCCTGTCCTGCAGCAAGGCGTATGTGACCAAGCTCTTCAACGACTCGACCAACGTGACGCTGCACACGCTCGTCCGTATCGCGTTGGCGCTTGGGTGCGACGTCGAACTTTCGCTTGTTCCGCACGCGGCATTTCTACGGTGACCTTGTTAAAGTGCAGCCGTCATTCCCACGTGTGTTTTCGCTGAGGAGAATTCTGGATATGATTGGTTCTCCTCGCCAGTGCAGTCCGTCACCTCCTGTCGATCTGTTTCAGTATCTTTCCTGATCCGGCAATAACCAGGAAATCTCCATGCAGTCCAAGTATTCCAACATTTTCTGGCACGAGGGTGTGAAGATTTTCGGCGAGCGCATGGCGCTGTCGGAAGCGGGACGCCTGCGCATCGACCACCTGGAGAACGATGTAACCAAGGCGCTGCTCAATTGCTTCGAACATGGGACGGAAGCGATTCTCGGCGGCTTCCTGCGCCTCCTCCGCGTCAAGGATGCGCCGGCTTCCTTCACGCTGGACTTCCAGGTCACGGATATGACGGCCTATCGCACGCAGCCGCGGAGGGTGATGCTGGTCATCAAGGCCGGCGCGACGCCCACGAAATCCGATCCGTCGTACAACGTTGCCGCCAGTCGTCCCGACGCCTGTATCGCAAACGACCGGACGGCGATTCTCATCGAAGTGAAAACGCAGAGTCCGCTGGTGACGGAGCAGGTGGACAGCCACATCAGACATTACCTCGGTACCGCGACCGAAACGCGCGAGCTGACCTGGGAGGAAATCAGTGATGCCTTCCGCGCGATCGAGCGGACGCGGAAGCTTTCCGCTCTGGACAGCTTTCTCATCGGACAATTCCTCGGCTTGCTGGACCTGCTGGGCATGGATCGCTTCCACGGCTTTCCGGAGAGCGATTTCGCGACCATCGGTGACGAAGCACGAATGACGCAGGAGGAGTTTCTCGACTTCCGCCGGCAGTTCATCCGCAAGGCGGAGAAGTTCACCGCGCAGGTGTACGACGCGGTGACGGATGCCTTTCCATTCAGGCAGCTCGATTACTACCCCCGCAGCGACGTGCGTGCGAATCCCACCGGCTGGACCGCGATCTACTTTCACAATGGCGATCCGTCCATCTCGGTCAATGAGTATCCGAATATCAACTTCAATTATCTGCGCGGCGGGATAGTCCTCGGACTGAACTCGGAAGTGCAGGCCGCGCTGTCGAAGGTGCTCGCCGCGATGCGGCGCAATCCGGCTGCCGTCGAGACCGCTATCCGCCGTCTCGACGGAATGCGCCTGTCGGTGTACATGAAATTGCAGTTCCGGCCCAACGATCATTTCATCTGGAAATTCCTGCCAGGCTATCCCGTCGATGCGGAGGAGGTGTCCATCGAACAGCTGCTTGCCGACATCGCCGGACTGGAAGAGGAATGGCCGCGCCATCGGCGCACTATACTGTTCGAGATGGAGCAGGGTCTGCTGCTGCGCGGGTCGGGGGAACGGTATTCGGTGTCGGAACTCCGGCATGCCGAAGAACGCAATCCCCGGCCGAAATTCGCGCTCAGCGTGGAGAAGCGGTATCCCGCGACCGAGGTCGCGCAGCTCGGCGAAGGCATCGTCCGCCTCATCGCCGCCGACATCCGCCGCGCCGCGGACTACCTGCGCCTTGTCGTGGGGGAGGGGTGATTTTCAGACGCCCCGCTAGGTTTTCGTCCGGCGCTTCGCTATCCTTGGGCCCATGGAACAACCCACGCCCGGTGCTGGAAGCCGTCTCGAATTCATCGACGGTGTGCGCGCCTTCGCCATCCTCATGATGCTGCAGGTGCATGTGATCGGACTGACGCTGGCGGACCGCTGGCGCGATCCGGGGAATGCACTGTATGCGCTGTGGCGGCACACGGGCGGCACGATCGCGCCCGCGTTCCTCTTCGCTTCGGGACTGGTGGTCGCGTATCTGCTGTTCAAGAATCCCGATGCGATCGACAGGGCGCGCCTGAAAAAATATTACCGGCGCGGTGCGCAGCTGCTGGCGCTCGGATATGTCCTGCAGCTGAATCCGGAGACTCTGGTCTTTCTTTTCACCGGCGACGGCGCGTTCTGGGACTGGCTCACGCGCACGCACATCCTGCATGCCATCGGGGTGGGAATCTTCGTCGTCACGGCGCTCGCCTCGCTGTCGCGATCCGTCCGCTGGCTGTTTCCGGTCGCCGCGCTCGTGCTGACGCACCTGTGCTTCACCGTGGGTCCCATCGTCGCGGTGCGGGACGACCTGCCCGGATTCCTGCGGATATTCTCGTCCTATATATTGCTCTCCCGCGCCCCCTTCCCGGCGCTCGTGTGGACGGGCTTCGCGCTCGCCGGCGCCGCGCTGGGATTCCTCGTCGTCGAATGGCAGTTGCACCGGCGTACAAGGGTGTTCCTGCTGCTGCCCGTCCTGGGCTATGCGATCAGGTCGCGCGCCTGGTTCATCCTCCACGACAGCTATGCGCTGTGGGGGAGCGGCAATGCGGAATGGCTGGACTACGGCGTCTTCACCTACTACCGCCTCGGCGAGGTGCTGATGGCCGCGGGAGCGATCGGACTCCTGACGCGCTTCGTCACGCTGCCGAAATCCATCCACGCCTCGGCGCAGGAAACACTGGGGATTTATTTCCTGCACTCCATCCTCGTCTATGGCTCCATCACCGGCTTCGGCATGGATTCATTCCTGCGCCGCAGGCTCGACGCGTACACCGCCGTCCTGCTGGCCCTCGCGGTGATCGCGCTCTTCATCCTCTACGCACTGAAAGCCCCCGCGATCAGGGCCCGTCTGCCGTTCATGAGATTCCTGCGATAGGGACGCACGCCATGGGCCCGAGAAATGCGCGTCGCCATGACGATACTTTGACATCGTTGTGACAAGTGCCGCGGCGCGGTTGGCGAAATTGCCTTCGACACGACGCCCGATGCGATGCGCTTGACTTTCGCCGGCGTCCCGCATGGTCTGCAACTGCCACGAGGAGACGACTGATGGAAACGGATATCGAAGCCATCCTTATCGCATTCATCCGCGAGCACTGTCTTCCCCGGAAGATGCAGGCGGATCCAGGAACCGGGGACAACCTGTTCGACACCGGGACGATTGATTCCGCGGGACTCATCCATTTCATCAGCTATATCGAGGAACGCTTCGATATAACCATTCCCGACGAGGATCTCATCCCGGAGAAATTCACGACCATCGCCTCCATCGCGGAATACATCCGCGGCCGGCTCGACGAACCCGCTGTCATTGAGGAAAGGTGACGTGATGCCGTGGCTCTGCAAATGCGTGATATGGGATCTGGATAACACGGTCTGGGACGGCATCTGTCTCGAAGGACAGACCGTGCCCCGCGCGGAAGCCGTCCGCGCCCTCGAAACGCTTCACGAGCGCGGGCTCCTGCATTCCATCGCCAGCAGGGGCGACGAGACGGTTGCAGTCCGGACGCTGGAGAAGCATCGGCTGCTCCGGTATTTCATCGCTCCGAAAATCAACTGGCTTCCGAAATACACGAACATTCTCGATATCCTCCGCACACTCAATCTGCCGGCGGATGCCGCGGCTTTCATCGACGACGATCCTTTCGAGCGCGAACAGGCTGCCTGGATGCTTCCGGACCTGCGCGTCTTCGCCGCGGAACAGGCGGCGGCGCTTGCGGATCTCCCGGGCTTTGATCCGGGTCCGCTGACTCCCGAGGCGATGCACCGCAACCGGCTCTACCAGGAGGAAGAGGACAGGAAAACCGCCGAACGCGATTTCGCGAGCCGCGAGGATTTCCTGCGTGCCTGCCGCATGGAACTGACGGTCCGCCGTGCCACCGCCGGGGATGCGCCGCGCATTCTCGAACTGATGAAGCGCACGCATCAGATGAATTCCACGGGACTGCTGCCGGACGAAGCGGAGCTGCATGGCATGCTGGCGGATTCCGGCGAAGCCCAGATCCTCCATGTCGCGGAACTGCAGGATCAATTCGGCGCATGCGGCATCATCGGTACCGTCATGACGGAAATGCGCGGAACGCACTGGGAGATCCAGCTCTTCGCCATGTCGTGCCGCGTCATGGGACGCGGGGTAGAACGTGCGATGCTCTCGGTGCTCGTCGACGAGGCGATAAGCCGCGGCTGCGAACGCTTCGCGGCACGGTACACGGCGACGGACCGCAATCGCATGATGCGCACGATGTTCCAGATGTCCGGCTTCCGGCAGCACGCGGTGCACGAAAACGGAAGCCTCGTGCTTCTGCTCGACCATTCACAAAAACCTGTCTGTCCATCATGGGTGAGGATCCGATGAAATTCCTGCTCGTCGATATTCTCCGCTCCGGCCTCGAGGAAATCTGGCCCGCCGCCGAACACGCACTCGGCCTCATGTACCTTTCGGCCGTACTCAAGCAGCGCTTCGGGTCGCAGGTGGACGTGGAGCTGCGCTCGCTGATCTCGCTGCCGCACCACCCGGAGGATGACCGCCGGTCGATGCGGCAGCTGCTG
>CAZWNO010000196.1:0-4516 GCA_964635845.1 uncultured Chromatiales bacterium
CTCCGTTGGGGACGAAACGGAGGAGATTGTTGCTTTTGTTGAGACCGAGCCAGAACGGAAATCCGTTCCTCGCGGTGCCGTCGCTGTTGCAGATGATCGTCTGGAACGAGCTGTTGCCGCCGCTTGCGGACGGCTTCACCCAGCACTCGACGGTGTAATTCGCGAAGAGGTTCATCCCCTTGTAATTCTGGATCAGGAAATAGTCATAGGAATTTCCCGGCTGCGCGGCGTTGCGGAACCAGATGCCGATCCGCGAATAGTGCGGTGGGTAGGGGATGCTCACCCAGCTTCCCGAGCCGACGAGCGCGCCGTCATGCGATCCGATCGGATCGTTCGCGTTGCCGTTCAACCGCCATGCCGCGACCAGATAACGGCCATACAGTCCTCCCGAGACGGCGTGGGGAATGCGGTACAGATCGCCGGCTGCCGTCGCATAATCTATCGCCGAGTTCCAGAGACGCACTTCGTCGAGCCGTCCTATCCAGTAATCCGCGGGCACACTGCCGGCACGGTCCGCGCCGATGCGGAAATCCGTCGAATTGCGGGCGATCCAGCTTTTCTGCAGACTGATGAGCCGGTCGAGAGCGCCGTTGACGAAAAACCGGAGGGTCATCGATCCGAGGTCGATGGAGACCGCGATGTGTGTCCAGTTGTTGAGGGAGATGCTGCCGTTGCTTTCGTAGGTATCGTAGGGATTGGGCTTGAAGCGGAGCTTCAGCTGGGGGGACAGGCCGAACCAGTAACCCTGGGAGGCGTCATTCCCCACGACAGCCATGTTAGTTCCACTTGCCGTGGGGTACACCCAGGCATCGATCGTCATGCGGTCGAGGTTGTTGAGCGCGGGGGTATAGGGCACGGAGATGTAGCCCGCACCGGAGAGCTGCAGCTGCTGATTCATCAGACCGTACTGCGCGAGCGCGATGCCCGGCAGTAACAGCAGAGTCAATGTGTAAATCCATGATCGTTTCATGTCACGCTCCTATCGCTGGGGAGAACAGCGGGCCGTCCCTGCCCTCGTGGAACGCGGGACCCGCCGGCGGAATCCGGCGAGCGCCTGGCCCGACGAAGGCAGGGACGGTCACTCGACAGAATTACTTCAGCAACAGCAGATTGGTGCTGAATACAGATTCACCGCAGATCATGCGGCAGGTATACGCGCCTGGCGGCAGATCGGCGGCCGCGAAGGGGATCGACTGCATTGCTGCAGTCCTCCCCACCTGCCCGCTCATGTCCGCGACCTTGCGGCCCAGATCGTCATAGACGCACAGGGAAACAACGCTGTTCGCAGCCGAGCCGAGCTGCAGCCGCAGCATCGTCTGTCCCGTGAAGGGATTCGGATACGCGCGGAATAGATACGGATCATCGGGAGAGGGAGGATCGTTGATCCCCACGGTCATCGACAAGGTCACGGGGATATCGAGTTTCGCATCGTACACGGGTGAACGAAGCTGCAGCACTGTCTGATGCGTGCCTGCCGGCAGCGTCGAGGAAATCACCGAGACGCGGAAGCCTCCGGCGCCGTTGCCGCTGGTCGGCGACACAAAGAGCCACGGTGCGTCGTACTGCAACAGCCACGCGGCATCGGAAATCCCCTCGGCAACGATCGAGACATCGACGTACGGAAGAGGATCCTTGTTGTTGGCATCGAACGTGATGCTGGACGGATTCGCGGTGAACGACAGAGGTGCGTAGTTGAAATGGACCTCGACTGTCGCCTGACCCTGTGCAAAGGCGCTGGTCCAGCTTGTCTTCCCGCTCATGTCGACGCCGTCGATGAGCAGTCCGGTGATGCGCGCCGGAAGCGGATCCGACCACTCCACCTGAATGCTGGAGCTGCCCTCGCCGCATTGCCAGCTGATCGTATACGTCAACGTGAACGGTGCCGTGGTGCTCTCCACCGGCCGGTAATCACGATAGGAACCCAGGCCGAGATTGGACTTTCCCGGTGTGCTGATCACGCGGGCATCGAAGATTTCGTTCGGAGGCGTAGGGGGCAGTTCGTACTCCTCATACGCCATGTCCAATCCGTTCGTGCATCCTTCGCGAACGCCAAGGAAGAGATAGGATGAACGATCCGCTCCGTTGCTGACACGCAGGTCGATCTCCGCGCCGCGATATTCCTGTGCCTGCAGCGGCAGCGCCGCGGCCAGGAGAAGAGAAAGCAGACAGAGAATGGTGGTTTTCATGATTTGCTCCTTACCTGAGTATCGAACAACGACGGGTGAGTACCTTGCCGTCCGCTTCGAGACGGTACATGTAAATGCCGGATGGCAGGCGCGCACCCCGGTCATCCGTTCCAGCCCAGGTGACCGAGTACTGTCCGGCCAGCCGCATCCCCTCGCTGAGGGTAGCGACGCGGCGTCCGAGCAGGTCATACACGTCGAGACGAAGCGGGACGTCCCGATCGACACTGAAATGCACGACGGTTTGCTCGCCGGAGTGAAGCGGATTCGGATAGTTCTGCTGGAGTGCGAAGGTCAGAGGCTGCGCCGTGGTCGCGTAGGACAGACGCAGTGTGCGCGTCCCCTGTACTGCGACCGTGACGCTGCTCGGTGAATTGACGCGGAAATTGCGCAGGACAGTCCCGTCCTCGTCGCGGAGCACGAGCTGCTGCAGCGCGCCCTGCTGCGGATGCAGCGTCAACGTCACATCTCCGTTGTGCTGCAGGAGCAGGGTGTTGTCACCGGGCGACAGGAAGAGCGTCCCATTGCCACAGCGCGCATCGAACAGGCCTCCGGGAGGCGTCAGAGGCAGGATCAGGTTGTCCTGCTCCTCTTCGGTCAGCGCGCGTGTGGACAGCGTGAGACTCTGTCCGCCGGTCTCGCCGATGCGCGCTGTCAGCATTCCCGCGGCGGAGAGCGACTCGGCAGTCTTCTGGTACAGGGTCGGGGCTCCGGTCGCACCGTTGCCCGGAGGTGTGCCTCCGGTACCGGCGATCGTGAACGACGCACCCGGATCGCAGCGGAACCAGTAGCCGTAGCTCGGCTCGATATTCAGGGGGATGACATATCCCGTTCCCGGAACCCAGCCGAACGCGGCGCGCAGGCTTCCCGGAGGATTCTGCACGACGAAGCTCACCGGAACGGAATGCGATATTCCACCGATCATGTTCCAGCCATAACCGCGGGGCTCACCGATGCCGCTGAGTCCGGACAGCGTGTTCGTCGTCACTTCGTTGCCGACGAAGAGCGTGCTGGGTGTCTCGGTTTTCAGCCAGTATCCCTCTCCGAGCTTCATGGCATCGACGCCGGCGTACATTCCCGACGTGACGTCGAAGCGGAAGAGCTTCGTGTCCCCGGAGGGATACAGGGATCCGATGAGCGCGTCAGTCATGTTCACCGGAAGAGAAACCATCTCCCAGTCGCCGGCATTCTGGTGCACGAGCCGGAAGAGTTTCCCGGTGTTGTCGGGGATGAAGGGCGGAAGCTTGAGATCGATGGTGTCCTTCTTCTTGTTCGGATCGTCATCGTCGGGGATAATGGTGATCTCGCGGTTCGGATCGTCATCGTCCCTGCTGCTGCAGAGCCGGATCAGGAGTGTCGAATCGAGCTGCTGCATCTGCGTGATGCTCGCGGGAACGGATGCTCCCGTAGCTGTTTTCTCGTAGATCTTGAGAAAATGAGGGTTGGTGTAGGGCAGCGGCTCACCCGAGCGCTTGCTCTTCAACAGCAGCTCCAGCTCGAGGCAGGGGTAATCCCGTGGATCGATGCGGAAGATGTCCACGGTGATATCGGTGTCCTCCGTGGGAGGCGGACAATCGGGCTCCTTCACCGTGATCGTGAACGTGTACACACCCTCGTCAGGGAATATCCATTCCAGTACCGTGTGCATGTCCACTTCGGCGGCGGATCCGACCTTCAAGGCCACGATGAACGACGGAGGGAGTCCCGGCGCGGCCCAGGTCATGCGCGCAGGCGCCATGCCGCTTCCGATCTGGACGCGGCCCTGGTACACGTGCGCGGGTTTGATCGCGCGGAGATCCGTGATGCTGCCCTGTGATCCCGTAATGTTGATCCAGCGCACATCGAAGGTGCCCGGCGGCGGGATGGGCGGGAGATCTATCTGGCCGGCTTCGAGGCCGTCACCCGCTCCGCCCTGCATTCCGTACGTCAGGCGGACCGTCCCCTGCTTGCTGTTGGTCACGGAGAGCCAGTGCTCCCACTGCGGCATTTTTTCCGGCACGCAGGGTTTCTGACGGAAATGGGCGATGAGCTTCTTGTGCCGCCACATCACGACCGGAAGCGGATTCGTCAGTGCAGTGGTGTCTCCGCCCCAGCCGACAAAAATGAAGCCTGTGGGCGCGGTTGCCACGGCGTTTTCGAGAGTGCCGTACGGGTTGCTGATGCGTTTCTCGAGAGCACCGCCCGGACCTTCCGGATTGATGATCACCAGCTCGCACAGGTTTGGAGCGATTTTGTGTGTCAGAGGAAAGATGACATGTTCACCCGGGGGAGTATTCGGACCGATTTCGACAGGCAGCGGATTCTGCTTGCCGCCGAAAAGATCCCCCTCGAAT
>CAZWNO010000197.1:0-4434 GCA_964635845.1 uncultured Chromatiales bacterium
AACATTATATTCATGATGTCAAGTGTTGTTTGCCTTATATTCAGGCTTTTATTCCGGGAAGTGCTGCCACACTCGCGGCGGAGAACGCTCAATAAGGCCGAACACCGCTTGTCGAGGAAAACATCGAACGCGGATGAACGCGGATTGTACGGATTTTCGCGGATGGATTTTCAGCAGAAATACCATCCGCGTGAATCCGCGATATCCGCGTTTATCCGCGTGCTATCTCCTGGTCTCCTACCGCACTACCGTCACAATGCGCGACGACATGCCGGCGGGAGTGAGTGCGCGCAGCAGGTAGCTGCCGGGCGCGAGGTCGAGCGCGGCGGGACGCAGGATCAGGACGTCGGTCTCCGATCCAACGGGCGAACCGACCGGGATTCCGAATATCCGCTGGTTTCGATTTTCGATTTGGGTTGCGAATCGCCGTCGTCCCGATCACGGTGGTTCGCCCCTACAACCGCCCCTTCCGACGGGCGAACCGACCGGGATTCCGAATATCCGCTGGTTTCGATGTTCGATATGGGTTGCGAATCGCGATCGTCCCGATCACGGTGGTTCGCCCCTACGCGCCCTAAAAATACAACCCGTAATACACTGCCGACGGCGTGATGCGGATCGCCGGCGCGGGGAGGTGGAAGATGTTCAACGACTCCTTCAGCCAGCGGAGAAACGCGCTGTCGCCGGGCAGCCTGCGCAGGTCGTAGTCCAGCGCGACGTACCACTCCTGTTCGCCCTGTCCCACGCCCCCGGCGGAATTATAGACATTCTTCCCGAGCATTGTCCGGTTTGCGCCATAGCCGACGGCCACGCCGAGCCAGTCGGGCCACCACGATTTCGCCGCCTCGGGAAGGAGATCCTCGACTGTCAGCGCGAGCCAGTAGGTGAAGCCGTCGTAATCGCGCAGGTAGTCGTGCTCGACCCAGCCTTTCCGCACCGAGGCGGAAGGATGGTAGCTCATCTTCAGCATGAAGGGCTGGAGCGAGGGATACACGCGCTGCAGGTTCGGCCACAGCGCGCCGAGCGTGTTCGCGCCCATGTCCCACCAGCTGAATCCCCATTTCTCGTAGAGTCCGTCGGTGATCTCCATTTCGAGCTGAAAGAGCAGCGCGGTGCCGGAGGACCAGTACATCGCATCGCGCTCGGACAGGTTCGTCCAGCGGAACATGTGGTACAGCGCCTGCACGTAGGCCTGCGTGCCCCACACATGCCCCAGCTTGTCGACGTTCAGGTCGGCGTTGTACCAGTCGTCGAAGGTGTGGAAGGGTGCGCGCCTGGCGTAGTCGTCGTTGTAGAAGGTGCTGAAATAGTAGATCATGATGGCCGCGTTCGCGGTGAACAGCGTGCCACCCACGAGCCAGAGACGGGTGCTGTTGACGGGACCATCGGTTTCCCCGTGGAGATCGGCGGGTAATGCGGTGTGATCGGAGGGAATTATCGTTGGATCGGAGGGAATTATCGTTGAATCCGCGGGCATGGCGACGGGATCCGCGGCGGGCGTATCGCGAATCACGGCACCCGGCGGAACCTCCGCGCCCTGCAGCTCCGCGATCATCCGCGCGGCGCCGGGATAGCGCAGCAGCAGATGCAGCACGGATTTCACTTCGATGCTGTCGGAAGGGGTCGAAGGACGGTGTCCGGCGGACATCGCAACCGCCGGGAGGCCGAGAAAAGCGATTAAAAGGACTGCAAAGACCGGTACGCGCGGCAGCATCATCGGCGCGGTTCGCCTCACCGCTCTATTTCCCGATGTTCATCGCGGCCTTCAGCAGCGCGGCGACCTTGGGCGCGGTGTCGGCCTCGGCATAGAAACGGAGTATCGGCTCCGTGCCCGAGGCGCGGATGAGCAGCCACCCGCCGTCGACGCGGAACTTGTAGCCGTCGATGGTCCCGGTGCCGCGCACGGGAAAGGCGCCGAGCTTCGCGAGTCCCTTCGCGCAGGCCGCGAGTATCGCCTTCTTGTTCTGTTCGGTGGTGTGGAAATCGATGCGGTCGTAAAACACGCGGCCGAACTCGGCGAAGATTTCCTCGACCGCCTGGCCGAGCGTCATCTTCTTTTTCGCGAGGGCCTCGCAGAGCAGGAGATTGTTGAACACGCCGTCGCGCTCGGGGATGTGCAGCGAGGTTCCGACGCCGCCGCTCTCCTCGCCGCCGATGAGCACGCTGTCCGTGAGCATCAGCTCGGTGACGTATTTGAAGCCAACGGGACGCTCGTACAGTTTCAGCCCGTATTTCTCGCACATGCGGGGAACGATGTCCGACACCGAGACGGTCTTCACCACTGCGCCCTTCTTCCCGAGATCCCTGTGCAGGTATTTCAGGAGGATGGGAATCAGCAGCTGCGTGCTGACGAAGTTGCCGTTTTCATCCACGCAGCCGAAGCGGTCGGCGTCGCCGTCGGTGACGAGTCCAATGTCGAATTTCTCGCGCCTGACCAGCGCGGTGAATTCCTCGAGATTCTTCGCCAGGGGCTCGGGTGCGATGCCCTTGAAGCCGGGATTGTGTTCGTCGTGAATGCAGTGCACTGAAGGCAGCAGCTCGCGCATCACGCCGAAGGAGGCGCCGTACATCACGTCGTAGGCGATCTTCATCTTCGATTGCGCGATGAAATCGAGATTCACTTTTTTCCGGATGTCCGCGATGTACATCCGGTGAAGATCGATGGATGAGACCAGTTTATCCTTTTTCAGATCCGCCAACGGACGCAGTTTCGGCGCCGTGCCCTTCGCGAGGATGTCCCGCAGCAGCTCCTCCACCTTCAGGATGTCCGCCATCAGCGCGGAGCCGCCGAATTCGGCCTTTATCTTGAAGCCGTTCCACTGCGGGGGATTGTGGCTGGCGGTGATCATCACACCGGCAGCGGCGCGCTTCTTGATGATGCCGAGCGAAAGCATGGGCGTCGAGACCACGTTCTCCGCGAGCCAGACCTTGATGCCCTGGGTGGCGATCACCTGCGCGGCGGCGGCCGCGAAATCCTGCGAACCGAAGCGGCCGTCCCCGCCCACGACGACGCCGTTGGCGATCTTCGGATGCCTGCGGTAGTGGCGCGCGAATGCGAGCGCGACCTTGCGCACATTGTCGAACGTGTAGTCCTCCGCGATCACCGCGCGCCAGCCGTCGGTTCCGAATTTGATGTCAGCCATGATGTACCCTTGTTCCTTTGTGAAAGTCCGGATGGATGAAAGTACGAAAATTCACCGCGCCGCTGAAATCGCAGGCCAGGAACGCAGCACCGCGGCATCGAGCAGCGCTTCCGCATCGCGCATGGACTGCGCGGCCGGCATGTCCGCGGGAGCGATGGCGATCGCCCGCGTGAGGCCGAGCGCATCGATGTTTACATCCTCATCGATGCGTCCTGCGAAGGCGACGACCGGCACGGCATGTTCCCTCGCCGCGCCGCAGATGCCCGAGAGCACCTTTCCCTGCGCGCTCTGCGCGTCGATGCGCCCTTCGCCCGTGATCACGAGATCCGCATGCAGCAGCGCGGTGTCGAAGCCGCTGTGCGCGCGCACGAAGGCGGCGCCGGACCGCAGTTCCGCACCCATGAAGCACGCGAGCGCGAAGCCGAGTCCCCCGGCCGCGCCCATGCCGGGAGCGTCGATGTCCACCGCGCGCACGTCGCGGCATGCGATCGCGGCGAAATGCGCGATGGCGCGGTCCCATTCCTCGATTTCGGATTTACGGATCCCTTTTTGAGGACCGTAGACCGCGGTGGCGCCGGACGGACCGCGGAGCGGATTCCGCACGTCCGCGAGCGCGACGGTGCGGCAATCCTCGCAGGCGATGGGCACGATGCTCTCCACCGCCATCAGCGACGCGCGCACGGTATGCAGCTCTCCCCTGCGGAAGGTCAGATGCATCCCGAGCGCCTCGGCCAGTCCGAGTCCCGCGTCATTGGTGGCCGAACCGCCGAGGCCGCAGTAGATGGTGGTATATCCCCGATCGTGCAGATGCCGCAGCAGCATCCCGAGTCCGTCGCTGCGCAGCCGGTCGGGATCGCGCTCCTCGTCGCGGAGCAGCGGCAGTCCGATGCATGCGGCGGATTCCACCAGCGCGCTGCCGTCGGACATTTGCAGCCAGCGCGCCTGGATGGGACGTCCCATCGGATCGGGCACCATGTGCAGATGTAGGCGGCCGCCGAGCGCCGCCCATATCGCATCGATCGTTCCCTCGCCGCCGTCGGCCTGCGGCAGCATAAGGCAGCGGGCCGCGGGATCGATGCGCGCGATTGCAGCGGCAATGATCCCCGCGGCCCGAACAGCCGACATGCTCCCCTTGAACGAATCCGGCGCGACGAGAATGTTCAACGGCGCTCCGCTCTGCCGACGCGTGTCGCTCTGTTGTCGCGTTTCGCTCTGCTGACGAGATGCACGCCGTCAGCGCGTGACGTGAAACGCGGAGACGCCTGCGTAGATGGCGTTCGTGTCGAGCTCT
>CAZWNO010000198.1:0-4391 GCA_964635845.1 uncultured Chromatiales bacterium
CGGGCCGAGTCGGTGTCGAGCCTGCTCGCCGAGCGCAAGGACGACCTGGTCGCGCTCGTCGAGGCGGCCGACCTGGTACTGCAGGAGCTGCGCCGCCGGCGCGAGGCGATCCACACCCTGCTGGTGAACACGCGGACGCCCATTTTTTCGAGGTCATACGGGATCATGCTCGCGGGACCGCAGACCGCGACGTTCGCGCCCATGGTCAGCAGTCCGTAGATATTCGATCGCGCGACGCGCGAATGCGCGATGTCGCCGATGACGCACACATTGAGCCCTTCCAGCGATCCGGTTTTCTGACGGATCGTGACCATGTCGAGCAGCGCCTGGGTGGGATGCTCATGGGCCCCGTCTCCCGCGTTGAGGAAGCGGCTGGTGCAGCGCTCGCTGAGGAACTTCACCGATCCGGCCGCGGAATGCCGCATCACGACGATGTCGACCTTCATCGCCTCGATGTTGCGCGCCGTGTCGAGCAGCGTCTCGCCCTTCTTGACGCTGCTGGTGCTCGCGGAGAAATTCACGACGTCGGCGGAGAGGCGGCGTTCGGCAAGCTCGAACGAAATGCGTGTGCGCGTGCTGTTCTCGAAGAAGAGATTGACGATCGTCTTCCCCTGGAGGGTCGGGACTTTCTTGATGGGCCGGTCCAGAATTTCGAGGAAGGTGTCGGTCGAATCGAGGATGAGTTCGAGATCCGTCTTCGGCACGCCGTGCAGACCGAGCAGATGCGGGATGCTAAGGGATGACATAACGCTCCGTTGTCCTGGGAGGTTGATTATGCTTCGGTGGAAACCAGATCGATGGCGTCGATTCCGTCCACCTCGCGGAGACGCACGCGCACTTCCTGACCGCGCGACGTGGTGACGTTCTTGCCGACGAAATCAGCGCGGATGGGAATCTCGCGATGCCCGCGGTCGACGAGCACGACGAGCTGCACGGTCCGGGACCGGCCCAGATCCATCAGTGCGTCGAGCGCGGAACGCACCGTCCGTCCCGTGAACAGCACGTCGTCGGCGAGGATGACGTCTCTGTCGTTGATGTCGAAGTCGATGGTGGTTGCGTGCACTTCAGGCTGGCGCAGGTGATGGCGCAGGTCGTCGCGGTAGAGCGTGACGTCGAGCACTCCGACCGGCACCGGCGTGCCTTCGATGATCGAGAGCCTGTCGGCCAGGCGCTTGCCGACGAATTCGCCCCGCGTGCGCAGGCCGATGACCACGAGGTTTTCCACACCCTGGTTCCGTTCGAGGATCTCGTGCGCCAGACGCGAGATCATCCGGTCGAAGCCGCTTTCGTTGAGAATGTTCTGGAGGATGTTCATGTGACGGACCTGAAGGACGTTGGGAGGAGAGGAAGCCGCAGCAGGGCGCGGCGCAGCATGTCGAGCGCGGCCTGCGCGGCGCGCTGCTTGGTGCGCACGCGGTCGCCGCCGAAATGGAAATCGTACGCGAAGGTCCCGTCGTCGCTGCTGAGCGCGATCCATACGAGGCCGATGGGTTTCGCGGCGCTGCCGCCGGCGGGACCCGCGATGCCGGTGGTGGCAAGGCCGAATGAGCAGCCCGTGGTCCGGCGGACACCGTCCGCCATGGCTTCGGCGGTCTGCCTGCTGACCGCGCCGTGCGCGGCGATCAGCGCGGGATCGATGCCGAGGAGTTCCTCCTTCGCTCTGTTGCTGTAGCAGACCACACCGCGTTCGAAGTACTGCGAACTCCCGGGCACATTGGTGATGCGGTCCGCGAGGTGTCCTCCGGTGCAGGATTCCGCGACAGCAAGCGTCTGCCCGCGGTCGGCGAGCATCGCGCCGATGATCTCCTCGAGCGAGGAACGGCCGCTGCCGTAAATGTATTCCCCGGCGCGCTCCTCGGCGAAGGCGCGCAGGTGCTCGATGCGCGCTTCCGCGGCGGCTGCATCCTGCGCGACTGACGTGAGTCGCACGCGCACCCCCAGCGGAGACGGCAGGTACGCCACCGTGCAGCCCTCCTCCATCGATTCGATGCCCCTGAGTGCGTCCGCGAGCGTGGATTCGGGTATGCCGGTCGTGAGCAGCGTCACGGTTGCCCGTGTGCTGCCGTGCAGTTCGCGAAGAACGGGCAGGATGTAACTCTCCAGCATGCCCTGCATCTCGAACGGTACGCCGGGAGTCACGAAGAAATGCTTACCCTCGCGCGGGAAGTGGTAGCCCGGCGCGGTGCCGTGCTGATTGCGGATGATGCGCGCGGAGGCGGGGACCATGGCCTGGTCACGATTCGAGGCGCTGACCGGCCGATGGCGCTCGGCGAGAAAACGCTCGACGTCGGCGAGCGCCTCGGCATTCTCGACCAGGCCGGTTTCGAAGAAGCGGCAGACCGCGTCGCGTGTGATGTCGTCGTGCGTCGGGCCGAGTCCGCCCGTCGTGATAATGATATCCTGTTCCTTCCACGCGCGCGCGAATGCGGCGAGAACGTCGTCCACCTTGTCGCCGATGGTGGTGACTCTGCGGACGGTGATTCCTGAAAGGCTGAGTTGTTCTCCGAGGTATGTGGCGTTTGAGTTCGCGACCTGCCCGATGAGCAGTTCGTCGCCGATAGAGAGGATTTCTGCATTCATGCGGTTTACCAAATTCGCATCAATATATGGACAAGACGAGGGAAAATCAACGCGGAATCCCCGCGATTCCACGGTCGGAAACGCCGTTCCCGCGTTTCAGGCTGGTTTGGAAGTTACTGCATGTCCCGCTAAATTGAAGGATTGTACGAGGAGTAATGCGATGTTCTTTATACGCTTTTGTGCAAGGAGGACCCATTGAAAGAATTTACCCCCGATCAAATCAGAAATGTGGCCCTCATCGGCCACGGAAGCTCCGGAAAGACCATCCTGGCCGACGCCATGCTGATGACTTCCGGAGCTACCACCCGGATCGGACGCATCGAGGACGGGAGCACGACCTCCGATTACCACTCTGATGAGATCGAGAGACAGATCTCCATTAACAGCACCTTGTTGAGCACGGAGTACCGGGGACACAAGCTCAACATTCTCGACACGCCGGGCTATTCGGATTTTCTCGGCGACGTGATCTCCAGCCTCCGGGTCACCGATACGGCGCTCCTCCTGCTCAAGGCGGTCGAAGGAGTGGAGGTCGGCAGCGAGCTGGTGTGGAGCTACGCCGCGGAAGCGGAGATTCCGGTCGTGATCGCCGTCAACAAGATGGACAACGAGCACGCGGATTTCGAACGGGTCCATGAGGAGGCGCGCTCGCGCTTCGGCCCCGACGTGGTGATCGCGCAGTTCCCGATCAGCAAGGGACCGGGCTTCAACGCCTGCATCGACGTCATCCGCAAGAAGAAGCTGACCTTCAGCACCGACGGATCCGGCAAGTACGAAGAGACCGAGATCCCGGCCGAATTCAGCGAACGGGTCGAGGCCGAACACCAGGCGCTTGTCGAAAAAGTCGCGGAATCCTCCGAGGAACTGCTCGATGCATTCTTTGAACATGGCACGCTCAGCGACGCGCAGCTGGCGGAAGGACTGAAGAACGCGATTCGCAGCCGCAAGGTGTTTCCCATGTTCTGCATGGCCGCGGAGAAAAATATCGGCGTCGGCCGCTTGATGGAATTTCTCATCGACTTCTGTCCCGACCCGGTCAGCGGAAAGACATTCT
This sequence comes from uncultured Chromatiales bacterium, assembly GCA_964635845.1. Lineage (GTDB taxonomy): Bacteria > Bacteroidota > Ignavibacteria > SZUA-365 > SZUA-365 > SZUA-365. The sequence continues at coordinate 3,635 of CAZWNO010000198.1, forward strand.
CCGCGAAGAAAACGGACGGCGATGAGGATATCACGATCACACCATCCGTTTCCGGTGACGGCTGCGCCTTCGTGTTCAAGACCATTTCCGAGCCCCACGTGGGAGAACTCTCGCTCTTCCGCGTCTACAACGGCACGATAACGGCCGGATCGGACATGATCAACCAGAACAACGGCAAGAGCGAACGTCTGAACCAGATGTACTCGCTCCGCGGCAAGGAGCGTTTTGAAATGGCGAAGGTCCCCGTTGGCGACATCGCCGCCGTCGTGAAGCTGAAGGACACGCATACGAACAATACGCTCACCGGCAAGGGTAACAACGTACAGATCCCGGCGATCCATTTCCCCGAGCCGCTGATGTCGAGCGCCGTGCGGTCGAAGGCGAAGGGAGACGAGGACAAGATCGGTACCGGCCTTCATACCATGCATGAGGAGGATCCCTCGTTCCAGGTCAAGGTCGACCAGGAGACCGGTGAGACCATCGTCCTCGGACAGGGCGAGATTCATATCAACATCATGGTCAAGCGTCTCAAGGAGCGCTTCGGCGTCGAGGTGGACCTGTTCCCGCCCCGTATTCCATATCGCGAGACCATCCGCAAACATGCAGACGTCTCGTACAAGCACAAGAAACAGACGGGCGGCGCCGGCCAGTATGCGGAGGTGTACATCAAGCTCGATCCGCAGCCGCGGGGTGAGGGCTACGAGTTCATCGACAATATCGTCGGCGGCGTGATCAGCGGCCGCTTCATTCCCGCGGT
>CAZWNO010000199.1:0-4389 GCA_964635845.1 uncultured Chromatiales bacterium
GATCGTCCCCAGCAGCCGCCGTGGGCCATCACGTCGACGAAGTACGGACCCGGATTGCTCACCGTGAGAACACGCATGGTATCTCCGGTGGACCAGCGGTACGCGGCATACCCGTCACCGGCGTCGAGAAGGACATTGTCGCCGGGACACAGTGCTGTAAACGCTCCCGTCGTGATCCGTGGAGTCGGGATATCCGCCATCTCGATATCGAGCGGTGCCGATCGTGTCACACAGCCATCGGGACTGATGCCCTCGACGGTGATCATCCCGGTATCACGAACCACGATCCCGCGCGTGGTATCTCCGGTGGACCAGCGGTAGTACGCGAATTCTTCCTCGACGCGGACACTCGCTTCTCCTCCCGGACACAGCACGATCCTTCGCGGAGAGATGGTTGGCGTTATCAGCGTTGCCGGCAGCACGTAGACCGAATGCCAATTGCCCTCGCAGCCGTCGGCCGTGCGCACGCGCACATTGTATTTTCCACCGCTCGTCACTCCGCCGCTGACCGTCGCCATGATGCTGCGCGAACTGTCCACCACATCCCCCGCCCGCTGCCAGTAATAGTGCGGATAGTCCTCGATCACGCGCAGTTCGATGCTGTCGCCGGGACAGATATACACATAATCGCCGCCGATGTTCAGCGTCAGCGGTGGCTCGGTTTCGATAACGACGACTGTATCCGTGTAGTGGCGGCAGCCGAATTCGTCCAGCACGGAAGCCCAGTACGATCCGCTGTTCCGCGCGATGAATGTTTCCTCCGGATTGCCGCTCTTATGCCAGTATCGCCGCGTGGAGGCGGTATCACCCGCGACGGAAAGCGTCACCGAGCCGCCATTGCAGAAGGTCAGAGGTCCCGATGACGCAATCCACACGCGTCGCTCCGGCCGTTTCCGTACCTCCACGGGGTCCGAGCGCAGCGTGTCCCCTGCGCCGTCGATTACGTCCAGAAAATACTCTCCGTCGCGGGATACCATGATGCTGCGCGTCGTGTCTCCGGTGGACCAGCGATACGCGACGAACCCCTCGTTCGCCTCAAGCGCTACCTCCCCTCGCGGACAGACCAACACCGTGCCCTCCGGGGTGATGCGCGGCAGGAGGCGCGGGACGATGAGGTAGCCGCCCGGGTCCACTTCCGTCCTCGCACAGAGTGCATCGACATCCCGGCCGCGCGCATGGAGCGGGAACCGGAGGCTGTCCTGTATGCCCGCGGTGGAGAAATGCAATTCGAGCAGCGTCTCTCCGGCTGTTGCGCTGATGTCTGCGTTCAGCCGCAGACGCACGCTGTCGGCGTAACGGTCGACGATCAGCGGCGCGCCCTGGAGAGGACTTCCTGCCGGCAGGCTGACATCGACCAATGCGCTCCCAGGTGATCCGCTGAGGATGGTGAGGTCGAATGGCCGCAGCAGCCTTTCGAATGTGAGTTCTTCGAGCAGGAGAGGCACGGTCACGACTGCACGCGGGGTGGACACGATCTCCCCTATCCGCAGGCGCTGGGTGGGAATCCACGCCGAATCCAAAGGAGCTCGGTATATCCTCGTCTTCGAATCGTTGCCTCCGCAGAAATTCCCCAATTGCAGCTCGATGGTGCGTTCACTCCCGTCGGCACAGTCGCGCTCATAGGTAATGATGCATTCATTGATCTGTCCGAACACGTTCGGCGCGATCTGGCGATACATCTGTTCCAGCTGTTCCGCATCCGGATTCCGATAGAACTTTCCTCCCGTGAGCAGTGCAATCGACTCGAGTGCTTCCGTGTGGACGAAGGGTCCGACGCCGACGGTGAATACACGGATGCGATGACGGTTGGCGAGAGAGATGATTTCCGCGATGCTCGAGACGGACATATTATCCCATCCGTCCGAAAACACAATCACCGTGCGGCATTGATTGTATCCCTTGTCGATGAGATGCCGCACTCCCTCCATGACGCCGTCATACAGCGCCGAGGCGCCCGAAGCGCGCAGGCTGTCGATCGCGCCGAGCAGGAGCGGCTTCTCCGGCGTCATGGACTGCAAGGTGCGGCTTTCCCTACCCGCCGCGATCAATGCCGCCTCATCGATGATGCCATCCATCAGTTGGATGAAGGCATTCAGATCCCTTCGCATTTCCTCCATCCCCGGACCATGCATGCTCCCGCTGGCGTCCGCCACGAACACGAACGATCCGAGGCAACGCATCGCGGGATCGGGACACCAGAGCGTGAATTCCGGAATTTCATGTCCGTTTTCCAGGATGCGGATATTTTCCTTCTGCACGGAATAATCCTGTTTTCCATCGCATCCCACCCTGAAATACAGTTCCATCGTCGGCCAGTTGACCGTGACGCGCAGAAAATTCAGATTCGGCTGCGCCACCGCTGACGATGTGGAAATGACAACGCCGATGAGGAGGACGAAAATCCACCGTAGGGGCGAACCACCGTGATAGATCGATCGATGTTTCATGACCGTTGTATTCAGTAATTGGAACGAACGTCCGGATTCATCATCGGTTCGCCCGCGGGGACACCCGTGGATTTACGGCATGGACATGGGCGAACCGACCGGGATACCGGATGTGCGGTGATTTCGATGCCGTCCGTCCGTTACGACGGTCCGTGGTTTCGAACACGGAGGTTCGCCCCTACGTCGTATATACGTGGTACGACCGCGCTCATGGCATTCGCCCGTGTGGGACGATGTCACGGGGTTTTCACCAACCGACGTACGGTGACGCCATCTGCATGCGCGATGCGCAGCATGTACATGCCGCTAGGGGCGGCGCGGAAATCGATGGTCTCGCGCAGACTGCCGTCGTTGCCCGTGATCCAGCGCCACCGCGCGATGCGGCGTCCCAGCAGATCCATCAGCTCGGCCTGTACCGCTCCGCGCGCGCCGGTGACGGTGAGGTGGACCAATCCGTCGCTTGGATCCGGATACAGCTCGAGCCGGAATCCCGCCGGCCGCGCGGCGATGCCGAGCGTGGTGACGGGATGTTCATCGGACATCAGCACCACGCCGCAGCTGTCGACCACCTGCACCGCGTAGCGGCCGGTCTCGCTCACGGTGTATGACGGACCCGTCGCTCCGCTGATCGGCCGGCCGTCGAGGAACCACTGATGCGATACGACACGATCAGTCGTGGAAAGTTCGAGACTCCGCTGGACGATCACCGGTTTTTCCGGTGTACGCACTTGTACGTACACCGCATTCGAGATTCCCTCGCAGCCACCGGCGCTCAGCACCATGACCGCGTACATGCCCTGCTCCCGCACCGCAATCGTGCGGGTGGTGTCCAGCGTGTTCCACATGTACCGCGCATACCCGGCGGGCGCTTCGAGCGTCAGCGTATCTCCGAAACAGAGCACGAGATCGCCTTCCCAGGTGATCGCGGGAGCGGATTCCATTTCCCGCTGAAGGAGCAGCGTGTCCGATCGTCCCCAGCAGCCGCCGTGGGCCATCGCGTCGACGTGAAACGGACCTTCATATCCGACTTCGATGATGCGCGTGGTGTCGCCGGTGGACCAGCGGTACGCGGCGTAGCCGTCTCCCGCGTCGAGAAGGACGCGGTCATCAGGACACAACGCCCAGTATTTTCCCGGTGAAATGCGCGGCCGCGGCGTGTCCGCCACCTCGATTTCGAATGGCGCGGATTGCGTCACGCAGCCGTCGGAGCTGACGCCTTCGACGGTGATCGTTCCCGCCTCGCGGACGGTGATGCGGCGCGTCGTCTCACCGGTGGACCAGCGATAGGACACGAATTCCTCCGCGACCAACACCTCCGCTTCGCTGCCCGGACAGAGCACGATGCGCTGCGAGGGAGTGAAGGTCAGCGGGTGATCGGGATATTCCCGCACGTAGATCGTGTGCCAGCTGCTCGTGCAGCCGTTTGTATCGCGCACATACACGGAATATTTGCCGGTGCCTAGCCAGCCTCCGCCCGCATGCGCCATGACGCTGCGCGTGCTGTCGCCTTCAAGTAAACCTGTCTCCCAGTAGTAGAACGGATACTCCTCCTCCACGCGCAGCTCGATGCTGTCGCCATGACAGACATACACCGTCGGTCCGGGTACGTTGAGCGTCACTCGCGGATCGATGGCGGTCGTCCATATCGTGTCGGTCGGGAAGCGGCAGCCGTGTTCATCGACGACCGTCGCCCACACCTTGTCCGGCGCTTTGCTCTTGAACGTCGGCTGGGAATACCCGCTGGTCCGCCAGTAGATCTTCGCATTCGCGGTGTCGCCGGCGACGTGGAAGGAGACCGTGCTCTCGCGACAGACGGTGAGCGGTCCCTCCGCCTCGAGCCACACCTTCCGCCCCGGCCATTCTCCGACCGTCACGGATTCCGATCGAAGCGTGTCGCCCGCGGTGTCGACGACTTCGACGAAGTAGTTGCCCTCGGCGGTAA
>CAZWNO010000200.1:0-4365 GCA_964635845.1 uncultured Chromatiales bacterium
TCTCCTCGGCCGCGTACGGGCGGTGCTCCATCAGGGCACGTACGACCGATCCACCACGCTGACACTTCGGCCGGCGCGGATCGGCCTCGCTCCGGGAAGCTATCTGCTACGGCTCTACACCGGCGGCGCGGTGCGGGCGCGCATGGTCACCGTGGTGCGATGAAGGACGCTGCGTGTCGTGCGTGTTCCATCCGAATTCCGTACTTTTTATGATGGACCAGCTCACGAATGCGAAATCCGATCCGCTCGCTGCGGTCGATCCGCCCGTGTCGGCCGATGCGCCCGTGTCGGCCGATGCGCCCGTATCGGCCGATGCGCCCGTATCGGCCGAGGCACCGAAGGCGATTGATACGCCGGTGAAACCCGGACTCTTCGGTCTGACAATCGAGGAACTCCGGCAGCGCTGCGGCGAGGCGGGACTGCCGGCCTTTCGCGGCGAGCAGCTGTTCTACTGGCTGTACAACCGCGGCGTGACCTCCTTCGCCAACTGCGGCAACCTGCCCAGAACCCTGCGCGCGGCGCTCGACGAACGCTTCCGCATCGACCACCCCGCGATCGTGCGCGAACAGCGTAGCGCCGACGGCACGCGGAAGTTCCTCCTCCGTCTCGCCGACGGACGCGAGATCGAGGCAGTGCTGATTCCTTCCGAGAGCGAGGAGGAGAATCAGCCGAAGCGCCTGACGCTCTGCGTGTCGACGCAGGTCGGGTGTCCCCTCGCCTGTTCGTTCTGCGCGACCGCTTCGATGAAGCTGAAACGCAACCTCACGCCCGGGGAAATCTTCGGACAGTACCTCACCGTGCAGCGGCGCAGCGAACGGCGCATCACCAACCTCGTCTTCATGGGCATGGGGGAACCGATGCTCAACTACGACAACGTCATGCGCGCCGTGGAGATCCTCACGCACGAGAAGACCGCCGGCATCGCGTCCAGCCATATCACACTGTCCACCGCCGGACTCGTCGACGGGATCCGCCGCATGGCCGACGAACAGCGGAAAATCAAGCTCGCGATCTCGCTGCACGCCACGACCGACGAACTGCGCCGGCGCCTCATGCCCGTAAACAAAAAATTTCCGCTCGATGAAATCCTCGCCGCGGCGGAATACTACTACGGACGCACACGGCGGCGCATCACCTGGGAGTACATCCTCTTCGACGGGCTCAACGACGGCGACGACGATCTGCGCCGGCTGGCGCGGCTCACGCGGCGCGTGCCGAGCAAGGTCAACATCATCCCCTTCCATCCCGTCGCGGACGCCCATCCCGACGGCATGCCGCTCGAACTCGCCTCTCCTTCGCGCGCGCATATCGAGGACTTCGCCGATCGTCTGCGTGCGCTGCACGTGACCGTCATGCTGCGCTCGAGTTCGGGCAAGGACATCGACGCCGCGTGCGGACAGCTGGCGGTGCGTCACGCCGCGGGCGAGGCATCATCCAGGACCGCACGGGAATCCGCGCAGGAGGCCGCGCGTTGATGCGATTGCTCACGCCAATGATGATAGGAGATATCTGATTTGTTCCAGAGTTGAAAATCCGTACTTTCTCTGCATCGTTTTCCCGTTCGCCCAATCTCGCAGACCTGTCAAATCAGTTCGAGGACGACATGCGGCTTCTGATATTCGGCCCTCCGGGCGCCGGCAAAGGGACCCAGGCCCTGTTCATTTCGAAGCACTACAATATCCCGCACATCTCCACGGGAGACATCTTCCGTGAGAATATCCGCAACAGCACGCCGCTCGGCCTCGAGGCGAAGCGGTATTCCGAGGCGGGGGAACTCGTTCCGGACAAGGTGACGGTGCTCATGGTCATCGAGCGGCTGGCGCAGGAGGACACGAAAAACGGCTTCCTGCTCGACGGTTTTCCACGCACGCCGACGCAGGCCGAGGCGCTGGAACACATGATGCCCGAACACACGCGCATCCATGCCGTGCTGAACATGATCGTACCGGAGGAAGAACTGCTCAAGCGGCTGAGCACGCGGGGCAGGCAGGACGACGAACTCGAGACGATACGCAAGCGCCTGCGCATCTACCACGATACCACCGAACAGCTCGCGGAATACTACCGCCGCAAGGGAATACTCGTCGACATCATCGGTGTCGGCTCGATCGAGGACATCACCAACCGGATCATCACGGCGATCGAAAGCAAAAGCGTGATCGTAAGCAAAGGATAGGAGCACGCCATGTGCAACAGAAAGCATACATTCTCCTGCACGATAGCGGTATTCATGACAGTGATGCTGTACGTCTTCCTTCCCGCAACCGCGCGGAGCCAGGATCTCGGCGGACTCATCGAGCAGCTCGGCGTCAAGGAGATGGCGCGCGATTACCTGCGTCCGGGTGTGGACGCGGTCGGCTACTCGATCAACAGCGGACTGTCGCACACCGCCAACGTCGATTCGGGATTCCACATCTGGATCGGCGCGAAGCTGATCTCGACCTACATTCCCGAATCGGACAGGACCTTCCTCGCCAAGCTCCCCGCGGAACTGATCGATCGGGGATATTCCCCTGCCCAATTCCAGACCGCGACGGTCGTCGGAGGTGACGGCACGACCATCACCTCGACGGATCCGAATTTCCCCGCGATCGCATTTCCCCGCGGCACGGGGCTCAACGCATTCTTCACCGCCATGCCGCAGGTCACCTTCGGACCGATCATCGGCACGGAGGTTATTCTGCGAGGCCTCCCGCCGTCGCGCTTTGACGACAAGCTCGGCGAGTTCAGCTTCTACGGGGTGGGACTCAAGCACGAGCTGACGCATTATCTCGACGTGCCCTTCGATCTCGCCATTCTGGCGGCGATGCAGCAGTTCGCAATCGGCGACATCGTCGACGGCAGCAGCCTCGCCGGCATGGCGCAGGCCAGCGTCGCATTCAGCGGACTCACCGTCTTCGGCGGCGTGGGCTACGAGACATATGCGATCGACGTGTCCTATACTTCCGAACCGACTGACGCGATACCGAGCCAGACCATCACGCTCGATTTCCAGCGCCGCAACCTGCGCTTCGCATTCGGAGGCGCGCTCTCTCTGCTCGGACTGCTCGACCTCACCGCCGAGTACAGTTTCGGCATCCAGGACAATCTCACGATCGGCGTCGGACTCACATTGTAAAGGGATTCCCAATGAAGCTGCCGTTCATCGCCGCACTGCTGCTCCTGTGTTCGCTGACCGCGCACGCGCAGGTCCAGTTCGATACCAAGGCCCTGCTCGAGGACTACTCACGCGAACTGTTCACCGCGAATGCAACGGGATTCATGAGTCCGCTGGTCATCGTCTCGAACCTGGGTGCGAACGACGCATTCTACAACCGCGCCTATGTGCCGAAGGAGAATGTGCTCTACATCGACGTCTCCGTCCGTAGCATGATGGCCTTCGTGCGCGACGACGAGCGCAATTTCACGGCGGTGCTGCCGCTCGCGGACCAGCCGAATCCGCATCCCCCGCTGTCCGATGCCTGGTTCCGCGTCGTGCAGCTGAACTATTTCAAGACGCAGCTCCGCGGCGCCGTCGCCGCCGGTGAACTCGAGACACAGGTCACGACCGCGACCGTCTTCGGCGGCGAGGGCAGCGGGTTCACCATCCCGAAGGAATATATCCGCCAGAATGTCCCCGGCATCGACAGCATCACCCTCTTGCGGCTCCCGAGTCAGCTCGCGCTCACCCCCGGCACGAACCAGGATCACGTCATCGCGGGCGTGCCGCAGGTGACCATCGGCTCCTGGTACAGCACGGAACTTCTGCTGCGCTACGTACCTCCCGTTATTTTCGACGAGAATATCGGAAAATTCTCCTTCTTCGGCATCGCCGCCAAGCATGCCTTCACGAACTGGCTCGACAATCCCCCGGTCGATGCGGCGGTGCAGATCGGCTTCCAGCACAGCACCATCGAGAACGAAGTCGGCGTGACGAAAGCCAAGCTCGAGGCGACCACGGATCTTTTCGCGGTCAACGTGCATGCGAGCAGGCGCTTCGACTGGATCGAGCCGTACGCGGGATTCTCCTACGAAAGCCTGTCCTCGGAAGGCAGCTACACCTTTACTCTGCCTGCGAACATACGCGAAGAGATCGGCTATGACATCGATCCGCAGACCGTGCCGGTCGCTCTCGACGACAGCGCGGTGAAGTTCACCCTCGGCGTGACCGGCTATGCGGGTCCGATGCAGATCTTCGCCAGCACCGGCATCGCCAAGCACCTGATCTTCAGCGGCGGCATCGCCTATCGCTTCTTCCCCTGAATCCGCCCGGACACAACAATTCCTCCGAGCGTGCTTCCCTCCTCCCGGATGCCGAGCCTTCCGTCTTCCGCCGTGCACTCTTCAAGCATCATGCTTCACCTTTCACCCTTTCACCCCTTCACC
>CAZWNO010000201.1:0-4346 GCA_964635845.1 uncultured Chromatiales bacterium
GGACTTCGTCAACACGGTATTCTTCGTCCTGCTCACGATCGCGCTGTCCGTGTGGTCCTGCCGCATCCCTCTCTGGTGGGAGTTCGCCGTCGCGAATGTCCTGATCATCCTCGCGATCAGGATACTCGCCCGCTACGCCGCGAGCCGCGGGCACCGGTGGAACCTCCTGCACGGGTTCTACATGATGGCGCTGATCCCAATCGCCTTCAAGGAGATGTACCTGCTCGTGCCCGCGATCCATCCGATCGATTACGACGCCGCGCTGATGGCCATCGACCGCGCGCTGTTCGGCACCGACGTGACGGTGTGGATGCACCGCATCGCACAGCCCGCGCTGACGGAGATCCTCCAGCTCGCCTACGCGAGTTACTACCTCCTGCCGTTCATCCTGGCGGTGGACCTCTTCCGCATGCGGCGGATGAAGGCGTTCAAGACCGTCTTCCTTTTCGTGATGCTCGGATTCTACCTTTCGTACTTCGGCTACGTCGCCGTGCCGGCGATCGGTCCGCGTTTCACCCTGCATGATTTCGGAAAAACGGACGATGAACTCCCGGGACTCCTCGTCACCTCCGCGCTGCGCGTCTACACCAACACGGGCGAGTCGATCCCCCCGGGCACCGCGTACCCCGCCGCCGACGTGCAGCGCGACGTCTTTCCCAGCGGACATACCGAAGTCACCCTTCTCGTCATGCTGCTGGCCTTCCGCTACCGCGCCCGCACGCGCTGGTATCTCGCCGTGGTCGGATCGCTGCTCGTCATCGCCACGGTCTACCTGCGGTACCACTATGTCATCGATCTCGTCGGAGGCGCCGCGTTTGCCTGGCTGACGATGGAACTGGGTCCGCGCATCGACCGCTGGTGGGAAGCGTGGAAAAAGAAGAACGCGCTGCCGATGGAGGACGGACTGGGGTAAGAGACTTTTTCGAAGAGTCAGACTTCAGAAGCACGCTTCCACGACTGCGATGACGTCGTCCAGGAGGGACGGCGGTCCTTTCTCATTGAATGATGCCTTCCGGGCGCGATAGTCTATCGATCTCACCTGTTCAGTCATGATGTACCCCGAGATTCCGCTTCCGGGCGGGATCGCGATGTGAAATGGATTACCACGGAAGGTGCTGGTGACAGGGCAGACGATGGCCAGTCCCACAGCCTGGTTGAAGAGCGTCTTGCTCAGCACGAAGGCGGGTCGCCTTCCCATCTGCTCATGTCCACTCTGTGGAGTGAAATTCACTGTGATGAAATCTCCCTGTTTCGGCACGTATCGAGCCATTCACCAAACCTCCTTACCGGTTGACGCTCCCCAGTCGACTTCTCCCCGATGGTATCTCCGCGGAAGCGCAGCGATGAGATCCTCGAGCCGAGGCGGACTCCGACGATCCCGGACGGGAGTCAGGACCAACGCGCCGTCATGAACGCTGATTTCGACCATCGCGCCGACCTCGACCTGCGCTTCCTCCAGTATTGCTTTCGGAATCCGCAGCCCCTGGCTGTTGCCCCATTTCCGAATCGTTGCCTTCATGCTTGCTCCTTTGAGGATATACCAAGTATAGCCCGATGATTCGAGAAATGCAATGCAGAACACAGCCATGCTTTTTGTTCCCTGACCCGTGTCGATATGCCGCGCGTTCAGTCGGAGACGAGAATTCCCTTCACCATTTCATGACGCTTGGTGCGTATGCGAAGGAAATACACGCCCGGTCGCAGACCAGCGGCATCGATCAGGAGCGAATGCGTCCCTGCCTGCCACTGCCCTTCAAATACCGTCCGCAGCTTCTGTCCGAGGATATCGCAGAGCACGATTTCCATCCAGCCGGTGGTCTCGGATGTCAGGCGCAGCGTGCCTCGCGCTGACATTGGATGGGGATAGAACTGCAAGTCGAACGTCGACGATGCGGCCGGCGAAACGAGCTGCGTCATCTTGTCCACCGTTGCCATCGTGTCCAGCTGCAGCTTCCAGCCGGGATTGATGCAGCAGCCGGAGTATGCGCCGCGATAGCGCCAGTCGTAGACATCGCCGTTGAAATCCTGCCCCGCATCGGTGAACACGGAAAAAGGCGCGTCGGAAGTCAGACCACCGATGAGCCGCGTCGCCCTGGGATACAGATCCAGGAGTATGAGCGGCGAGGCCGCACCGAGCACCTCCCCCGCAGCCATCATGAAGCTGTTCGTGACATTGTCCAGCGTATCCGTAAAGCCGCTGATCGCCTGCGGCGAAAACACGGCGTTCGCGTGACAGTATTGGCGATACGCCGGGTCCGGATTATATAATCGGATTCCTCCTGACGAATTCATGGCCCACACCGTGTTGTGGAATATCCACACCTTTCTGGGACGGAAGCCGTTCTGTAAAGTTATATACACCGCGCGGAAACCCGACGGATCGGAGAGATTGACGAACACGTTGGCATACAGCGCCAGATTTCCCGTGCCCTGCAGCAACGCCTCCACGGGATTCTGATAGAAGAAATTCCCGTACACCTCGTACACATCGTTTGCGCCGGATCCATTGGATGGGAATGCGCCGAGAAGCACGTTCGGACGCGCGCTTCCGCCGGTGGAGGCGTTCTCCTCCTTGCTGAAGACGTTGTGACGAATGATGGTCTTCCCCTCCACCGCCGTGCCCGGAAAGGCATCCCGCACGCCGTCGCTCTGATGCTTGATCTCCATGTTGTAGCCGACGGTGTTCATGATGAGATTGTATTCGATCAGTCCGTTGACGAACGGCTTGTCCCCGTCGGAATTGCCGAGATACAGTCCCGTACCCGCGCCGATGATGCGGTTCTTTCGTATCGTCCAGTTCCATGCGTGGCATTTCGTGCTGATGCCGACGAGCTGCTGATCCGCGCCATATCCGACGATGTTGAGATATTCCAGCGTGATGTGATGCGCCCAATTGCCCGCCGTGCCCTCTCCCTTGACCGCGTCGACCTCCACTCCCCCGCCGCTCAGTTCGAGATTCTTGATGACGAGATACGAGCACTTCGTGATGCTCACGGTATTGCAGCAGCTCCGCGCCGTGAAGACGGTGGTATACAGCAGCGGACTCCCCATGATCACGATCGGATCGCTCGCCGTACCGTTGAGATTCCGCAGCGTCAGGTCGCGCGTATACGTTCCCGCCGCGAGGGCGAGCGTATCGCCGGCGACAAGCGTCGGAAGAAAATCCGTGTAGTCGTCCGGTGTCGCGGTGATGAGCCGCGCGTGAAGGGGGACAGCCAGCGAGAGTGCGCACGCCAGCACGAGAGCGCGCAATGAAGCCCTACCGATCATATCGTCCTCCGTTCAGGGATTAAGCGGGATGTTCACCGTGAGCTGCTGCCAGTCATCCCCCGCGCCGGTCGGACGAAGGGAGCGGTGCCATTCGGGCGCGAGTTCGGAATGCGGCTCGCCACGATGGGGACGCAGGTAATCCGGCATGCCGTTCGGGGCGTTCGGATCGGGAGGAGGAGAAGAAGGAGGCAGGGCTTCCGCTTCCGCCGTGAGATTATAGACGACGATCGGCGACGCTATCATGAGCAGGTAGGCCGCGATTCCTCGCGCGGGATCCGCTTCCTGCGGCAGCGCTGCGATCAGTCCCACGCCCAGTCCGACACCGCCCGCGGCGCCCAGGCAGGTCAATCCGAAGTTGCCATCCGCCCCGCAGATGTCGCCACCGTGCGAAACGCCCGTCGCGAGACCGAGGCTTGTCAGGCCGACCCAGGAGGCGATGGCCAGTACGTCTTTTGTCGTCGATTGTGGACTATTGCATCCCCCGAAATTGCAGTCGGTTATGGCCATCATACTGACGAAGCCGGCTGTAAATCCGAAAAATCCGGAAAGCGTTCCGAACACCGGCTGCAAGATGAGCGTCACCGGATTCCACGGTTTCCAGTTACTGCGCAGGATCAGTGAGTCCCCGCCTTGCGGCTGCCACGTCTGTTCCTGCTCCAGGAACACCAGGGATTGCGGTTGATCAGCCTCCGGGAGAGACTGGGCGTGCGCCGCCGGCGGCAGCAGGCTCATGAACAATGCGAGTACGATTGCAGTCGCCGCCGCCGTGGGAATTCCTCGTGTTGTCGCGATGGATGCCGTCTGCATGTCTCCTCCTTGCCACCGTGGAGTCGTAGCGGGATTGTTTCGGAGTGCTTCATCCGGTATATGGGAAACAAGGTAGGGCATTTCTCGCTTGACGGCAAGGGAGGAAATCGGTACCGGATGCGGAATGCCGCAACATCGATACATCGAAGCCGGATCGCTCCGGTCTTTTCGTTTGACACGCGCGCGATTGAACCATCGAACAAGCCATCCGTGAAAATCCGTCCCTATCCCTGACATCCGCGTTCCCCTGCCGCCGTCACGCACGCTCT
>CAZWNO010000202.1:0-4304 GCA_964635845.1 uncultured Chromatiales bacterium
ATACCAGGTACTGGGTCCCATCTGGCCGCAGCCGGTCCCGGTCAACGGCGAGGCACGGATCGGCATGAGGGTGCCGCGCGGCGAACGTGTGCGCGTCGCGCTCTACGACGCCCTGGGCCGCGAGGTGGCGGTGCTGAAGGAGGGGGAGATGCCTGAACAGGATCAGCAGCTCCGATTCTCTCCTTCGTCGCTGGGTCTCACGCCGGGACTGTATCTGTTGCGCATGACCGGCGCGGGCGGTGAATCCCCCGGCACCCGCCGCGGCGAGGTGCGGGGCGTGGTGGTGCGGTGATGGCGTGTGCATTTATTTATCGAAATCAGGCCGGCCGCTCTTGACATTGTGCATGTTTGATTGTATGTTGGTTCTGTAGTTAATAAGATATGTGACTCCGTTTTCATGCATTAGTTGCCACCGGCAGCGATCTTGGCCGTTTTCCGCTGCATGATCGTCTGGTGAGATGGGGTCTTCGACGTCTTGGGGTATTCAATCGCCTTGTAGTATGAGTATGTCGCGCATTCTCATCGAAACCGTCTCCGTGACGCGCGGATAACGCGCAGGTAATCTCGAACGCGTCCGGGAAAACCCGGAGCACGTCCCGCCCGATCCGTGACGCCGTCTGTGGTCACCAAACAGACGAAATCGCAATTATCGGGCGAGAATCAACATTGTTGGCACATCACTCCGCCTGGCGGATTTGATACATAATCAACCATGTTGTACTTTCCCGGAGATGCCATGAAAGCACCTGTCGCGACCTCGAACCTCGAGGTATTCATCGATTCATCGATTCATCGATTCATCGATTGAGCACCCCTTTCTCCCTCCTCCATGGCGGGCGATTTGTGCGATCAGTCTCTTTGCCGTTCTGCTGATGCTGCCCGAAGCAAACCGGACCGCTCTGGCGCAGACCCAGTGGATGGCCAACTACAAAACCATCTCACCCACCGATCAGCACAATCCACACCTTGCCAGACCATCGCGCACGGACATCACCGTTACCGTCTGGGAAAGCGACGAAGGCGGTATGTGGAAGATCTTCGCCCAGTGCATCGACAACGCCTATGGTTTGCCGCAGTGGGAGGCGCTCGATGGCGTGCGTGTCTGCACGGGAGACGGCAATCAGCGCAATCCCCGCGCGGCGTACGATTCCCTCGGACATGTGCTCATCGTTTGGGAGGATTACCGCAACGGCGACAATCCTTCCATCTTCGCGCAATGCCTGAATGTGAGCGACGGCACGGTGGCGACAAACTGGCCGGACGACGGCGTGGCGATCTGCAATCTCGACAATGCGGCCGATCAGCCGCGCATCGCGGGCGTGGGCGACGGCGCGTATATCTCATGGCGCGACTGGCGAAATTCCCCGACAACGTATCTCAACCGCGATATTTTCGTCAGCTTCGTCAGAAGCGCGACGGCGGATATACCCACGGGCGGCAACTATCAATGGGTGGATAACGGCCTGCGCGTACCCTTCCCATTCGGACAGGATTGCGATCAGACGGATGCGGAACTCGCGCGGGATTACATCTGGGTGGCCACGCAGGATCCACAGGACCGCGACGGAGTGATTCTCGCGTATCAGGACAAACGCGATACGAGCATAACGACGGGTGACACGATTTACACCGTGTACGCCACGCGCTTCGACGCGGAAGGTGCGGTGCGCTGGGGCGACGTGCGCTGCGCCACGAACCAAGAGGAGCAACTCTATCCGCGCATCGTCGTCGAGGGACGCCGGCGCGGAGTGGGTGACAGCACGGCGATCATCGTCTGGCAGGATGCGCGGGAGGATCCCAACGTACCGGTCGTGTACGACATTTACGGACAAGTGCTCAACAGGCACGACGGCACGGTGCTCGGGACGGTCACGGGCATGCCGATCTGCGACCAGCCTGCCACGCAGCGCTTTCCCGAGATCGCGCTGTATGAGGAAGACGAGGACCCGCGTATCAGCAAACCATATCTCTCGCTTGTGACCTGCGTGTGGGAGGACCTGCGGGAGGTGGATTCCCGCGATATCGATGTGTACGCGACCATACTCGACGGCACCACCGGCATCCACTACATCCCATCGGGATCGACGGGAGACGAGATCAGTACCCGGAACGGCAATCAGACGCAGGCGCGAGTGGATCATTTTCCCGACGATCCGAAAGCCTATTTCGTGTGGAAGGATGCCGACGACGAGGCCGGCGTGACCGACAACGCCGATATCTGGTATCAGGGGCTGCAGGTAAAGACCTGGACGTACGAACGGACCTACGGGCTCGGACTGGTGGTCTCTCCCGCGAAGGGCGAGCAGACCAATCCGCAGGCGGGCGGCAACGTGTTCGTCTGGGCCGATCAGCGCAGGCAGCCGATAGCGTACGACGATCTCGATGACTGGAACATCTTCGCGGAGACGCCCGGCGAATGCGTGGGTGAACGCGAGATGAAATGGCGCGACATGTTCGCCGATGTGCGGAAAACCGGCGACGCCACGGGTATGAACTTCGTGGTGGACTCCGCGGGCAACACGCTGGTGGTCTGGGAAAAGGCCACGGACGATCCGGACATCAAGGACGTCTATATCCAGAAACTGGATGTGGACGGCGTGCCGCGCTGGACCAACAGCGGCATCAAGCTCAACACGATGCCCGGCGCCTCGCATCCCAGCGTGTGCAGAAGCGACAGCAGCGGCGGAGCGCAGGTGACCTGGCAGCAGCCCGACACCGATGGAGACCCCGAGGTGTGGTATGCGAAACTCAGTCCGAAGGGAGTGTTCTCGATCGGGCAGGAATTGGTCATGGGCGAGAGAATCAAACCTGTGATTGCATACACCAGGAAGACATTAGGTGAGCAATACGGAACCACAAGCAGGCACGCATATATCGCAGTGGCAGGGAGCAATGTGAACCTCTTTTACGCCTGTAGTTGGGATAATCAAAAGTGGAACGAGAGACCGGGCCTTACTGGTGTTTCCGGAATTTTCACCGACCTGCTGATCGACGCTTCCATCAGCGGAGAGGTGTTCATCGTAGGATGGTATGATCCCAATCCCGGTAGTGCCGCTGAATTCTCGGTCGGTTACGCTTACGCAGGTCAGTCGACGGATTTGACGGATCGGACATATTTTGTCGACGAATTCGGAGGCTGCGATCTAGCCGTTGATGTCATGACGGTGGGTATGAAGAATGCCTTCCTGGTATATTGCGCGGACAAAGGCTCCGGTATGGCCCTGCATGCCATGCACATCAACGTTATGATACCCCCCCCTGCGCCCGATACCGAACTCGTACCTGTTTCAGCCGGCTATCGTGCAACCAATCCGACGATTTGCGCAGACAGCTCGACGAATCAATATGGTTACGGTGGGATGCTGGTCGCCTGGGATTGGGAATATCCCGATGCACAGTACTACCCACCCATCCAGCGACATTTTATTCAAACCAACAAATTCGAGTATCTGACGCCGGGATTCGGTACGATTCAGTGGAGCGGAAGTGTGATCGATGTCAACCGGTCGTTTGACTCCCGTCATGCGTTCCATCCGGACATCGCTCGCATCAGTCGACAGGGCGATGGACTCGATACGCTGGGATTCATCGTCTGGGAGGGATTTACCGAGCAATGCTCTCCACCCCGTCCAGTCGAGGTGCTTGGTGATTGGATCGTGTACGACCCTCTCCCGCCCAGTCCATTCACGAGGGGACCGCAATGGTCGATTCCGAAGATGATCGGTCCAGGAGTGGGGAACTACACTCAGACAAGTCCCATGGTGAAAACCTCCGTGGGAAAAACGGTCAATGTCTTCTGGCACGACAACCGCGGCGATGTCGCCATGGTGAACGGTACACGCGTCTGGCCGGAAGGCTCGAATGAGATATACTGGGCGAAGGATGTCGCCGCGGGACCAGAAGTTGTTCCGGGTGTGCTGCGTCTCGGCGAGAGCTGGCCCAATCCTCTGACACTGCGTTATGGCGGGATCTCGCAGATTTCGCTCGATGTCGATGCCGAGAGCACGATACGGCTCTCCATCTTCGACAACCTCGGTCGCGAAGTCGCCATGGTGTATGAGGGCGCATTGCCGGTAGGCAGGCATGTGCTGCGCTTCGATGCATCGACATTGCACCCAGGCATGTATCATTACGTGCTGCGTAGCGCGGGCATGCTCTCCACGCGCGGTCTGGTGATCGTGCGGTGAGTTCTCCGGCCGCAGTGTCCTGAACAATCAACCTGTTCGTGTTACCTCCCGCCCTTGAATACGAGGGCGGGAGGTCGACGCGAGATATCTCGTTACCACTCATGTTCAAACATCGAC
>CAZWNO010000203.1:0-4276 GCA_964635845.1 uncultured Chromatiales bacterium
TCATCATGGCGAAGGTCTCCGATTCGAAGTCTGATTGCCTGGGAAAACCGGTGTCTGCTCCCGGCACCGCCGGGAGCAGACACGTTCGTGATCATGTCAACGAACAATAACAAGGCCCCGCGTGGCGATTTGGCCAAGGGCGCGTAACGTGTAGAAATACGAGCCCGGATGCAGTCCGGATGGATCGAAGCGCAGGACATGTCTGCCGGCTGGGAGGAGCCCCTGATGCAGAACGCCGACAACCCTGCCGAGCATGTCATGAAGCGTGAGGTCGACGATCTGCTCGGCCTCGACTTCGATCACGATATGCGAGACGGATCCCGATTGCAGCGAGAGTGGATTGGGAAAGGTTTCCCCAAGGGAATGCCCATCCGGGAGTGCAATCGCTTGCTGCTCGCGATCCTTCGCCCACTCGATCACATCGTACGGAGCGCCCCAGAGGCGGGTGCCCATCACGAGGTCAACGCCGCTGCGTCCGTCGAGCCAGTACACCTGGATCGTGTTCGCATCCGAGGTCTGCACGAGCGGTGAGGACTGCGTGTACAGCCCGGGACCAGGCGAAAGCTGTTTCTCGGCGGGCCATTGTGGACCGCGCTGCGGACCGGGAAAATAATTGTACGCCACCCATTGCCCGACGATTTCGCGAGGACGCACCGGCGCGCAAATCTCCGTGATTCCTTCCCAGGCGACAAAGGCGAGCGTGTCCACCCCATTGGGCGCGTTGATTCGCGCGATATCCGGATTCGTCGGCCAGCTGTATTGCTGGCTCGTCACCATGATGGGTGGTTTATTCGGATCGCAGCGCGAGATCTGAGGGGGGTATAGTCCCGTCGCATACGTGAGTTTGTCGGTTACTACCTTGTGCCGCTGTCCGGACGCTGTCGGGAATTCGTAATCCCAGACCAGGAGCATACCGCCATAATCATTCGCTGTCCTGCAATCATCTGCAGCCAGCCTCGGATGTAAGAACCTGGAAGAAGTTCCAACTGGAGTACCGACGAGGCTGTATCCAACTCCGATTACTCGGTTAGCGGCATTTACCCAGTACGCATACAGCCAAGCTCCCCATGAGGGATAATTCGATTGAGCCACGACTACAATGGCATCCTGGCTGTTTCCCACATCAAGCTGGTCCAGCGCGATATCAATCCCACCGAAATCTATCACTGCAGGGTAGGGAACGGTCGTCCAATCAGCCTTTTGAGGAGTCACATCCGAAAACCTCCCAGCGGTTATGCAGTATTGTATGCCACCAGTTGGATCATCTCCAGTACCGATCGCATAGAGGTGCTGACCTGGTGGGGAGACCAGTTTCTCGAAATGCTCCCAGGTGCCTCCACTCGTAACAGGCCAGAATTCCGGGTCCGATTGCCTCGATTCACGAACTCCAATATATAGGACGTCCTCGACTGTGTAGCCGAAATAGGCCGAATATTCGGAGGTGATTGGCGGTTCGCCTGCGTATCCAGAAGGCTTAACGATATAGTCCGAATAGACTATCATCGGATGCGTAACGTTCTGTGTAATTAACGGATCGCGTATGGGTTCAGGGTCGATATCGAATTCCCCTTCGGGATCGATTTTGGCATACCACATTTCCTCGGTCACCGTACCAGAAACCGTCTGCTGCCAAACCACCTGCGCGCCGCCGCCGACATCGCTGATCGCGACTTCGGGATGCTGCGCGTAATCCACTGTATTCAGCTTTTTGCCACCGTTTGTCCAGCGGGGCACACCCGTGGCATCGAGTTTCTGCACATACACATCCTGCTTTTCCGGATCGCTGGTGCTCTTCTGCCAGACAACGTACGTGTTGAAGTCCGCGTCCGTTATGAATCGCAAATGCGCGGCATCCCCTTCCTGGTGGACATCCGCGAACATGTCGCGCCAGTTCATCGCCGTCGGACCCACGCATTCACCCGGCGTCTGGCAGTAGATGTCCCAGTCGTACCGCGGATCGTTGTGTATCGTCTCGCGACGGTGGTCCTCCCACACCATCACCGCACCGGCGACCTCGGGATGCTGCTGATCGTACTTTGCCGCGGTCACCGGCCACCCGTCGATCGGCTTGCCGTATTGCCATGGCTGCGGCCACAGTGTCACTTCCTGGTAATGAATGTCCGTCTCGTACGGAACCAGGTTCTGATGCCGCCAGGCGATGAAGGCGATCGGCCACTCCGGCACCATGTCGATCGCGACCTGTGTCTGATCCGATCCCACCTGCGTGATCGGATCCCCCGCGGGACCACCCGGATTGACGAGCCCCATGAAACGCGCATCGAGCTTGCCGGCATAAATATCGACACCGGTTTGCGCATACTCCCGCAGATCCTCCCATGCGAACGTCGCGAACGGCACATACGGCGCACCGCTCGTCGGATCGTACGGCCGCTCCCACAGCGTCAGCACGGGATAACGCTGCGTCTCCGGGACATCGCAGATGATCTCTCCCATCTGATTCTGCAGGCCGCCATCTCCGTCCACCACCTGCGCGACGATATCGTACAACGGTAGGTTCGGATCCTCGCGCGCATCCTGCCACACCACGATCGCGCGACCCTGATCCGCCGTCTCGTCCTTGCCCGCACAGACGATCCGGGGATACAGTTGGTCGTGGTCGGTTCCATTGTGTATCAGCGACGGGTTGTACCGCCTGAGGCCGTTCGCATCGAGATTCGCCGCCCAGATGTTCCAGTACTGAACTCCCGCGAAGTCGATGAGATTCTGATAGGCGATCCAACAGCCGGCCTTTGTGATTTGATTCACATCCTTCTTCCAGGTGTAATCCCGGTCGATCTCCGGATTCTCGGTGTCGCCGTCGTCGAGGAAGTCATTGACGCGTATGCCGTCCTGAGCCCAAGACTGGTTTGCCGATTGCGGCCAGCTCGCCGTCGCGCTCAGGATGTATTGCGCGTACACCGCGCGGTTGCGTCCGTTCTGGTAATGCCGATAATCGAGCCAGGTGATGAACGCGCCGTCCGCCGTGCCTGCGATGCGTACATGCTCGCACTCCGAGTCCAGGTCACAGACCGCCAGCCCATCCGTGGGCCAGTTCGTATCCAGCTCACCAGTCGATACCAGGGCGCGATGGGCAAACACCGATGTCGTACCACTGCGATCATCTTCCCAGGTGATGATCACTCCCCCGAGCGAATCGTAGGCCGCGCGCGGATTGCGCTGATCGCCGTCTATCGCGCATACAGCTATGCCGTCCGGTACGCCTTTCGAATCCAACCACAGCGGCAGTCCGGTCTGCGTGTCGATTTTCTGCATGTAGATGTCGTACCCTTTGCTGGTCGTCCGTTGGTCCTCCCATACCACGATGGTGAAGCCGGATTGCGCCGGTCGCGCGGCGCTTGGTGCGAGCTGATTTTCCACGGCGTGTGTCACTGGCCGATCTTTCCACTCCGTCTGTGCCTTCGTGCTCAACGGACACGTCACGATGATCAGTGTTACGAATCCCAGGAGCGAAACAGCGCGACCGATGCCGTTCCTCGCCCTACGAGAGAGAGAGAGAGAGCAATTTCCATGCCGGAAGATTTCCGGCTTTCCTTTCATTTTTCATGATACATTCTCGAATATTGGTTTATTTCCGTTATGTTCACGGTCCGACAGCCCCCGGCCTGCCTCGATATTGCAGGCGAGCGGGTTGTGTTCGCGATTCTCTGGTCTTCCCGGCCACGGAACGATCACACTCAGGCGCGATGCATTCCTCCCGACATCACGCGGATGTCTTTCCCTGCGCATATTCACAGGGACCTCGGCGATGGACTTCCGGCGAACGCATGTGGGACATCTGCCGGTCCAATGCGCGAGATGGCTCCCTCCCCGGGAAGGGGGCGATCTCATTGTGATTCGCCAGGCGAAAACGAACGGAACGCCGCACAGATTGCGGGAGACACTATCGGCGAATTCGCAGTATGTCCGATAATACGACATCGAATTCGAGATGTCAAGTGTTATTTACCCTTTTTTCAGGATTTTATTCCAGGAAGCGGCGCTGTGATCACGGCGGAAGATGCCTGATAACGGCGAACACCGCATTACGAGGAAAAACATCGAACGCAGATGAACGCGGGGGAACGGATTTTCGCGGATGGATTTTCTACTGAAATACCATCCGCAGGAATCCGCGATATCCGCGTTCATCTGCGTGCTCGTATTCGAAAACGGCGCAGTGGCCTGCGCCGCCCCCAGGGCGCGCCGGTCCCACGACGTCCTCGTGCTCGTGCTCGTGCTCGTGCTCGTGCTCGTGCTCGTGCTCGTGCTCGTGCTC
>CAZWNO010000204.1:0-4208 GCA_964635845.1 uncultured Chromatiales bacterium
GCGCTGCAGCCGTTGGCATCCGTCACCGTGAAGGTGTACGTGCCGGCTGTCCTGGAGAATGTCCCCGTCCCGGAATACGGTGGTGTGCCGCCGGCGGCCGTGACCGTGACCGTGGATGATCCGCCATGGCATAATATCGGTGTAGCGGATGCGGCAACCGTTATTGCGGTTGCAGGCTCCGTGATCGTGATCGGCGTGGAAGCCGCGCTGCAGCCGTTGGCATCCGTCACCGTGAAGGTGTACGTGCCGGCTGTCCTGGAGAATGTCCCCGTCCCGGAATACGGTGGGGTGCCGCCGGTTGCGGTCACGGTCACTGTGGAACTGCCGCCGAAGCAGGAAATGGGTGTCGCGACGGCGGACACGGCAAGAGCCGCCGACGGCTGGGTGATTGTCACCGACGCCGTATCGCTGCATCCATACGCGTCCGTCACGGTGAACGAGTGCGTTCCGGCACTGCGCACGAAGTTTCCGGTACCGGAGTACGGCGGCGTTCCGCCCGAAGCGGAGACAGTCACGGTCGACGTGCCGCCGTGGCAGAGGATGGCCGGTGCACTCGCGGTGATTGTCAACGCGGAGGGCGTGTTGATTGTGATCGAGGTCAGTGCGATGCAGTTGTTCGCATCCGTGACGGTGAAGGTATGCGTACCCGCGCCGCGGTGAAACACACCGGTGCCGCCGTACGGCGGTCGGCCGCCCATTGCACCCACCGTCACCTCTGTCGTCCCGTTACTGCAGTTCAGCGGGACTGCACTGGAAGATGCGTTCAGCTTCGGTGGCTCGGTGATGGTCACCGTTGCCGTACTGCTGCAGCCCCGTGCATCCGTCACGGTGAAGGAATGCGTGCCCGCGTGGACGAGGAATGTTCCCACGCCGGAATACGGCGCCACGCCGCCGCTTGCGTCGACGGTCACCGGAGTCTTGTTCCCCGCGCAGAGCAGGGGCTGTGGCACGGCCGTCACCGTGAATCCGTTGACTGTCACGGAAGTGGGACAGACGACGGTTTGCACGGCATCGCGGACGATCACGGATATTGTATACCCGCCCGGACCGGTACCGGCATCCACAACGACCGATTGCCCGGTATAGGAACCGACGATCGTGGCACCACTTGTATTATTCGTCAGTGACCATGCGAAGGACAGGCCGGATGCGGAACTATTGAATGTATAGGTATTCTGTGTTCCCGCACAGACCGGATCCGGACCGGTCGCCGCGCATTCGATACCTATAAGCACCGCGGCTCCGGCGATCTGATTGTCCTGACTGCCCAGTGCATTACCGTCCAGTTGGTCAACCTTGACGTGATAGGAACCGCCACTGATGCTGCCGGCACCGAGGCCGCTCCCGTAGCCGATCCCGAATCCCGCACCGCTCACATCGTTTCCCAGCGCGAGATGGCTCGCGAATTCCACGAGAACCGAATTGGATGCCGATGTCCACTGCAGAGTATACTGCGCTGACTGGTCCGACCCCGATGTTGTATATCCATCGAAGGTGAGTGTCGCATTGGTGATCTGTTCGTCGCCGAACATACCGAGCAACCGATTCTGGAAACGGTTCTCATAGCGCGTCACGCTGGAGGCGATACTGTGACCGAGCGTCGATCCCATCGCATCCGGTATGTCGACCGTCACCGCGAAACCCGATGTACGCATTGATTCGCAAGTCTGTTGGAGCGTGTTGGGCGGTCCGATGCCCGGTCCGCATTCGTTGAGATATTCCAGCACTGTCGGACCGACGATTGCATTGGCCGCGGTGATCGCCTGTGCGTAGGATGTCAGGAAATCGTAGGCGTGGACGCCGTTCTTCGTCGCCTTGTGACTGAACGTCAGTGTGTGTGCATTCCCCTGGGTCGCGGGAATATTCGTCAGCAGAATCCGTTGGGGAACGGACATCCCCTCATAATACATCGAATTGTTCCGCTGTAATATCGACTGCACCCAATGTACGTCTCCCAGGGAATGCGGACTGTCGTTGTTCGCTGCCTGGCGAAAGTCAATTCGCAAAGGCTGGGACACGACGGGAAATACATGTATCACGCACAGCACGAACAAAAAGAACGCGGTAACGATTTTCGCGTGCATGGGGACCTCAATACTTGTGTGTTGGTGATGGTATGCAATCCCGCAAACGAGGACATTCACTGATTTCCGGGATTACAGTAGTATTATACCGTCGTAATCTTACAGATGACTGAATGAAACCTTACAATTCCCTGACAGATTGCTTACAATTCCGTAAGAATGCGATGATCGGACATCCATTTGCCATCTCTACGGCGATATTATATATAGAACTCCGCGACAGCACGTCGGGCGGCTGGCCGTCGCTCCCGGAACCACTGATTCCCGGACGATAGCACGCGATCACCGGCGCGAATCTCGCGACCGCGGTCCCTACGTCGGCCCCCGTCAGCTTGCATTCATCGAGTTTTTTATCTATGTTACATCATCATCAATCACCCTCGTCGCCATTCAGAAGCATACCGCCATCGGCGCCATGGATGGTGACCACGCATTCACATAGATCGAAGGAGAAAGCCGCATGCGCGAAATCATGCTGATCCTGCATTTCATCGGACTGGCCATGGGTCTGGGTACGAGTTTCGCTCACATATTCCTGGGCATCGCCGCGTCGAAGGCGGAACCCACGGAGGCGCGGAAGCTGCATCTGCACGCTTTTGCGCTGAACAGGATGGGACATATCGGATTGGCGCTGCTGATCCTCACGGGGGGCTATCTGATGACGCCGTACTGGGGCACGCTCATGTCGACACCGACGCTCATGGCGAAATTGCTGCTGGTGCTCGTACTCGCCGCGCTCGTCGGCATGCTCAGCGCGAAGGCACGCAAGGCGGCGCAGGGCGACGCGGAAGCACATCTCCGCAAGATTCCCCCTCTTGGGAGACTCTCCATGCTTGTCGCGTTGATCATCGTCGTGCTGGCGGTGTACACGTTTCATTGAACAATGTCCGGTGATCTCGCCCACCCCGGTGCGGCTTGCTGGAACTCACCCCCCTGGATGGCTCTGGAACTCACCCCCCTGCTCCCCTCTCTGGATAGAGAGGGGGGGAAGAGGAACTCACTCGCTCGGCTGTAGGCTTGGAACTCACTCGCCTGGCTGGTTTTCGGAACTCACCCCCCCGCCCCCCCTCTCTGGATAGAGAGGGGGGAGAAGAGGGGATGATATATAACTTGCATCATTGAGGGCGACTGGAGAAATTATTTTTTTCTGCTCATAATCATAGGGAGATGAAATGAGTCTGAACAAATCGCATGAGTTGCGACAGGTCGCAACGTTGAGATGTCGCAAGCTGCGCAAGGAGCAAACGCCTGCGGAAGCAAGGCTTTGGACGGTGCTGAGGAATCGGAAATTTCTCGGACTCAAATTCAACCGTCAGCATCCGATTTTCTACGATCTGGATGGAGTGGAGACTTTCTACATCACGGATTTCTATTGCCATGCGCTAGGCCTCGTCATCGAACTCGATGGATCCGTTCACATAATGCGCGCGGAATTCGACGCACACCGCGATGCCAATCTCCACGCCCTCGGCCTCACCGTATTGCGCTTCGAAAACAGACTGGTGTTCGATAATATCGCCGTCATCCTCACCGCCATCCAGGCTCTAACGAAAGAGTAAAACCGAGACCACTCTTCCCCCTCTCTATCCAGAGAGGGGGGCAGGGGGGTGAGTTCCAAGAAGTACACAGGCGGGTGAGTTCCAAATCGCGTGCACGCAGCCGAGTCCAGAAATTCGCACGGTGCGGTGACTTCCAGGAACCCGGCCGGGTTATTCCCTCACTGTATCCGCGCGTTCGGCAGGAGGCGGGCGATTTTGCTGCTGAGCGTCGTGCGCGGCATCCGCAGCAGCTTCGCGGCGTCGGTGACGCTGTTGCGTGACTGCGCAAGCGCCCACTCGATGATCACCATCTCCTTGCTCTGGATGTACTCTTCGAATGAACCGTAGCGGGAAAAATCCTCGCCGCCGCTCGATCTGCCCCGCAGCCGGGGATCGAGATCGAGCACGGACACGTCGATCTGTCCGCTGAGTGAGAGGGCGATCATGCGCTCGACGATATTTTCCAGTTCGCGCACGTTGCCGGGCCAGTCGTAGCTCTCGAGCTTCTCGTAGATCTCCCTGTTGAGGAGCATGATCTTGTCGTCCGCGTGATGCTTCCGGAAGAAATGCTCCACGAGCAGCGGGA
>CAZWNO010000205.1:0-4038 GCA_964635845.1 uncultured Chromatiales bacterium
GCGCGTGAAGCTCAAGAGACTTTATCCGACATATGATGCGTGACATGACACTAGAGCACCTTCCGATTATATCTCCCGCTTCCGCGGAATTTTCGGAAGCGGGTTTTCTTTGATCCGCCTCCCGCGGCGGCAAAAGCAGGAACGATATCCCGCACATGGAAACTTACGCACTGATCATTGCCGGCGGTGTCGGCGCCCGGTTCTGGCCGCGCAGCCGCGAACATTCGCCGAAGCAATTGCTCGAAATCTTCGGAAGCGGAACGATGATCCAGAATACCGTCTATCGCCTGGATCCGATCGTTCCAAAGGAGAATATTCTCATCGTGACCGGCGCCCTGCAGGCCGACGAAGTGCGCAGGCAGCTCCCGCAGATCCCCGCGGAAAACATTCTCGTGGAACCGTTCGGACGCAACACCGCGCCGGCGGTAGCACTCGGTGCGCAGATCCTCCACAAGCGCGTCGGTGACGCGATGATGGTCGTGCTTCCCGCCGATCACCTGGTGCACGACATCGTCGCGTTCCAGGAAACACTTCGAAACGCCATCGCCGTCGCAGACAGCTCCCGTGGCTTCGTGACAATCGGAGTGACGCCAACGCGTCCGGAGACCGGCTATGGCTACATCCAGTTTCAGAAGGACGAAGTCGACCGACCGCATGCCGCGCATCACGGCTATTCGGTCGTGACCTTCGCGGAGAAACCGAACCTGGAGACCGCCCGGCGTTTTCTCGAGAGCGGCGATTTCGTATGGAACAGCGGAATGTTCATCTGGCGCGTCTCGACCATTCTCAACGGCATCGTTGATTATCTGCCCGAACTCGCCGACGAGCTGCACAAACTCGAGGAAGCGATCGATACTCCCGAATTTCCGAAGGCGCTCGAACGGGCCTACGGCGAGATGCGGCCGATTTCCATTGACTACGGAATAATGGAAAAAGCGGAAAATCGCTACGTGATCCCCGCGGATTTCGGATGGAACGATCTCGGAAGCTGGGACGAAGTCGCCCGGCTGTTCCCGAAGGACGAGAATGACAACGCCACCTCGGAGAACGTCTACCTCCGCGATGTCGTCAACTGCCACGTTTCCACGACGGGCGGCCGCTTCGCCGCGGTCGTCGGCGTCGAGGATCTCCTGATCATCGATACAGACGACGCCGTGCTGGTCTGCCGGAAAGGCGGGTCGCAGGAAGTCAAGGAGGTCGTCGATTACCTTCGGAAAAAAGGCCTGACGCAGTACCTCTGACAAGCACCTAGTATGTTTCACAGCGAGCGTGCCATGAATGGAATTCACCAGGAGAAAAAGACCGGCAGGTCTGCTGTTGCTGCTGGTCGTCGTATTCTCCGCGTGTTCCTCGACACGCGAGAGTACCGATTGGCATGATATCCGGAACTACCCCCCGCGCGAGATACTGGAGGCGGACGAAGGGGTGGCTTCGTATTATCACAACAGGTTTCACGGCAGACCGACGGCCAGCGGTGAGCGATACGACCGTCACGAACTGACCGCCGCGCATCGAGACTATCCTTTCGACACTTGGCTGCGCGTCATTTCGATCAAGAACGGAAGCTCGGTGATCGTCCGCGTGAACGACCGCGGCCCCCATGTCAAAAGCCGCATCATCGATCTGAGCCGCGCGGCGGCGGAGCAGCTCGGCATGCTGCGAAGCGGTGTCACGCGCGTCCGTGTCGAGGTCCTCGCCTGGGGCGAGTCCTGATTCCACGAAACGGCGATCGCCGGCGCGTGTCGGTGCCGGAAGAGAGCATCCCGTCGCATTTCCATCCAGGAGTAACCCTTGCCGTCGGAACTGCGCATATCCGTCGATTGTGACGCAGGCTTCCAGCCGGCGGCGCGCTACACTCTAGCAACCCTCGCACTGATCGCGGGGCATCGGGTGAGGTTCGTCACTCAGGACGCGGACCTGCACTACGGACCGCTGCCGCGTCCAAGCGCGGCCTGGCTGCCCGGATGCCGGCAGGCGTCCGCATTGCTGCGGCGGGAGGCCCTCCAGCTCGACGTCGGCGAGATCGACGCCTTCGGCGTCCCCGTGCTGAGTCTCTTCCCTGTGCCCGCAGAGCAGGCACCCGCAACTGATCTCGTCGCGGCGGCGTTTTTTTTCCTGTCGCTCCATGAGGAATGGACGAGCACGCAGCGCGATCAGTTCGGCCGGTTTCAGGCAGTCAACAGCCTGCTCGGGCAGAGAGGGGAACTCGATCGTCCAGTGGTCGCCGAATACGCCCGGATCCTCGAAATACTGACGGAAGGGAGAGCACAAAGAGCATCAACCGGCGGACGCTATGCAGGCCATGCGGCCGCGGCGGTGATGACCCACGACATCGATTATCTGTCGAAATTCACTCCGGGGCTGCTGTTTCGGGAACTGGCGAAGAATTTCCTGCTGAACCGGAGGCAGGTATCCGCTGCCGAGCGATGGGCGCGTCTGCGGGAATATCTCACTTTCTCCAAGCGCGAACACGATCCGTATCTCGTTTCCATCGCGCGCATGCTGGAAGAGGAGCAGCGGCGCGGTATCGTCTCGACCTGGTTGATCAAGGCCGGAGGAAGCGACAAGCGGGACGTGAGCTACCGTCTCGACTCCGCGCGCGCGCGGAACATGCTGTCCGCACTGCGCAATGGAAGTCACGATATCGGATTGCACCCCAGTTTCAATGCGCACACTGATCCGGCCATGCTCGCGCGGGAGGCGCATCGCCTCCGGAAGGCTTCGGGACAGTCTCTGCGAAGCGTGCGGCAACATTACCTGCGCTTCGCTTATCCGGTCACATGGCGGCAGCAGGCCGCCGAGGGATTCGAAGTCGATTCGACGCTGGGTTTCGCGGAACACGAAGGATTCCGCAACGGCGTATGCCATCCTTTCCTGCCGTGGGATCTCGAAGCCGATGCGCCGCTACGGATATGGGAGCTTCCGCTGACGGTCATGGACGGCACGCTCGCCCATTACCGCGGATTGGATACCGGGACGGCGCGCGAGCGCATCGCCGACCTGCTCGACCGTGTCGCGGCGTCTCGCGGCGCTGCGGTGCTGCTGTTCCACAATACCAGCTACGACGCGCATGATTTTCCCGGTTGGGGGGACGTTTTTGAAGACGCCGCCCGCCGCATCTCCGACGGGCGATTCCTCACAGCGCCATTGCCTGACGTCACCCGGGCATGGCTCGCATCGGCGGGCTATGCGTCGACCGATGAATTCCTGCAGGTCATTAATTCGGTACCCGTGGAATAATGCTTGCATTTCGGGTGTGGCTGCCCTATTTTTGACCAAATTCTCACAATACCCCGCTCTATCGACCCCTCCTTACTTCTTTTATCCCGGCCTGTGAAACAAAACGCTCGCGTTTGACGTTTATACTTGCGCCGTGGTAAAATTCCGTACGGTCATGAATCTGTAACTTTTTTACCGGGCTTGTGTCTAATTCCCAGAACGAAGCATCAGGCAAGGAGTGATTCGTATCGAGAGCTGTTGTTAGTGCTTCACGTATTCATCCGTTCAACCACATCTCCGCAGGAGGCACTATGCAGAACGAAGTTTTGAAGAGCGACAACCCTCTTCGCGACATCATTGACGATGAGACCTATTTCGAGCTGGAGCGGCACAATCTCTTCAGTGAAAAGGCCATTCGTGATTACAAGATCCGCCGCCTCTTCCGCAACATGCGCAAGGACATGAGCGCAGGCGATGCGATCGATAAAATACGCGAAATGTACCCGTATCTGCAGTTCGATACGGTCCGCAAAATTGTCTACCAGATCAGCAAGTGATCATATTACATTCCCGATAACAGAAGATCCCGCGAGCGCGGGATCTTCTGTTATCGGGATGACAGAATCACCATCCTGCCGTTCAAAGGAGATTGCGATTTCACACCGGTGCGCGTATTTTTATTTTCTCCCGAAAGCGGCGAATCCCGCGGATCGCCGGGCGGGATCCACTGGAAGGGTGGCAGAGTTGGTCGATTGCGCCGGTCTTGAAAACCGGAGATGGGAAACCATCCGTGGGTTCGAATCCTACCCCTTCCGCTTC
>CAZWNO010000206.1:0-4012 GCA_964635845.1 uncultured Chromatiales bacterium
GCGAGGGCACGACCGTCACGACGCCCTCAGCCCGTTCGCGCAGCGAGGGCAGCACGATTAGCACACCGTCCGCGCGCTCCGTTTCGCCCGGACGACCTGCGAACGATGCATCCAGCACTACTGGCCGGAGCGGCAGCGTTGACCGCGAGACGCGCTCCGCTTCGCGCGGATCAGGTCGAACGCGGTAGACCGGATCCGCTCCCCCGTCCGTCATGTCACACCGCGATCACATACAATCATCTCCGGCCGACCGGGCGCCCCGAACGCCCGGTCGGCGCGCAAATTGTGCTCCCCTGCGCACGGCCTGCCGCGTCGCTGCCGTGTGCCGGTTGCTTTCCGGACGCATTGCATATATGTTCGTACACATGCGCATCTGCGAAATCACGATCATGCTCGCGCTTGCCTTCTCCCTGCCGACCATGGCGATCGCACCGGCCGCGCCCCTGCGCGGGCCCGCAGGCCAGGCGCATCCCGGCCAGGCGCGTCCCGGCCAGGCGCATCCCGGCCAGGCGCATCCCGGCCAGGCCGATCCCGAACGGGCGGCACGCGAACTGCTGCTCGGTGCCAAGGACGCGATTTCTTCAGGGAATATCCGCTTCCTCCGGTCGCATCTCGGACAGAAAGTATACCTCAATCTCTTCACAGGAATCAACGGATATTACAGCGGGGAGCAGGCGTTCCTGATCCTCCAATCCCATTTCTCAGCGCATTTGCCAATCAGCTTCTCATTCAGCAGCAGGAATTTCTCGATACGCAATCCATACGGCTTCGGTCCGCTCACCTATGAACGCCGGGGGAGGCGTGAGACCGCGGAGATGTTTCTCAGCCTGGCGAATGTTCGCGGCGTATGGGTTATCAACCAGATCACGATCGCAACGCGCTGACGGACTCCGGTGCAAACGGCAATAAACAGGCGATTCCATTGGCTCGGGCAGGAAAGGCGCTGGATATTCGCATGCGCCATCCTGCTCGCGATGATGGCACTCGTCCTCACCGCTCGGGAGTATTTCCTCCGGACCGTCACCGAGGATTGGGACATGCTGCGTCACGATATCGATGAAAGACAGGCGGAGTTGATCGAGGCCCGGCTGGCCGATTTCCGCGACGACCTGTGGCAGCAGTGCGCGACCATGCGTGACGAATGCATTCAGAGCCTTGCCGGGATCGCCGACGATTCCGTCGACATCCGCACGGCAGAGCTCCTGATCGGCAAAATGACGGATGTGCGGATGCACTCCTTCGAATTGCGCAGCCCTGATGGGCGGCTGCGTGCCTTCGGCGGAGAACCTATACTGCCGCGCAGCGCGCCACCCGGCCTTCACGGCGGCTTTGCCGTTCTCGAGCGCACGCCCTTCCTGCTGCTTGTTGCGTCACAACCCGTGACTCGCGGCGCGCGCGATTCCATCGGCACACTCTCCGTGGCGGCCCCGATCGCCACGACTGTCGCAGTCAGCAGCAGATTTCTAAACGACGAAGGATTCCTTGTCAAGCTCTCCCGTGAACTCGAGCACGATCTGACATTCACGCCACGGAGAGATTCTCCGCAGGCCGCGGATCGGATCCTCGTGCCGTTCGCGGCGGATGGAGACACGATGGGATATGTCGCCTTCGAAGGGATCATCCACGACACATGGCTTTCGCAGATCTCATCCCAGTTCAACAGGGTGATACTGCTCCTGCTGTTCACCGCGGCCGTCGTGGCTTCGATTCCGCTGTTCCGCGTGTACCGCTCGATGTCCGCGGGTGCGGCGGCGGCGACGATGGTGCTGCATATCTGGGCGTTCCGTTTCGGCCTTCTCCTCATCGGATTCGCGGAGGGAGTGATGCCCGGCGAGTTGCTCGATCCGGCATACTTCGCGTCAACATTCGGCTGGGGACTGACCAGTTCCCCTGCGGAGCTGACGCTCTCGGCGCTGGCCCTGCTCTTCTCCGCCGCCGCGGTGTATCGCATCGTCACGGGAATGGCTCCCGCACCGCGGCAGAGGGGTACCGCGATACTTACCCTGATCATCGTTTTCGCTGTTCTTCCCTTCACTCTTCGCGGTTTTGCAGCATGCATCCGCAGCTTCGTGGTTGACTCCGCATTCAATTTCGACAGCATCGACGGATTGTTCGAGCAGCCGATGCAACTGCTCATCATCGGCAACAGCTACCTGCTCTCGCTTGCATTGGGATTCGCCCTGCTGAGCCTGTATCTCCTTGTCAAACGAGCGCTCGGCACCGTCGATCCCACGCCGCGGAAGTCTCTCGCGCTGCTGGCCGGACTGCTGTTGTCTCACGCCGTTCTGTTGCTCACGACACGGGATTACCTGCTCCCGCTCTGGGCCTACACTCTGTACACGTTCATATTCTGCGTGCCGGTCGTCCTTCGCATTCCTGCGGTGCACGGACGCTCCGCCAGCCTGCTCGCACCGCTGCTCGCGACGGTCGTCTTCGGATCGGTGCTCACGATCACGTTTTTCAGGCTGTCAATGGAGGCGAAAAGGATGGGCGAAATCGAGGCCATCGCGATCGATTTCAGCCGTCCCGTGGATGGCTGGTCGCAAGTGTTGATGGAGCAGAGCCTGCAGTACGTCTCTCGGGCGGAAATTGATACCCTCGCGCGAGGGACTGCGAAGGGGGAGATCGATTACGAGACGGCGTTCCGAATCTGGTCGGGTTCTCCCCTGAGCCGGCTTCAGAACAACAGTGCCGTGCTCCTGCTCGATTCGAGCGGCACACCGGTGTCGCGTTTCGCCGTGGGCAGTGATCCTTTCCTCCTCTCGATGCATACGCTTTCGGCTACGATATCGCGGACGGAGGGCATCGTTCAGAGCGCGGATCGTCAGCTGGAGACGCGGGAGCGGCGCTATTACCGCGGATATACCGACATCGTATCACGGAGTCGGGAGGGATTCGTCGCGGTGGTGATACTCGAGGCGCTCGATCCGATGGAGATGGCAGGGCAGGGAATCGATCTGCTCAGGAACGCCCCGGCCAAGCTCAGTTCGGCACCCGAAGACCGTTACATCGTCAGTCGCTTCCGTGACGGACGCATGGTGCAGACTTCGGACCGTTCCCTCGAGCGCGCCATCCGTCCGCCGGAAGCGGTACGGCAGGCGTTGGTCCGGGGCATGGAAACCGTGTGGAGCACACTGCCCGTGCAGGGCGAACACCTGCAGACCTATTTTGCGAGCTTGCCGGAACCCGGGCACGAAGTGCTCGCGATCACCCGCGGGAGATCGGATCCGCTGCTCACCGCCTATCGGGCCATGCGCATCGTCGTACTGTTCCTCTTTTTCAGCGCGCTGATCTGGTTCTGCGCCGCGATCGCCGGCGGACGCCTGCGGGGATGGTCGCGCATGACATTCGCGCGGAAATTGCAGCTTGCGCTGCTGGGTGTCGCGGCGATCCCGCTGCTTCTGATCTGGTTCACGGGCAGGGAGTTCGTTCTCGAGAACACCCTGAGCGAGATCGAGCGTCAGGTGAGCGAGGATCTCGACGTGCTCCGATCGAACATCCTCGAACAACTGCCTGACAGCGCCGCGCTCCCGGCCCTTCCCGAATACGTGGACGACCAGCTCTGCCAGGAAATCCGGCTCCGCACCGGGAGAGACCTGAATGTCTACCGGGACGCTGAACTCACGGCCACGAGCAGACCCGAACTATACCATGTCGGTCTGCTCAACAGCAGGCTCAATCCCCATGCCTGGCTCAATATCGTGCTGCGGGGACGGGATGCCTGGTACACCACCGAGCAGATCGGCGACTTCTCCTATCAGGTGGGCTACCGAGCCCTCCGCGGACGCGACGGCGCACTCTCGGCGGTGATTTCCACGCCGACACTTTTCCAGCGCGAACAGATCGACCAGGGATACACGCGCGCATCGGCGACGATCTTCCTGTGGATCACGCTCATCGCCCTGCTGGTAGTGCTCGCGAGCATCGCGCTGGCCCGGCAGATCTCGCGCCCGCTCAATGAACTGCTGCGCGCCACGCGCGACATCACCGCAGGCGATCTCGAGCGTCGGGT
>CAZWNO010000207.1:0-4007 GCA_964635845.1 uncultured Chromatiales bacterium
TTCGGGGCGTGTCGTCGGAAGAGTAACCACAGATTTCACAGATTACACAGATTGAATTGTTCGAGGTGCTGTCTGGAACTTCGGGGCGTGTCGTCGGAAGAGTAACCACAGATTTCACAGATTACACAGATTGATTTGTGCGAGGGGTGGGTTTGGAACCTTGGGGGGTGGGGTCGCGGTTTTGTGTAATTTGCATAGGTATTCGTAGCACCAGAAACGAACGTCATGACATCACAAACCTTCTTCTCAAAAAAGTCCAATCTGTGTAATCCGTGTAATCTGTGGTTACTCTTCGAGGGTAGGCGTCGGAAGAGTAACCACAGATTTCACAGATTACACAGATTGATTTGAGCGAGGGGCGGATTTGGAACCTTGGAGGGTGGGGGCGCGGTTTTGTGTAATTTGCATATGTATTCGCAGCACCAAAAATGAACGTCATGACATCACAAACCTTCTTCTCAAAAAAGTCCAATCTGTGTAATCCGTGTAATCTGTGGTTACTCTTCTTCTTCCCCAAGAAAGTCAATCTGTGTAATCTGTGGTTACTCTTCCTGCTCATGATCCCATCGATCACCGCAGCCCAGGGGAACGGCTCGATCACCGGGAAGGTGATTGACGCCGTCACGCAGGAGCCGCTCGTGGGTGCGAATGTGATCGTGCGGGGCAGCTCGCTGGGCGCGGCGACGGACCTCGACGGACGCTTCACCATCCGCAGCGTACCGGCCGGGACCTACCGCGTCGAGGCGTCGATGATCGGCTACCGGCCGATGGTAATGGCGGAACTGGTTACGGCGCCGGGCCGCGAGACGCAGGTGGAATTCGCCCTGCACGAGGTCACGATCGATCTCGGCGAGGTGGAAGTGCAGGCGGAGTATTTCCGCGAACTTTCCGACGCGCAGGTGAGCGCGCAGATGCTTTCGTACGAGGAAATCCGCCGTTCCCCGGGCGCGCAGGAGGACGTCATCCGCGCTGTTTCCATCCTGCCCGGTGTGGTGCAGGCTTCGGCCGGACGCAACGACCTGATCGTGCGCGGCGGCGCGCCCTCGGAGAACCTCTACGTCGTCGACAATCTCGAGATTCCCAACATCAACCACTTCGGCACGCAGGGCGCGACCGGGGGTCCGCTGAGTTTCATCAACCTCGACTTCGTGCGCGACGTCACCTTCGCCACCGGCGGCTTCGGCGCGCGCTACGGCGACAAGCTTTCTTCCGTCATGGACATCTCGCTCAAGGAGGGACGCCGCGACCGCTTCGGCAGCAAGATCAACATCTCCGCCACGCAGTTCGGCGCCAACGGGGAGGGTCCCCTCGGCGAACAGGGCAGCTTCCTTTTCTCCGCCCGCCGCAGCTATCTCGACCTGATCTTCAAGGCCGCGGGCTTCGGCTTCGTACCTGAGTACTGGGATTTCATCGGCAAGGCCAACTACGCGCTCGACCGGACGAACGAGCTTTCCTTCCTCTTCATCGGGGTACTCGATGACACGCGGCTGTTCAACGAAACCGAGGAACAGCGCTTCAGCAACTCGCGCATCCTCGGGAATTCCCAGGATCAGTATTTCTCCAGCATCTCGCTGAAGCACCTGATGAACCACGGCTTCATGACCTTCGGCTTCGGCCGCGCGTTCACCACCTATGATTTCCTGCAGACCGATTCGACGCTCGCGCCCGTGTTCGTCAGCGACTCGCGCGAAGGGGAGACCAGTCTCCGCGCCGACGGCGTGTTCCTCATCGATCACGCGGTGGAGCTGTCCTTCGGCGCGCAGGGGAAGTTCGCCCGCATCGAGGGCGACTTCGCCTGGACGCCGACGCCAAATAGCTACACTGAAGATCCGGATATCCTCAATCTCGCGAACGCCTGGGACACCACCGCCTGGAAGGCCAACGCCTACGTGCAGCTCGCGCACACCTTCTTCGATCGTCTGCGCGTGACGGTGGGCGGGCGTCTCGACTATTTCAATCTCATCGACGAACCGCTGGCCGTGGGTCCCCGCGCCTCGCTGCGCTACGGCCTCTCCGACCTGACCGCGCTCACGCTGAGCGGCGGCCGGTATTATCAGTCCCCCAGTTACATCTGGCTGCTCTCGAACGCCGGGAACACGCGGCTGCGGCACGTGCGGGTGGACCAGGCCGTGCTGGGCGTGGAGCATCTGCTGGACAGCGATCTGCGCGTGCGTCTCGAAGGATACGTGAAGGAATACGGCGACTATCCCGCTTCCGCGGAACGGCCCTACCTCGTACTGGCCAACACCGGCGCGGGCTACACCGGCGCGGAGGACGGATTCAGCGCCTTCGGTTTCGACAATCTCTTCAGCGAGGGAGAGGGGCGCGGCAGCGGGGTGGAGCTGCTCGTGCAGAAGCGGCTGTCCGACATTCCCTTCTACGGCATCTTCTCGCTGTCGTACAACAACACCGAGTACGTCGCGATCGACGGCGTGACGCGTCCGGGCAGCTACGATTCGCGTTTCATCCTCAACCTCAGTGGCGGCTGGCAGATCGACGATCACTGGGAAGTCGGCGCGAAATTCCGTTACGGCAGCGGCACGCCCACGACGCCCTTCCTCCCGACCGGCGCGCGCGATTACGCCGCGTACAACGGCGACCGGCTGCCGGCCTTTCATTCTCTCGACCTGCGCATCGACCGCCGCTGGAATTTCTCTTCGTGGAATCTCGTCACCTACGTCGACGTGCAGAACGTGTACAACCGCAAGAACGTGCAGTCCTATCGCTGGGACCCCCGCAACCGCCGCGCCGAAACCGTCGGCGCCAGCATCGGCATATTGCCCACGATCGGTGTGAGCGCGGAATTTTAGGACGGTAGGGACGGTAGGGGCGGAAGGGACGGAAGGGACACAGAGCAACCAAAACACACCTGCCCAGGGCGTCAGCCCTGGGGACCCGGAGGGACAGAAAGGGCAAAAGGGACGGAAGGGACATAGAGCAAACAAAACACACCTGCCCAGGGCGTAAGCCCTGGGAGACTTAAAAGAAGATCCAACACATCTGCCCAGGGCGTAAGCCCTGGGAGACTTCAAAGAAGATCCAACATACCTGCCCAGGGCGTAAGCCCTGGGAGAGCGGGGCCAAGCACCCTGTTCGAGGATACCCGTGACAGTCGGTTCGCCCCAACCATCCATTTTTTGTATTTTCCTTGATGCGTTACCAGCAAACCCCCATGGCACGTCTTTCGAAGGCGGCGAAGTTCCTCGACCCCGACGGGGCGTGGCATCCGTTCGTGGGGGAGGAGGGCGTCTGGTACCGTGTGAAAGGGAAGACGGTGCAGCGCGTCCGCTTCGAACGCGATGAAACGGATGCGATGCTCCGTTTATTCGAGCGTTTCGAGCCGCTGCCTTCGCGCGCGCTGAAGGAGGGCTTCCGCGAGGAGCTTCGCTTCATCGTGCAGGACGACCACTACCTGCTCGCGGGCATGCTTGTGCGTGCCTACGTGGGATGGGACATGCTCGCATCGGCGGGAGAATCCTTCGGCATGCATCTGGAATATCTCGGGGGAAATTCCCTGCGCTGCGACATCCGCATCGACGAGTGGACCGCGGAGGACATCGTACGCGCGCTCGTGCTCGCGAAGGCCTTCAGCAAGGTCGCCGCGCAGCTCGCCCTCGACGCGCGCGAAGGCGTGCCCCACATTCCCCAGGAAATCACCGGCCTTCTGCAGTCCGCCTTCGATCTCTACCTCGAGGAAATCGGCGGACTGCCCCGCGCGGCCCCGTTCGTATCGCGGATGCCTGAACAGGGAAATCTGTTCTAGGGTATCGATCCCTGGTTGACGATGCATCGTGTTCGTCACCGCACGACACGGGCGAACCGACCGGGATGCCGGACGTCCGGTGGTTTCATTTACGTTCATCGGAGGCGGACGTCCGTTATTTCGATCACGGTGGTTCGCCCATGCGGGCGAACCGATGATGGTCCCGCACGTCCGGTGGTTTCGTCCACATTCATCGGAGGCGGACGTCCGTTATTTCGATCACGGTGGTTCGCCCATGCGGGCG
>CAZWNO010000208.1:0-3966 GCA_964635845.1 uncultured Chromatiales bacterium
GGAATGTACTCAATGACTAACATTCATGCTGGACCAGTTTTTGGGGGGCAGATCACTTCGAAAACCGGCCATGTATGTCATAAGCAATCCTCACCTAATTACATTCTCTCTTTACTCTCTCCGTTCTCTTTACATGGATTCTGCAACACTTTTTCGAGGTGTGACGATTAACGTTTAACCTTTAACGTTTAACGTTTAACGTTTAACGATCGTCCTGCTCGCCGCCCCATCCACCGTCAACATACGCAAGATATACACACCGGACCCGATCTCCGCGGGAGACCATTGTATAGTCTTCTGCTCCGTATCGCTCCAAGCGTCAAATACCACGGCCCTGCGGCGACCGAGCATATCGTACACTTCCAGTCGCACTGCACCAGGCCGTCCGATGTCGAGCTGCACATTGAGCATGCCGCCCTGATCGGCGGGCTGCGGCCACACGGACGCGATGCGTGGGGAGGAGAGGAGGGGTGGGGTCACCTGCGTCCAGTTGATGCCGCCGTTGGTGGTGCGGAGAATCGATCTGCTAAAACTTGCCCAACCGTTCAGGCGGTCGAGAAAACGTATATACGCCGGACTCTCCCCATAACGCTCGCCCTGCACAGTAAATGTCTGCCAATAATCATCGGTCGTAAGAAACGCTTTCGCGTAGTAGCCAAGGGCGCTGCCGCGGCCTTGCTCATCAATGTAGGAGAACTCGTAGGTCCCGAGCGCCATTTTAAGCGAGTCCCATGTCGCTCCTCCATCCGAGCTGCGCAGCAACATGCGGGAGAAAGGCCCAACGGGGCGGTATTCGAAGTACACATGCCTTTCATCCGTAACGATAAGGTTGTCGCCTCTCCTGTCGAGAATTCGCGACCAGGTATCGCCCCCGTCACCAGAGCGGTAAAAACCAGTGGTGGAAGTGAAATAGCAGACAGGATATTGCGAAATATCTATGTATCCTCCCTGCTGCGGCGTTACGATTCCGGTCCCTTTTAACATCCAGGTGTCGCCACCATCGGTTGTGAAATAAATTCCGGTATCGCCGATAAAGCAGAAGAGACGATCGCCGCGTGAGACTCTGCTTTTATATGCAGAGTTATCGCGTTCTGGCGCGGGTGCATAAAGCACCGCCTGCCAGCTAGCACCCGCATCACGGCTGCGATGCACGATGCTGCTGTCGCCCGGACTCTGTAAACGGAATCCGTACCAAAGGGACGGTGTGATGAAAGTAATCTTATAGAATTGTTGTGTGCTGGTCACGTCGATGCATTCCTCCCACGTCGCACCGCCGTCGAAGGTCCGCACATACGGAAGGGAGCCGGTAGCAAATTCCTTCATGCGCACGAAGACGGTGTCCATAGAAAACACAGTCAGATCGCGATCAAAATAGTACCGCTGCAACGCTTCCACTTCCCAACTCACACCGTCATCAGTGGAATACTGCGTCGAACCAAATCGGTCGGTTACGGCGAGGATACCCGGTTCAGGCTGGAAGAGAAATATTAGTGGACCACGGCGTGGATCGTTCTCACCGAGCGGAGCTCGGACGGTGATATACGAGGCTCCGAAATCCGCGGTTCGTGCAACCCTACCGTCGTCGCAAGCGACAAAGCCCTTTCCATCTGCTGCGATGGATATATCCACAATTGACGGCAGATCCAGGTTTTGTGAGAGCGTCTGCCAATTCACCCCGCCGTCAGCGGACAGCAGCAAGGCATTGTATCGATCAATGAGCACGACAGTATCACGGGAGAGCCAGCGCACGGCGGGCATGATGTACATCGACATTGCGTTGGTGGGCGGAAGCTTTATCGTTATCCCTGCAGCGGTCGACCAATGTGCTCCGGCATCATGCGTAACGAACATTGAAAGTACGGATCGGTCTGTGGGTGTCGGCCCCAGCAGAATCCCCCGGTCGCGGTCATGGAAATGCGCATATATCTGCGTGGTGTTGTATAGCGAATCCGGCAAAGGGAGTTGCGTCCACGTCGCGCCAGCATCCGTGCTCCGTATCAGAGCAATGTCGGAATAGGCCTGCGCAACAAAGAGCGCGTCGCCGGCGGCGAAGGCCAGGAATTTACGGAGATACCACTCCGTCACGGGAACGACCCACGGCACGCTCAGCACTCGGGGCGCCAATTCTCCGCGTGTGAACAGCAGTACCGACGAATGCGTGCTGTCCTCCCAGTCAATGGGTGCCCCTCGCATTGCCTGCAGCGTCCCGATTGCATATTCCTGCGAAGCCGAGATCGAAAGTATATTGAATTGCTGCGCCGCTGGCGTCTTGTCCGTCCACGTCCCACCCTTGTCCGTCGATACCTCGATTAGGTTATGCAGTCCTGTTCGGTACCAATACTCACCCAAGTCAAACATCCCCGAGTAGGTTTTCGGCCAATACCCGGGATACACCGGTTCGTACACTTGCGATGCCAGCGGCGATGCAAGAATAAACAGAAGCAGAGAGATAGTATAAACTCGCATATGAAATACCTCAGGAAATTCTATCATTAGTTCTATAAGAGATGAGAGAGGATGATTACCCCCTCTCCAATACATGGTTTACGGACAACTTGCACAATCGACACACTCAATAGTTCCGATCTGGCACTGATTGACATCGACGATGAAGGTGTACTCCCCGCTCGTCGTTACGGTATAGCACCAGCCGTCGTAAATCGGATCCAATACGTCAGTATCACAATCCCATTTCGTATAAGACACCGGGGTGCCACCCGGCCCAAGTATAGTCACGGTGCAAGTGCAAACCGCCGGAGGTGGATTTGGGCAAGGACAGGCGATTGGCATGATTTTAATACATGTCCCAGCCTCGACCCAACGAACTTCGGTCGGGCTTCCGCTCATGCTTATCGGATCGTCACAGAGATTGGATTGGGCGGAGGCGCTTGAAGCCAGGAGGGAGGAAAAGGACCAGAAAATTGCGATGAAGACGAGTACGGCATGAAAGCCTTTTACGCGGACGGATGAGATGACCCACGTAATGAACTTCTCACAACGCGCGTGCGCGCGTGTGTGTGTGTGTGACATGACGAACACCTTATGATTGTGATGAATGGGGTTGTCCCAAACATAGTTGAAATTGATTGACGATGAAAGGGTTGTCATTGAATATTCATGCTGCGACGTTTATTTGGGACTTTTCGATTCTATCTTCGGCGAGTGCTGCCTTGAGAACGGGCATGTCGTAATGTCCTTTGATACGCCGGAACGACTTTTCCGTGTGAAGCAGCGCGGTGTGAGCAGACCCCATTCTTTGGTCCAGCCCGAATGTTAGTTTAGTTTGCAAAATTCTATCCTCGACGGCTCTATTACGAGCTCCTGTTTCCCTACAAACTCTTCAAAGGGGATGATCGCTTCCGGTGCCGGTGGACGATACCCCAGACTGCTATGCGGGCGCACTTCGTTGTACTCTCTTCTCCAGCGTTCGATCAGGATTTGTGCTTCCAGTAACGTATCACATACTTCGCGATCAAGCAACTCCCGCCGCAGTGTGCCATTGAACGATTCGTTATAGCCGTTCTCCCAGGGACTGCCGGGCTCAATGAACATGGGCGTGACACCCAAGGTCTGCAAAAAGCCGCGGACACGCTCGGTGGTGAACTCTGAACCGTTGTCGGAACGCAGATACTCTGGCATCCCGCGCAGGATAAACAGCATCTTCAGATACTCTACCACATCCTCCCAGTTCAACCGTTTCTTCGTCACGATCGCCAGGCATTCCCGCCGATACTCATCGATCACCGTCAGCATACGGATCTTCTTCCCGTTCGCCAGACGATCCTCCAC
Source organism: uncultured Chromatiales bacterium (assembly GCA_964635845.1). GTDB lineage: Bacteria > Bacteroidota > Ignavibacteria > SZUA-365 > SZUA-365 > SZUA-365. The sequence goes on from CAZWNO010000208.1 coordinate 3,790, forward strand.
AAAATCATACGACCATACATGATTCCGATGCATGGGTCGCAACCGCACACACGAGCCGTCTTTGAGCCACAGACGCCGCTTTTTCTTCATCCGGCTTGCGACGATGCACATACCGATAGCTACTGCGATGCCATCCCAATGTTTGACACGCCCGGCGCTCCGAAACGGCACAAATCA
>CAZWNO010000209.1:0-3898 GCA_964635845.1 uncultured Chromatiales bacterium
CGGCGAGAGGTTGCCGTAGCTCGGATACTTGCGCTCGAGGTAGTAGTCGCGTTCGTCTTCGGGAATCTCGTTGGGATTCCGCTTGTCGGCTTTCTTCTTCGGCACCCAGATGCGCCCGTCGTTGCGGAGGGATTCGGACATGAGTGTCAGTTTTGACTGATGCTCGCCGGAGACGGGGATGCAGGTCGGGTGGATCTGCGTGTAGCAGGGATTGGCGAAGGCCGCGCCCTTCTTGTAGGCGCGGTAGGCGGCGGTGACGTTGCAGGCGATGGCGTTGGTGGAGAGGAAGAACACGTTCGCATAGCCGCCGGTGGCGAGGATGACCGCATCGGCCGCGTAGGACGCGACCTTGCCGCTGACCATGTCGCGCACGACCACGCCGCGCGCGTGTCCGTCCACGAGCACGACATCCATCATCTCGTGGCGGCAGTACAACTTCACCTTGCCGAGGCCAATCTGGCGCATGAGCGCGGAATAGGCGCCGAGCAGCAGCTGCTGTCCCGTCTGTCCGCGCGCGTAGAAGGTGCGCGAGACCTGCGCGCCGCCGAAGCTGCGGTTGTCGAGATAGCCGCCGTATTCGCGGGCGAAGGGCACGCCCTGCGCCACGCACTGGTCGATGATGTTGTTGCTCACCTGCGCGAGGCGGTACACGTTGGCTTCTCGGGCGCGGAAGTCGCCGCCCTTCACCGTGTCGTAGAAGAGGCGGAAAATGCTGTCGCCGTCGTTGGGGTAGTTCTTGGCCGCGTTGATGCCGCCCTGCGCCGCGATGCTGTGCGCGCGGCGCGCGCTGTCGTTGTAGCAGAACGCGGTCACCTCGTAACCGAGTTCGGCGAGCGACGCCGCGGCGGATGCGCCGGCGAGGCCCGTCCCCACGACGATGACACTGTATTTCCGCTTGTTGGCGGGATTGATCAGCTTCATCTCGAAGCGATGCTTGTCCCATTTCTCCGCGAGCGGACCGGAAGGAATTTTCGAATCGAGTGTCATAGCGCTACCACTCCTGCCGGCAATGCGATCCAGCCGATTAAGACGCCAGCGGGAATCGAGATGAATCCGATGACGATGACCAGCGCGACGGTGACGCTGAATCCGTGAATGAAGGAATTGTACTTGGGATGGTTGATGCCGAGCGTCTGGAACATGCTTCCGATCGCATGCGTCAGGTGATACCCGAGCAGGATCATCGCGGCGACGTACACCACCGAGATGAGCACGTCCTGATAGCCGAGGACCACCATCGAGTAGACATCGGGGCGACCGACGGCGTCGAAGAGTCCGCCGTACTGCGGATTCGTCGCCTTGATGGTGAAATGCAGCAGGTGGTAGAGGAGGAACAGGAAGATGGTCGAGCCGGTCCAGAACATCGTGCGCGAGCCGAGGGTCGCCTTGACGGTGTCCTTGAACGCATAGTGCTCGGGTCGCGCCGAACGGTTCAGCAGCTTGAGCCTGATGGAGGTGATGATGTGCAGCACCGCGAACAGGATGAGCAGGCCGCGGATGAGCCACAGCACGCCGCCGAGATGCTGCAGCGTCTCGGCGTAGACGTTCATCTTCTCCTGCCCGATATGCATCTGGAGGTTCCCGATCATGTGGCCGAGGAGAAACAGGACAAGTATCAGTCCCGTCGCGGCCATCACGACCTTGCTCAAGATTGTGGACTGGAGAAAGCGTACCAGTGCGTACATAGTACCCTTTGGTTTATGTGGAAGGAATGTGTGAGATGCTGCTGCGGGATGACAGCACGTACGAGAACGGCGTTCCCATGGGCATAAGAGTTCGCTGTCAGGTGCTGGAGAAAAGGCTATTTCCTAAAAGGTAGTAACTTCCGGACGATATATCAAAACTTCGGGTCCGAAAATGGCGAGTGCGGAGTGGCGGTGGCGTTCATCGCCCGCACGGAATTGCGCACTGCCGTCCGCCGCGAATCCGCCCGTTCAGCTCAGCGTCCGCGGCACCTGCGATGAATGATGATGCAGGATCGGGGCGTCGAGGGCGGTGTCGAACACGAAGGTGAAGCGCGAGGGGAAGGTGAGCGTCGTGTCGTCGACAACGAAGCTGAAGGAATAGACGCCGAGGAGCGCGTACGCGGAACCCTCCAGCGGCAGGATGCGCAGGGATTCCTCGTGCAGGGAGACGTGGAGATCCTCGCGGTCGAACAGGGCCTGGAAGTACCCGCGCAGGTCCTCCTCTCCGATGATGCGATGCGGGGAGAAGGTCGGCAGCAGCACGCTGCCGGGCGCGTACATGCCCACGACCCTGTCGAGATCGTGCCCGCGCACCGCGGTCATCCAGGTGTCAAGAATTTCTCCGGGATTCATGCTATCGTACTCCTGCTCCTGTGTGTGTTCCGGTTCCGATGGGAGGTTTCTCCGGTCCGACCAGTCAGTCCACACGCCGAAAAACGAACACCTGCGAAGTGTTCTTTCCGTCCTTCGTTTTCTCGAGCGTGATGGTCAGCCTGTCCGCGGGATTGCAGTCGTAAACCAGCCGGGTTCCGCTGTCCTGATTTTCGAACACCGCGCGCGCCGCGCCGAGTTCCACAAGCGGATATGGGTCAAGCTTGTCCTTTTCTTCCCATGCGTCGAGACCCTGCCCGAAATGCCGGATGCGGAGCACCGGCGTATCTCCCGCCTGCTCGATGGTCATGAATTCGTAGAACACGCCCTCATCTTCCTTCACCAGGCGGAACATGCCCATCATATTGTCCCCTTCCGGCGCGCTCCAGCACTCCTCGATCACACTTCCCTTCAGTTCGCCGCGCCAGCGGCCGGTAATGAAGGAGAGCTTCTCGAGCATCGGATGCCCGACTGTCGTCGCGGCCTCGATCCCCGACAAGGTGGCGGCACGGATTTCACTCGGATTCACCCGTTGGCTGGTGGCCGGCGCGGCACCGGTCGTCGTCGTCGGGAGCGTGAGCGTGAGAATCAGGAGTACGAGGGAGCGACCGAGGGTTGCGTTTCTCCGCGAACGACGTGCCATGGCTGCTCCGTGATTATTTGTCGGTCCGCGTTGTGCCCGAACGAAGGCTCTCGGCATCGAGCAGGTCCTGCGGCCTGCCGCTCGCCCTCTTCGCGGCGATCAAATCCTCCCTGCCGATAAATGGGATCGTGTCGTCTTCAATCTCCGCAAGCGTGCGCCTTTGCCAACACTCCTCGAATTCGACCCCCGGGATGGACATCATGATATCGACGCGAAGCGGAGCGACTCCCATTTGGTAGAAGGAGGAAGTGTCCGTGAAATCAAGTGGAGACAAACCCTCCAGAGGAGCACCGAATTCCCTGAGCGCCGTGTACACCGCCTGCGCATTCCGGGAGTCGGTTGCGATCCACAAGTCGATATCCTTGGTGAATCGCGGCTCTCCGTATTTCATGACAGCGTACCCGCCGACCACGAGGAAGCGGACGTCATGCTTTGCGAAAAGACTCAACAGTTCGCTGAATTCGGAGTTTATCAGCATGTTGCCCTCGTAACAGCAGATAATCCCGCAGCATCTCGGAAACGGCTTCGAATATGGCACGGTCGCCCTGTGCCTGCCAGAAGCGCCGGTCGAAGTGCCGGGATGCGTCGGATACCCGCTGGAATTTTTCCTCGATGTTTTTCTTCATGCGCGTTTCACCTCGATGCCGTAAACATGGCAAAACCCGACCTGAGGTCAAAGCGACTCAGTCACGGTAGATGTCCTTCCGGTGTCCGATTCGGAGAATAAGGATTCTTTCATCCATTATGATGAACACGACTCTGTACTCACCGATACGATAGCGTCGGAGACCCGAGAATTTTCCCTTGAGTTCGGGACATTGCGCCGCCTCGGCGGGCAAGCGTTCGTCGATGACATCGAGCAGATGCGCAGCTTCCTTTCGACCGATCCGCCGCAGGTCCTTCGTTACGGATTTTCGGA
>CAZWNO010000210.1:0-3860 GCA_964635845.1 uncultured Chromatiales bacterium
GAGCACGTAGGACGAGCACGAGCACGTAGGACGAGCACGAGCACGTAGGACGAGCTTGGGAGCGGCGCGCCCCAGCGCGCCACATTCGAGCACGAGCACGAAGACGTAAACGAGTACGAGTACGAGGACGAGGACGTCGCCCGCATCGTGCATGCGCCTTCGTCCGGTTTCGCCGAACTACGGCGTGGCAAACGTCCTCGTCCTCGTACACGCCTTCCGTGATCTTGACAAACGCATCTGCATTTCGTATAATGAATCTTCGCTCACAACGCGGAGGTGGAAATGGACGTCGTTCTCGCCGGGACGGGTGAGTCCTACGATCTCGTACTGATCTTCATCATCATCGCGGTTTTTTTCGCTCTGCTGTTCCTGGCGATCTGGGTGCCGTCCAGGATGCGTCAACGGCGGAAGGAGCGCGAGGCCTTGCTCGCCGCATCGCTCGACACCGACGCCGAAACCAACGCCGGCACCGACACCGGCACCGACACCAACACCGGCACTGACGCCGGCACCGACGCCGGCAACGACGCGGACACCACTGACGAGCGGCAGGGGCAGATGTAACGTGTGATGACTCGGTAGAAATGGCGGTGCGAAAAGCTCAGCAGAAATACAGGGCCCCAGGATCGGTTCAGTACCCTTACGAAAAAAGCCCATCTTTCATTACCTTTCGTGTTTGAATCCAATTCACACGCGATCGGATTGCATGGGCAGGTTTTCACTCTCCTCTCTTATCACCGCGATTCTGTTGTTGACATTCACGCAGCTGCCGGCGCAGACTTTCCACGTCCTGCGGTCAGGAAGCAACTGCGGTACGCTGCGCCTCGTTTTCGAAAGCCTGGCGAACGGCTACATGCGCTGCGACCTCAGGGAGGAGCGTCACTACATCGGTGTGGATGATCGGTCCGTGACCTGCAGGCGGCATATCACGATACTCGTCGACAGCGCCTTCCACATCCTTGCCATCACTGGAAGTGAATATTCGGAAGAGGGAGAGTTCGCGATCAAGGGCAGCGGTGTGGACGGCGTGCTCTATCTCTCCCGTGAAAGGAAAGGGGGGCGCGTGGACAGCTGGCGGGATGTGAGTACCGCCATTCCGGATGTGTTTCTCCCTGAACTGGCGATGCGCACGGAGGCCTCCGCTCCGGATCGTGTGTTTTTCCTGCACGACCTCTCCTCCCGCGACGCGCGCGTACGGACAACTGAAGACTCTCTCGGCACGATCCATATCAGCGTGGGGAATGAAAGCGCGTTCTTCGTCTCCCGTGACGGAGAGATCCGCGCGTGGCGCATGCCCGCGGTTGATCTCGCATGGGAATCGGAGGATTCGCCCGTCGCAGGCATCGAACCCTGCGACATCGACTGCGGTGTCTACTGGGATGCGGGGCAGGTGACCCTCCCGACCGCGGTGGAGAATATCCGCACGATGGACATCCGCCTGACGATCACGCGTGATGTCGGCGCGCGTCTGACTCCGGAGGACCTCAGGCAGAACATCGTCGAGGAGGCACAGGCGGACGCCGCCGCCGTGCGTCTGCACCTCGCGCGCACGCGCCAGCGACACGGGGATGCGACGCTCCCGATCTTCGACGACGAACTGGTCGACGATCTGAAGGAAAGCGCGATGCTGCCGGTCACCGCGGAATCGGTGCGGGAGCATGCAGTCGCGTTCCGGACGACTGACAGAAGCGCGAGGATCGCCGCGGACAGGCTTCAACGATGGATCAGCACCGCATTCGTCACCGACCGATTCGTTCCGCTGGTCGCCGCGGACCATCTCGCGCGCACTCCCCGCGGCACCGCGCTGCATGCGGCGATGCTCTTCGTCACACTCGCGCGCGCGACGGGACTTCCTGCACGGCTGGTGCTCGGCATGCATCCCGAGGAGGAGCGCTGGCGCAGTACGGTGTGGGCCGAAGTGTGGACGGAGCGCTGGCAGAGCATCGATCCCGTGATGGGAGAGTTCATCGATGACGCGACGCATGTGAAGCTGCTGCATGCCTCCGATGTCGAGGAACTTCGCGCCCAGGCGAGACGGCTGCAGGGCGCGGTGCGGATCGATATCATCGACGTCGTGGAGTCTGATCCAGGCGCGGCCGGCAAACTGCGCACCGGGATCTACGACGGGGCCTACTCCGACCGCTTTTTCAAATGCATCGTCCGCGCTCCGAAGGGATGGATGATCGAACGCCGTGCGATGGACGTACAAACCGACGTCGTGATGTCTCCGGAAGCCGGATCGGACGTTCGTTTCGAAATGCAGCTCACGCGCAATCCCTATCCCATCGCGACGCGGGCTGCGTTCGATGCGAAAGTCCGGGCGCTGGGCACGGTGCTCCCCGACGCCGAGATCCAGGAGAAAGGAGAGATCCGCATCGGAAATCGCAAGATTCCCTACGTGCTCTACAGTTACATGGACACGCGCGGCGCCTCCGCCGAACGCCGGATCACCACCGCGGACTGCATCCTCGCAATCGCCGACCGCGGCTACCTCTTCCGCTTCACCGCCCCCTCCACCGACTTCCGCAAATTCGACCCTGAACTGCAGAGCATCCTCCAGAGCATCGAGCTGATCGACGAATAAAACGTGCACGAGCACGTAGGGCGAGCACGAGCACGTAGGGCGAGCACGTGCACGAGCACGTAGGGCGAGCACGAGCACGTAGGGCGAGCACGAGCACGAGCACGCTTGCCCGCCGTAGTTCGGCGCAGCCGAACGAAGGCGGGAGCACGGGAACGGCGCGCCCCAGCGCGCCATCCTGGAGCGGGAGTAAGGGCGTTAGGATTCGGGAGGACGTCATTCCCGATTCTTAAATCCTACACCCTACATCCTAATTCGTAATTCGTAATTCGTAATTCGTAATTCCTAATTCCTAATCTCTCCCGTCTTGCCATGGAGCGGCATTTTCCCTAGCTTTCCGCTTCACCCGAACATTGAAGAGAGGAATCCCGATGTTGTCCGTCCGCAACTTTCCCCTTGTGCTCGCTGCAGTGTTGCTGTTCGCCTGCAGTTCCTCGAACACTGTCGAGATCGTCTCGGTGTCACCGGAGGGGGAGGTGCCGTTGCTTGCGACGATCGAGATCGAATTCTCGAAGGACCTCGCGCCACCGGAGAAGCAGAACGAATGGCTGACCGAGCAGTTCGTGGAATTCTCGCCCGCGATAGCGGGAAAGTTCAAGTGGGTGTCGGCGCGCACGCTGCTGTTTTCACCCGACTATCCGCTGCAGCCGATCCAGGACTACGAGGCGGAGGTGACGGAGAACGTGCTGTTCGGCACGGGCTACGATACGGATTTCGAGACCATCAGTTTCCACACGCCGGATTTCGACGCGAATAAGGCGGACGTATTCTGGACCTTCGTGCCGCATCAGTACTATACGGTCACGGTGCAGGCGAACCTCCATTTCACCTACCCGGTGCAACCGGAAAAACTGCGCGAGTTTCTCGAGGTGCGCCGCGACGGCGAGGAAGTGACGAACGTCCAGATCGTATCCGAGCAGCCATCCGAGGTGATCGCGATTTCGATCGGCGAAGTCAAGCAGCGGGACAAGGCGCAGGACTTCACGATCATCGTGCGCGACGGACTGATGTCCGTCATGGGGAAGAAGGCGCTGGAGGATACGCGGGAATTCAAGAGCACGCTCCCGCCAATCACCGAACTCGCCATCACGGGCGTGGCCGCGGGATTCGACGGCAGCACGGGATGGATCGAGGTCGCCACGACGCAGATGGTCGACGAGACGCGCGCCAGGGAATTCATACGCGTGGATCCGAATCGTCCGCTGCAGTTCTCCGTCAGCGACAATATCTTCCGCATCGAGGGTGACTTCGGCAGCGAGCAGACCGTCGAGCTGATCAT
>CAZWNO010000211.1:0-3856 GCA_964635845.1 uncultured Chromatiales bacterium
ACCCGCGACCCCTACCACCCCAAGGTAGTGCGCTACCGGGCTGCGCTACGTTCCGGACCGTCGCCGCGAAGGACGAGAATGAAATATACGAACTACCATCGAGAAAAACCTAATTTTCTCGATCGTCGCGTTGTCGGGGTGATCCGGAGAAGGACGGGATACAGCGCGCCTAGTCGCGGATGCGCTCGCGGAGTTCCTCGAGGAACTGCTTCACCTTGATGAGATCCTCGCGCAGCTTGCCTTCGGGTTCGAAGATCAGCGCGGTCTGCGCGGCGTCGTCGGCGGTGACATCCTCTTCTTCCTCCTTGCCGAAATCGTGCTCCTGTCCGGGCGTGTAGGTCTTGAGCACCTGCTTCGCGCCCTCGATGGTGTAGCGCTCGTCGCGCAGCAACTTCTTGATGAAGAGGATGAGCTGGATGTCCTTATTCGTGTAAATGCGGTTGCCGGCCCGGTTCTTCGCGGGTTTGAGCTCGTCGAATTCTGACTCCCAATAGCGGAGAACGTACTGCTCCAGATTCGTGATCTTGCTGACCTCGCTGATGGAGTAGTAGAGTTTCTTGATGGAAAAATCCTTCATGACGCACCGGGCGGTTGTGGCGCAACAGAGTGAATGTAACTATCCGAAAATGAACATGCAACAGGCTCTCCGCTGGCGGGGATCGTGAACTGGACTGGCTAATGTGACGCGGGGCATGGAACTCGCGTGGTTGAGATGATGCGACACTCTAGCTCGGAATTGGAAAGATGACAAGATGGCAAAATGACAAGATGGCAAAATGACAAGATGACAAAATGACAAGATGAAAAGATGACAAGATGAAGCGGGCTTGGATGGAAAGGGGGTGCGGCGCAATATCCGCCTTGCGCTGCACGGGAGGCGGTGCTAACTTTCATTTCTATGAGTGAAATGAAGTTTCGAACATTCGCCGGTTTCGGCATTCTGATATTCGTTTTCCAGACAGCGTCACCGGGAGTGTCGCGCGCGCAGGGAGAGGTGCAGCCGCGGCAGCTCACCGTGCCCGCGGCTCCGGCGGCGACGCAGCAGCAGACGCAGGAACGCGCGGGCAGCAAGTTCGTCATCGCGCGCGCCAAGTACGACGGCGGGGGGGACTGGTACAACGATCCTTCGTCGGAACTGAACATGCTGCGCTTCCTGAAGGAAAACAGCGGCATCGACGTGGACGTGCGGACCGAGGTCTTCGTCGAAATCGGAAGCGAGAAGCTGTTTTCCTACCCGTTCGTGTTCATGACCGGGCACGGCAACATCCGTCTCTCCGACCGCGAGGCGGCGAACCTGCGCAACTACCTCGAGAACGGCGGCTTTCTCTATGTCGACGACGACTACGGCTTCGACAAGGCCTTCCGCCGCGAGATAAAAAAGGTGTTTCCGGACCGAGAACTCGTGGAACTGCCGTTCGATCACGGCATCTATCGCGCGCATTTCCCGTTCCCGAACGGACTGCCGAAAATCCACGAGCACGACGAAAAAGCGCCGCAGGGCTTCGGCATTTTTCATGAAGGCCGGCTCGTGCTCTTCTACACCTACGAAAGCAATCTCGCCGACGGCTGGGCCGATCCCGACGTGCACAAGGACCCGGTGGATGTCCGCCGCAAGGCGCTGCAGATGGGCATGAACGTCATCGTCTGGGCGCTGACGCACTGAGCAGCCTGGCGGAGCGGGACTCATGATATCATAGGACGGAGTGCTCCGGTGTCCCTGGAGTGTCGAAGATGAAAGGACAGGACATGCTCGACGACAAGCTGGTCAATTACGATAAAATCATGGGCGCCCTGCACGGCGTGCGCAGGCGCGAGGAATCGCTCTCCCTCCGTCGCGGACTCCTGCGCACGCTCACCGTCACTGCAGTGCTGCTGCTTGCAGCAACCGCGATCGAGGCGGTGTTCTACCTGGGCATCGAGGCACGCACCGCGCTGGTGGCTGCATCCGCCATCGGCCTGCTCATCGCAGCCGGGTTCTTTCTCGCTCCCGCGCTGGCGCCGCGATTCTCTCCCGCATGGAGGAAGAGCGACGACACCGTCGCACGCGAAGTGGGTGCGCATTTCCCCGCCCTGCACGACCGCCTGCTCAACGCGCTGCAAGTGTTCCGCGAGATGCGGCAGGAGAAGCACGCCGCGTACTCGCCCGCCCTCGTCGACGCCGGCTTCCGAGACGTAGCGGATGAGTTCTCGCGTCTGGATCTGACTCCCGTCGTCGATGCCGTGCCCGCGCGCAGAGCGCTGCGCGGCGCGCTGATCGCCTGCGGCTTCACGGCGCTGGCTTTCGCAGTGCTCCCGTCGACAATGGGAACTGCCGCTTTGCGGTTGCTGCAGTTCCGCACGGATTTTGCTCCCCCCGCGCCCTTCGATTTCATCGTCGCTCCCGGCGATGCCGAGGTGGTGAAGGGCGAGACGCTCGCGCTCACGGCGCATACCACCGCGCGCGTGCAGCCGGAGGTGACCTTCTATCTGCGGGAGGAGGGACAGGAGAATTTCGACGCGGTGCGCACAGTACAGGACAGCAGCGGAGAGTACCGCAGCACGGTGCAGGGACTCCGCAATTCCTTCGACTACTACGCCGAAGCCAAAGGCTACCGCAGCCGGCATTTTCGCATCGAGGTGGTGGACCGTCCGTTCATCCGCTCCATGCGCGTGCAGCTCACTTTCCCTGCGTACACGAAGCTTCCGCCACGCTACCTCGACGACAACGTGGGCGACGTGACCGCGATCGCTGGAACCCGGATTTCTCTCGACATGACCTTGAACAAGGAAATCGCGAAAGCCGCGCTGGTCTTCGCCGACAGCCAGCAAGTCGGGGTCACGCTCGACGGCACGCGCGCGAAGACCGGTTTCACGCTGCGGCGCGAGGGTTCGTATCATATTGCCCTGCGCGACGCCGGCGGCATCACGAATGTGAATCCCATCGAATACGCGCTGAAGGTCGTGCCCGACATGGCGCCGACGGTGGACGTGCTCGAACCGGGACAGAACACGAATCTCGATGAGAGCATGCGGCTCGCGATGGTGATGGGCATCGGCGACGATTTCGGTTTCTCGAAGCTCGTGCTGAAATACCGCCTCGCCGCTTCGCGCTACGAGAAACCGCAGGAGCAGTATACCTCGATCGTCATTCCCCTTCCCTCAGCGCGGGGACTGCAAATGGAGGTGCCCTTCATCTGGAATCTCACCTCGCTCAACATCGTGCCCGAGGACGTGATCAATTACTACGTCGAAGTCTACGACAACGACAACGTGAACGGTCCGAAACTCGGCCGCAGCCAGGTGTACTCCCTGCGCCTGCCCTCGCTGGAGGAAGTGTTCGCCCGCGCCGATGCCGAGCAGGAGAAGGCCGTCGACGATCTCGAGAAGACGCTGCAGGCGGCCGAGGACGTGCAGAAGGAACTCAACAAGCTGCATCAGGAGATGAAGCAGCAGAACGCCGAGAAGCTCGACTGGCAGCAGCAGAAGAAACTCGAGGAGCTGATGAAGCGCCAGGAGCAGATGGTCAAGGACGTGCAGAAGGTCAACGAACAGCTCAGCGAACTCAAGCGGGACATGGAGAAGCAGAACATGGTCTCCGAGGAGACCATGAAGAAATACGAGGAGCTGCAGCAGCTGATGAAGGAGGTGGACGCGCCCGAGCTGCGGGAAATGCAGAAGAAGATGAATGAGATGATGCAGCAGATGAGTCCCGAGCAGATGAAGAAGGCATTGGAGAATTTCCAGTTCAACGAGGAAACCTTCCGCAAGAGCCTCGAGCGCACGATCGACCTGCTCAAGCGCCTGCAGATCGAGCAGAAGGTCGACGAGCTGACCAAGCGCGCGGAGGAGATGGCCAAACAGCAGGAGGATCTCGCCG
>CAZWNO010000212.1:0-3829 GCA_964635845.1 uncultured Chromatiales bacterium
GCGCCGAGCCGTGCGCCGAGCCGTGCGCCGAGCCGTGCGCCGAGCCGTGCGCCGAGCCGTGCGCCGACCCGTGCGCCGACCCGTGCGCCGAGCCGTGCGCCGAGCCGTGCGCCGACCCGTGCGCCGAGCCGTGCGCCGATAGGGAGATGTTGGATTTACGCAATAAAAGAGCTAGAATGAGCCGTACTATCATCATCCTTCACCAGCCGCGCGTGCGTGCTCCCGCGCTGTGGGATGCGCGGCCGGTGACATATCATTTCAGAGGAGATGGTCATGAAAGCAATCGCACATGCGTCGCTGGCGGTGCTGATCTGCGTGTTTTTCACGCAGGTCGTGGCGGCCCAGCAGATGTCGGACGAGCAGGGGACGGAAATGGAGAAGCTCGCAATGTTCATCGGGGAATGGGAAGCATCCGGAGTAGTCATGGAAGGCGAGGGCAGTCGACTGGAGGCGGACATGACCTTGAACGTCGTCAGGATCGTGGAAGGATGGGCGCTGGAACTGAACTTCATGGGCGAAATTGCCGAGGTGGGGACCTATGCGGAAAAAGAACTTCTCGCCTATGATCCCGGCGCACGGCTGGTCACGATGTTCACGGTGTCGAACTGGGGAGAGGTCGGCATGTACACCGGTGGATGGGATCCGGAGAAGGAAAACACGCTGGTGCTCACTGGCAGCAGGAAGATCGGTGACGGGACCTTGTACATCGAGGCGCATTTCAGCTTCGAAGACGACGACACCCTCGAGTGGAGATGGTTCGCGAAAAGGGATGGCGCCGTTGTCGGCTCCTTCACTGCCCTGTTCGAGAAATAGCAGTCGCTCCGGCGTCCGCATGGCGTTGGCATTGCCTTCGGACAAAATTTCCCTTACCTTTCAATGACGTAGTGAAACAGGAATGCGCGAAGGTCAGGAATGCACTCGACCGTGATGCTCGATAATGTTCTCGCCATCCCCGAACGAAAATCTCTCTCCACGGCGATATGGATCGGCGGCTTCGCGCTGCTGACCGCAGTGGGCGCACAGATAGTGGTGCCGACGATGCCCGTGCCCTTCACGCTGCAGACGTTTTTCGTGCTGCTCTCGGGCGCGCTGCTGGGTCCCCGCAAGGGCGCGGCGGCGCAGATGGGTTACCTCGCCATGGGTGCGACGGGACTCCCGGTCTTCGCCGGTTTCGCGGGCGGCTTTCCGTACCTGCTGGGTCCCACCGGCGGCTACCTGATCGCCTTCCCCTTCGCGGCGTGGATCACCGGCATACTGCTGCACGAGATCAGACCGCTGCGCCGTCTGCCGCGCGGCGTGGCCGGCGCGCTGGCCATGGTCGCCGGCATGGTCGTCATTTTCGCGATGGGCATCACCCAGCTCAACTACGTGATGCTCAACGACTGGGAGGCGAGCTTCCGCGCGGGCTTCCTGCCCCTGCAGACGTGGGACGCGGTGAAGATCGCCGCGGCCGCGGGCATCTACGCGGAACTGGGACGCCACTTCGCGAAATAATACCGGCGCATGTCCGCACTCCGCATCAGTGAAATATTCCACAGCATTCAAGGCGAGGGCAGCCGTGCAGGGCTGCCCTGCGTGTTTGTGCGCCTCCATGGCTGCGGCCTGCGCTGCACCTGGTGTGACACGCCCTATGCGCTCGACCACCGCAAGGGCGGAGAAATGATGGATACGGGCGATGTGCTCTCCCGCGTCGCGGCCTACCGCTGCGGCTTCGTGGAACTGACCGGCGGCGAACCGCTCGAACAGGAAGCGGCCTTTCCCTTTCTCACGGAACTCTGCGACCAGGGCTTCACCGTCGCGGTGGAGACCGGGGGACATGTGGACATCGCGCGCGTGGATCCGCGGGTGGTCGTGATAATGGATGTGAAATGTCCCGATTCGGGCATGGAGAAGAAAAACCGGCCGGGGAATCTCGCGTATCTCAAGCCGACCGACGAAGTGAAATTCGTCATCGCGAGCCGCGGCGATTACGAATGGACACGCGCGTTCATCGACCGCGAACGTCTGCGCGCGCGCTGCGGCGAGATCCTGCTCTCGCCCGTCTTCGGCGCCATCGAAGCGCGCGACCTCGCCCGGTGGATCCTCGAGGACCATCTCCCCGTGCGCATGCAGCTGCAGATGCACAAGTTCATCTGGGCCCCTGATGCGCGGGGAGTCTAGCACGCGCGTAGTCCCTGGGACCGGCGCTCTTCAGCGCGCCGCGTGAGGCCCACAGCGCGTCGCTCCGCTCCGCGCACTTTGGCTTTTGGCCAACAGCCAACAGCCAACAGCCAATAGCCAACAGCCAATAGCCAACAGCCAAAGTAGCCTCATGCCCACAATCGACACGTTCCCCAACAAATACCCCAACCGCGATTACGAAATCACACACGTCAATCCGGAATTCACCTCGGTCTGTCCGGTGACGGGATTGCCGGATTTCGCGACGATCACGGTGCATTACATTCCCGATGCACTGTGCATCGAACTCAAGTCGCTGAAGTATTACTATCTCGAATTCCGCAACAGGGGAATTTTCTTCGAAAGCTGCGTCAACGAAATTCTCGACGATCTCGTCGCGGTGTGCGCTCCGCGCTACATGAAGGTCATCGGGGAGTTCAACACACGCGGCGGCATTCACTCGATCATCGAAGCGGAATACGCCGCGCCGATGGAATGAAGGCGGTAGTCCTCGCATCCGGAGGAATGGATTCCTGCGTGACCGTCGCCATGGCCGCGCGGGAATACGAACTTGCCCTGCTGCACATCAATTACGGACAGCGCACGCAGGAGCGGGAGTTCCGCGCGTTCCATGACATCGCAGATTTCTACCGCGTGTCCGACGATCACCGGCTGGTGATTTCCATCGAACATCTCGCGCGCATCGGGGGGTCGTCGCTGACCGACCGCCATCTCGAAGTGCATGACGCCGAGCGCGAGTCACACGGCATTCCCAACACCTACGTCCCTTTCCGCAACGCCAACATGATGTCCATCGCCGTGAGCTGGGCCGAGGTCATCGGAGCCGGCGCGCTGTTCATCGGAGCGGTGGAGGAAGACTCCTCCGGCTACCCGGACTGCCGGGAGAGTTTCTACGACGCATTCCAACGTGTGATCGAGACAGGGACGAAATACGAAACGCCGATCCGCATTCACACACCGCTGATCCACCTCGGCAAGGACGAGATCATCCGCCGGGGACTCGCCCTCGGTGCGCCGCTGCATCTCTCCTGGAGCTGCTACAAAAACGAAGACCGCGCCTGCGGCGTCTGCGAATCCTGCGTGCTGCGTCTCCGCGGCTTCCGCCGCGCCGGAGAGGAAGATCCGATTTCATACGAGCGGTACCCGGACGAGGGATTGCTGGCTATCTGACAACCAACAGTTTCACGGCACCGGTGCGTGATTCTGAATTGACGCGATAAAAATACACACCAGGTGTCAGTCCCCGTACGGAATCGCGGAAGGTGAACATCCCCGCATCGTGGTATCCGGAATATAACGTTCGGATTTCCTTACCGTCAAGGGAACAGAGGCGGAAGTTGACCGTCGATGATTCCTTCAGGTCAATGGTGATCATTATTTCGTCTTTCGCTGGATTCGGTGAGACTTCGATCGCGATGCTCTCAGGTGCAGCCTCGATCCGTGTCGGATCGATCCGGCGTTTGGGAATGATGTTATTCCGGCGACAGCAGAGTTGCCTTATATTCGCTCGAATTCGGGAAGTACGTCACGAGAGTCTGGAATTCGAGATCCGCGGGGTCCGTCATCCCTACCCATGTGAAGAAATCCACACGACATACCTGTCCAAAACAGCTTTTCGGAATGTCGTCTGAGTATCGGATGACTGTAT
>CAZWNO010000213.1:0-2625 GCA_964635845.1 uncultured Chromatiales bacterium
CCTCGATGCCGGGGACTTCTCCGACACCAAGCGCATGATCATCTCGAAGTAAGACACATGACGGTCGACACTCGATATCGATAACCGCAGGGGTGCAGACGAACAGTCTGTACCCCTGCGCAATCACGACGGATCTGGAGTTTCGAATATTTACACATTGCTGGAACCTGTATCATGACGAAGCGAATTCTCCTTCCCGCCATCGTCCTCCTGGCTCTGCTGTTCCCCTCACGCATGACCGCGCAGGGTGTGGGCGGCGGGGGTGGCGAGAGCGTCCTTGGTCTGCCGGTGATAGAGTGCCGGATGGAGACCCCGGACGAATCTCTGTTTTTCCAGGGCAACGATTACAATCCCAATCGTATTCAAGTGACAGTATGGGTGAAAAACATCGGCCCCGAGGATACGGCGGTGGCGCGCGGTCTTGAAGTCCGCATGCTCGCGGATACACGGTTCATCATCGAGGGGGATCCGCTGCGCACCATCGTCAATCCCAATAACGGCGGCGATTCACTCGAATACGGGGAAGAAGCTTCCGTGACATACGTGTTGATTGTCGCGGCTGAACGCAATACCGACGGAATCGACGTCATCGGAACGATCGTGACGTCCGACAATGCCTACAGTGTGACCTGCGAGAAGGACATCTGGGTCGAGCACGAGTATTTCCCTGTATTCCAAACGATCTGTTCGGCGAATTTCAATCTCATTTTCGACGACAACATCGACGAATACAATCCGAATCCCTTCACGGTGAGAGTGGATCTCACGAATATCGGTGACGGGAATTCGGATTCGACATGGATTCGTTTCATCGGAACGCGTGGCGTGAGCCCCTTCCCGCAGGACACACCGGAGAAATACCTCGATGTCCTGGTCGCGGGAGGCACGAAAACCGGGTTGTTCCAGTTGGTTCCTACGCGGAGGAATAACGACACGACGGTGACGATCTGTTTCCAGGTCCGCGGCATCGGGGGATATCAGCGGAAAATCTACATCGATACCTGTTGCGTCGACGTGTTCATTCCCGCTGCGAAGCAGGCGGCATATGACGTTCAATGCGACGTGGTGGAAGATTCCGTCATGTTCGTGGACCATAAATACGTACCGGATCCCTTCAACTATAAAGTTGACGTTAAAAACATCGGTACCGCTCGTGGAAAGGATGTCCGCGCGAATATCATTCTTCCCCCGGGCATTCTGCTCGGTCCCGGAGAAACGTCTGAGAAGACGATCGGCGATCTGGAAGTGGGCGACACCGCTTCCCTGAACTGGAGACTTACGACCACGAGATTGTTCGAGCGCGATACACTCGAGATTTGCGTGCGCGTGTATGATATGTTCGACAATCAGGCGATCTGCTGCGATCCGGTCATCGTCGACAGCGTGCGCAAGGCGATCTTCGACGTATCGTGCATCTGTCCCGATACGATTTACGCCGATCAGCAGGCGGGCATCTACATCAACAATCCCTTCGACGTGTTTTTCAACGTATGCAATGTCGGCAGTGATTACGCGGATTCGGTGAAGGCCACAGTGCTCATCCAGTCGCCGATCATCACGACCGTCACCGGTTTCCCTGCCGTTCAGTATAAAGTCCCCAAAGACACGCTCAGTGTCGGTGGCTGCTACATGTTCACCTGGCCGATGCAGGCGGAACCCAGCTCGGTTGGCCGCACCGTGCGAATCACCTTCCGCGTCGAGGCGCAGAACGCCGAGCCGGTGGAGTGTGTCTGCGAGGTGTACGTCCAGAAGCTCGACGCGCCGAATCTCGACGGGTGGTGCGAGACCGAGCCGGCGGACAGTCTGCATTTCGATCCGCGTACAGGCGGATACCTGCCGCCGGTCATCGTCTACCGCTTCTGCGTGACGAATGCGGGAGGCGGTATCGCCAAAAATCTCAAGGCGACACTGGCCATCCCACCGCGCATGATTCTCGCCAACGGCGAAACTCTCGAGAAGCCCTTCCCGCGCGATCTCGGACCCAACGACACCGCATGCGTGCAGTGGGTCCTCATCCCGGTGAAGCGGACGGATTTCGGTTCCATGGTCTCATTCACGGCGGAAGTGACCGCCGAGAATGTCGTCGAACGTCTTACTTGCACCAGCACCGTGTTCGTCCCGGCTCTGCCCAACACGGCAGCGCTCTCCATTCCCCGCAACAACGTGGGGTATACCGGACAGGTGATCGTCGTCCCGATCTATATCGATGATCCCACGGACAAGGACATTCACAAATTCCAGATCGAGATCGACTACAACATGGACGACGCACGCAATCGCTTCGCCCAGAATGTCGTCGAATTCCTGGAAGTGGTGAATCTCAACAGTCTGACTGCCGACTGGGCCATCACGGACCAGGTCGTGAACGCCACCAATGACAGGGTGAATTTCACGATCGTGAGTCCGCCCAATGTCCCGCTTGGCTATCCTGCCGGTTCAGTCACGCCTCCGCTCATCTGGTTGAAATTCCGCGCGGTGTACGGTCAGGCTCCCAACGAACTCGACATCACCAGTACGGACCTCCTCTGGCCGGTGGCGAACGAGATCGCAACGAAGATCCTCATAAATGACGGTTCCGTGTTCCCGCGCGTGACCGACGGCCTCCTCTATGTCAGCGGGGATTGT
>CAZWNO010000213.1:2635-3799 GCA_964635845.1 uncultured Chromatiales bacterium
CTCCGCCCGCTCACGGCTTCTCCGGAGTACGTGATCTTCAACCGTCCAAATCCGTTCAATCCCGCGACGACGATCGAATACGCAATCCCGCAGGACGAACACGTCAGGATAACGGTCTTTGACGCACTCGGACGTTCCGTCGAAGTGCTGGTTGACGAAATCCGTACCGCCGGAACCCATGCTGTCGTATTCGACGCGAAACAGCTTCCGAGCGGCATCTATTTCTACCGGATGGAGACGCCGAACTTCACGAAGATGCAGAAAATGGTCGTCGCCAAATAACGACACAGTCATCTGTTTTAAGACTCCCTCCGGCTTCGGAGGGAGTCTTTTTTAACTCTGACGCGCCGTCGATGTAACTTTACACTGTATGTCGGTTTATTGGACTATTGGATACAATAGTCGCGAACTACGCGATTGCGGGGCTTTCGAGCAGGTACCAAACGGCACGCATCGCGGATTTCCCGTCGTACATATCATTCCCGATCCACGGAGGCGAAGATGTTGACGCAAAGGCTACTGAATGTGCAGCGGACCATGCTCCTTTTGTGTGCCGGTCTCCTGCTCGCGGGCGCGACCGCACAGGCGCAGCCGAACCTGAACCTGAAGCGGGTGACGGTGAACTGGCCGACGATCGAGTTGTACTTTTCGGTGGGGTGCAACGGCAACCCGGCGTACAACATGGCGAAGCAGGACTTCAAGATTTTCGAGAACGGCGTGGAGGTCAAGGATTTCACGCTGTGGTGTCCGGATCCGATGGTCCGCTGCGCGATATCGGTGTCGCTGGTGTTCGACGCCTCGGGATCGATGAGCGGCGCGGGCAATGCGGGCGCCAAAGCGGCGGGACACGCGTTCGTCGACCTGATGGACGGCGTGCTCGATGAAGCCTGCATCGTCTTTTTCTCAGATAACGCCTGGATCGAGCAGCAGATGACGCATATAAAGCCGATGCTGCAAACGGCGGTGGACGCTCTTCCCGTCATGAATATGACGGCTGCATGGGACGGGATTTACGCGGGGATCATCGAGCTGGTCAACAACGGCGTCAACCAGTGTCGCGCGGTGATCGCGCTGACGGATGGCTATGACAATATGTCCACGCGGACGCCGGCGGAGATCATTTCGCTGGCGAACCGTCACCGGATCCGCGTTTTCACGATCGGT
>CAZWNO010000214.1:0-2841 GCA_964635845.1 uncultured Chromatiales bacterium
GCGGTCACGAGTCATGCGGAGTGGTGGGAAAGCATCGCTGCCGGACTGATTGCTCGCGACGACGGTCACATCCTGCACGCCTTCCTGTCCTGCTGCGGGTGTCCATTCGACGCGGCCGCTCGCCGGATCAATGATCATGCCTGCAGGCGCGGTGCTGAGCGAGTACACGGGAGCGGGTTCACCGTAGGCCTGCACGTCGTAGGTGTAGAGCACTCCGACCCGCGCGGTGTTCTGAGGGATGGACGTGATGGTCGGGGCGTTGCCCGAGATGCACCGGAAGGGAAGGCCGGTGCTTGCGTCCACCAGGCAGGTCAGAGTATCCGCGGCAGCGGTATAGCGGAAAAACCAGTACTGACCCTGCGGAATGTAACGGTTCTGCACCGGATTGTTGATGACGAAAGCGAGTGGCACCGTCGCGTCCGGATTGCTCTGCAGAAACGTCTCAGCACCGCCATCCTTCGATCCCTGCAGGGCCGCGTCGCTGTCGACCCAGGGCTCGGTCATCTGCGCGATGCCGAGCGCCACGGGAAAGTATTGCGTTATGGTGTCGAGCGGGAGCTTCACCGCCTGGTTGCCCAGGAGCGGGATGCGTGCGCCGATGTAATAGACGCTCGAATCGAGGGCGGTGGAGTGGAGCCGATACAGCCATCCGGTCGCCTTGCCGTTTGTCAGGTCGAGTTCGAACCTGACACCCTGGTATTCGAAGCCGAAGAACAGGGCATTGGTGAGGACAACATCCGGCGCAAATTCGGACTGCGCCTTTGCCATCACGGTCGGCAGCAGTTCCTTGACCGTCACGTTCTCGAGCAGCTGCGCGCGCAGCGGGAGCGCAAGAACGACGATCGACAGCAGGAGTATGAGACGTTTCATGAGACTTCCGAATAAATGAGAGAATTCAACAGCAAACTACGACATCGTCGCGAATTTCCCGTTCGTCGCCGGTTCAACGAGCGAGCAGCACGCGTGCGCTGCGGGCTTCGGAACCGGATCGGAGCTGCAGGAAATACACACCGCTTGAAAGCCGCGCCGGCAGAGGCCAGCTGTGCAGTCCGGGGCGAAGATCGTCCGCGGCGGCGCTGTAGACGCTCTGGCCGAGGAGGTTACAAACCTGCAGCTGCACATGGGAGATCGGGTGATCCGCCCGCAGCGTCAATCGAAGCATCCCGTCGCTGATCCGCGCTTCGGCGATTTCCCAAGTCCCTGCCGTTGCAGGCACCTGGTCTATGCCCGTGCTGATCTGTCCGTCGTATGTGACAGCGTATCGCCTGTCGGGTGCCAGGGTTGTGACCGAACGCGATACGCCGTTCGGGTAGTGAATGACGACGCTGTCGATGGCCGCCGCGGAACCGAGACCGAAATGCAGTTCCAGGCTGTTCGTCGCGGTACGCGAACCCGCGGAGGACGTGGAAAGCGTGCGGGTGAACCTGCGTCCGCCGGCATAAACAACGACGCGCGTGCCGAAGGCGTCCATGGGAACACCGTCCGCGGGACTCCCGCTCAGGCGCAGCGCGAGCCAGCGGCCGTTGCGCGGAAGGTCGTTGCGGAAGAGCTTCACGCCTTCGTGCTGACTGGCGACGAGCAGATCGATGTCGCCGTCGTTGTCATGGTCGAGACGCGCGACCGTCCATGCGCCGTGCACCTTGCAGCCGTAATGCCACGTGCGGTCACGGAGCAGAAAATCGGGCGCGCCGCCGTTCATGTAAAGACGGGAGTACCGTCCGGGCTCCCCGTTCTCGCCTTCCTTCTGGTAGGAATACTGCGATTGCCAGAGGTCCAGCCAGCCGTCGCAATCGAGGTCGGCCCAGGTCACCGCGGCGTTCATCTCGCGGAATTTGAGTCCCATGTCGTGATGCAGTTCCGAGAAGCTCTGGAGGTTGTCGTTGTGGAATATGAGCGAGGGATTGGAAACAGCGCCGCGCC
Organism: uncultured Chromatiales bacterium; assembly: GCA_964635845.1. Lineage (GTDB taxonomy): Bacteria > Bacteroidota > Ignavibacteria > SZUA-365 > SZUA-365 > SZUA-365. Next base: position 1,921 of record CAZWNO010000214.1, read on the forward strand.
AGTCGGGATGGCCCAGATTTCCGACCGCAAGGTCCGTGAAACCATCGTTGTCGAAATCCCCCCAGTCGCTGCCCATGCCGTGGCCGAAATACTGCGGCGCATCCGTCGCGACTCCGCGCACGCCCGTGGAAGCTCCGACCTCGGTGTATGTGCCGTCGCCGTTGTTGCGAAAGAGCATGTCCGGCGCGAGCCGGTAGGTGGAGACGAAAATATCCGTACGGCCGTCATTGTTGTAGTCACAGGCGCTCGCGCCCCAGCAGTCCATGAAGGGACTCGGTTCCGCGGCGGCGATGCCCGAGGCGGCTGTCACATCGGTGAACGCGCCGTTCCCGTCGTTCCGCCAGAGCTTGTCCTGGTAGTACACTTCCTGACCGCCGACCGTGCGGCGCCCGTTCGCGAGAAAAAGATCGAGATGTCCGTCATTATTGTAGTCCAGCCAGATCGGCGTCACCGTGGGCGCGGGATTGCTGATCCCTGCCGTCGCGGTGACATCGACGAACCCGCCGCTGCCGTTGTTGCGATAGAGTTTGTCATTGTCGCCGCCGTTGACCACGTAGGCATCGACATGGCCGTCGTTGTCGAAATCGCCCCAGACCGCATAGCCGCCCGGAAGGCCGAGCGCGGAAGTCACGTTTTCGAAGGTCCCGTCTCCGCGATTCTGGAAATAATTCGATCCGATGTTGACGTCGTCCCAGCCGTCGCCGTTCCAGTCCGCCACCGCCGCGATCGCCGCCATGACCGGATTTCCTCCTGTCGCGATGCCGGCCTGCACCGCCACGTCGCCCAGCACCGGCGCCGGGGGATCCTGCGACCCGTTCCCTTCGGGGTAGTCGTACTGCACGAGCGCGCGGATCATGTAATCGTTGGAGACAAGGTAGTACTGACCCGGACCGCCGAGGCTGTTGGTCTTGGTCGGATCCA
>CAZWNO010000214.1:2851-3656 GCA_964635845.1 uncultured Chromatiales bacterium
GTACAGTCTGCTCATCGGTGTCCACTGCGAACCACGGGCCGACGGAACGCTTCAGCCAGTGCTGCACCACGATGCGGTCATACCCGTCGCTGCGGAGGTTCCTGCCGCGCAGGTCGATGGTGTACCAACCCGGCGTGCCGGGATAATCGAAAATGATCGGCGGGATGAGCGTGTTGTATTTCCAGACCCAGTGCGTGGGAGGAATCCCGCCTTCGGCCGCGTCGCCGACGACGTACAGGGTGTCTCTCGCCGCGGCCGGGCCCATGTAATAGATCTGCAGTTCCAGCACACGGCAGGGACCGTCGAAAGTGATGATGGCCGATTCGTCGGTGAAAGTTGGATTGTTGAAATAAGCGCCCGCGGGCGTGCCATTGTCCCGTTTTATCAGGACGTCCTGGGCCAGCGCATCGGCGCCCAACAGGACAAGCAGCGTGACAATCAGGAGCATTCGTGTCATGGGAATACCTGGATGGAGGGGGATACAGAGAGTGTATTCCAACGATAATACGAAGCCCGGGCGGAAGATTCAATCCCGGCGGAACGCACCGACGAACATCGGATAATCTTATTCTCAATCCCGGGGAAAATCGCTATTTTTACCAAATGTACTGTTGAACCACGGAGAACGTATGGCAGCGACAGCCACTTCGGCACCCCCGGAAAACCACGGCTTCCCGATGACCTTCTGGACCGCGAACCTCACCGAACTTTTCGAGCGCGGCGCCTACTACGCGATGGCGAGTTTTGTCGTGCTGTATCTCGGACAGCTCGGACTGGGTGATTACTGGCCAAGCACTCTCAACGG
>CAZWNO010000215.1:0-3543 GCA_964635845.1 uncultured Chromatiales bacterium
GACACCGGTTTTCCCAGGCAATCAGACTTCGAATCGGAGACCTTCGCCATGATGATATGCAAGCTACTACTCGGTCTGTTTATGTCGACGGGAATTACCTTTGCCGGGGGCATTGATATTGACCGGGATCATGTTCCGCTGACGTTCATCAGGAACGAAGGACAGTGGGACCGATCGGTGCGGTATGCCATGCTGAACGGGAGCAGCGCACTCTGGTTTCTCGATGACGGTCTCGTCATCACGCGGCCGCGAACAGGGCTCGATCTGCCGTTGGAATACCCCGGCGCAGTCGAAGGATCACAGAGTGCGGGGATCGAGGTCATTCGCCTGCGGTATCGGAATGCTTCGACCCGCCTCCGGCTGCGGGCGACGGATACCGCGCGGGCTGTCTCGCATTTCTATCTCGGAGCTGACAGCGCGTCATGGCGCGAGCATGTCTCGAACCATCACGGTCTCCGGTATGAAAACGTCTGGGATGGTGTCGACATCGAGTTCGATGCGGCAAGCGGACGGGCGGAGGCGGGATGGAAGGAAATCGTATCGGCCGGTCCTGCATGTCCCTCGGTGCGCATCCGAGATCGACGTACCGCATCCACCACAAGGAGTGGATACGAGGTCACTCGGAGTGGGGTATCAACGGTGTCGTTGTACGATTCGCTTCCGCTCGCCACGTTCATGAGTTTCATTGGTCCGGGGGGGGGGCATCTGGCAGAATCCGATGACCGGTATGTGTATATTCATGGCTACGCTCCCGCGAACTTTCCGCTCTACGGCGCATGGCACAGCCCAACCGTCACCGGTCAGAAATATGTGTATGTAGTGAAATACGATCCAGCGATTCGGAACGTTGTCTACAGTACGTATTTCGGACCGATTCACGGAGATTCAGGAACTATTCCGCTATTAGATGTCTGGAATGAAAAAGTCCATGTGTTCTGTGGAGCGCAGTTCGGATTTCCGGTGAACCGCTCCCTTCCAGGTTCAATGCCGCCGACAGGCCCAAAGGACAATAGGAGCGCCATTTTCGTGCTCGATGCAACAGGCCGGATGGAGGCATCCAGCTTCATTGGTGGACCAGGGAAAATCGTATCCCAATCACTTCATCGCAGGGGCGATGATTTGTATTTGTTTGGCATTGTCGAAGGGGACAGCATCGACGCGATCACGGAAGATGCGATAGAAAGGACAGCGTACTTTGGTCCGGGGCGTTCGCTTGTGTTCGGTATCATCTCGGCAAATCTGGATTCCACGAAATACCTGTCCTATCTCTGTCCCTCGCGGGAAAAAGGCGGTCCGTCGATTCTTGAAAGTTACTGTCCTGAAATGCATGTGGATGATCGTGACGGCAGCATGGTGTTTGTCATACCCACAATTAAGATGGGGCGGTACGACGCGCCGATACGTCGACCGATCGTGCCGACGGAATCCATTGCCGGGATGATGGGCGTATATATCGCGAAATATTCGCGCACGGCCAACGATTACGAGTTCGCGACCTGGTATGGATTCGCGGACCGGGACTTCGTGCACGGCAGATCTCATCTGAGAGAGAACGGCGACCTGGTTCTCTACGGTGCGACCTATCCGCGAACCGGATCGTTCACACTGCCGGGCTCATGGAAGACCCTCGGAACGGAAATCCCCAACACCGGAGGTGGCGGAAGGGGACTGACGATCGGGGTGATCGATGCGTCCGGCGGGAGCAAGGGTGGCTTCGTTGTGTATACCGGACTGCCGTTGTGGCCTCCTTCGGCTACCATGGCCGAATCCATGTGCGGCATGTTGCTTTTCTCCGGAAGATTGCATTGGGATTACATGTATCCCCCGGTGCCAGGGATGATCATGCCGCTGCTCAATGCCTTCGACAGCGTCAGCATTGTGCATGCGGACTATAACATCGATGACCAGTTCCTTCTCGCGATCGATATGGACCGGATGGAGTTTCTTTACTCATCGTACTGGAATCATCCCTTCTGGACGCGCATGCAAGCCCCGCACCTTTCATCACGTCCGAATGGTTACGTATTAAGTCTGGATATCTATCGCACAGACAATCCGCGATCTCTGACACGGACTCCTGACTGGCGGATGCTCGGCAGCACGGCCGAGACGGGAATCTTCACCGTCGATCTTCGCGTCCCCACGCCCTGCTGGAAACTGTCCTGCACGCTCGGTACCATCGATTCCCTCCGCATCGAAAGCGCCAGGGGCTACGGCGAGCCGCGGGAGTTCGATGTCACGTTCGAGCTGGTGAACGCGAGCGACGCCATGGGCGCGCGCATCCTCCGCGCGAGCATCGATGTTCCCCCGGGACTCGAATTCGTCGCAGGTGCGCCGACGCAGGCAATGCTGCCCTCGACCATCGACGCGGGCATGACGGCGCGCACCGTCTGGACCTTGCGCGTCAACAATCCATCCCTGATCGGGGACACCATCCACATCTCCTGCAAGGCGTTTTACGTGGATCCGGAATCTGGTGCGGAATGGCCCGCGGCGGAGGAGTGGTGCGGCCATGACATTCTGGTCAGGAGATACGACGAGGAACACCCGCGCCTCGCCTGCGGCATCGAGGGACCGACACAGGTGTACTGGACGGGTGATGGCTATGCCGAAACACCGGGAGGGGAGCCGGGCCTGCTCCGGTATCAGGTCACATACGAAAATGTGAGTGACGAAGCGGTCACGGTGACATCGTTCCAGCAGTCGGCGGCACAGCATTGCCGGGTGATACGGAATGCGTTCTGGCCCGGTATGGTCCTGCCACCGTCGGGAAGCGTCACCTTCCCCATCGATGTGCGCATCGACGCCCTGCGGTATGACCGTGATATCACGGTGCGCACCGCCGCGGTGGATGCGTACGATCTTCCCTGGAGCGACTGTCAGATGCGCACGTTCATTCCAGGCGTACTCGCCTTGCCCTGCGATGTGGACGGTCCCGCGCGCGTCGTGTGGAACACCGCACTGGGGACCGTCGAACCTTCGGAGCTACAGTATATTCTCCAACTGGATAATCCCCTCGACACCGTGCGTGTGGGTATAGGAGCACAGATCGATTTATCCGCGGCTCGTCATCTGATTCCGGCAGCCGGCGATTCCATCACGCGGCCGCCGCTGACGATAGCGCCAAAATCTCGTGAGGCATTGAACTGGCGCCTGATCCCAGCCCAGCGTCCGGCCGTGCCGACGCAGGACACGATCCGTTTTCGCATCGAAGTGGATGGTATCGTCTCTGTGTGCGAAACGGTGGTGATCCTTGACGTGATCGATGAGACTTTGGTCTGCACCATTTCGATGCCGGACAGCATCGATGCGGATCGGATCGTGACACGCGAAGCCCTGGAACTCGCCTGCATCTGGAAGAATGCAGGAACTGTTCCGATTGGAATTGATCGATTCGAACTGCGTCTTGATCCGTCCAGCGATGTTCTCACACCGGATCCTCTCATTCGTGCGGGCACCGTGCTGGCTCCCGGTGCGGATATCGAGCTGAAATGGAGAATCATTCCCCAGGCACTCAGGAACAGCCGCGTCGTCAACAGCACA
>CAZWNO010000216.1:0-1271 GCA_964635845.1 uncultured Chromatiales bacterium
GCCGACGGCGCGCTGCTCAAGGCCGAGGAGATCGACAAGGAGCGCGGCGTGATCATTGAAGAATGGCGCTCGCGCAACGGCGCGGCATCGCGCATACGCGACAAGCAGTTCCCCGTGCTGCTGAAAGGGTCGCTCTACGCGGACCGCCTGCCGATCGGCAAACCCGAGATCCTCAGCAGTTTCAAGCACGAGACCATCAGGCAGTTCTACCACGACTGGTACCGCCCCGACCTCATGAGCGTCATCGCCGTCGGTGACTTCGAAGTGAACATGATGGAGGAGAAAATCAAATCGATGTTCGGCGGCATTCCGGCGCGGGAGAATCCCAAGCCGCGTCCGGCATTCGACGTCCCCGATCACGACGAACTGCTTTTCACCATCGCGACGGACAAGGAAGCCACCGGCACATCCCTGTCGCTCTACCACAAGATGGCGCCGCGTGTCGACCGCAAGGTTTCCGACTACAGGAAATCCATGATCGAGCAGCTCTACAGCCGGATGCTCAACGACCGCTACAATGAACTGCTGATGAAAGGGAATCCACCTTTTACCAGCGCATACGCCAGCAAGGGCGGCTTCGTGCGCGCCAAGGACGTCTACGTACTGGGCATGGCAACCCCCGAGGACGGTGTTCTCCGCGGTTTCGAGGCACTGCTCATCGAGGCCAAACGCGTGAAGGACCACGGTTTCACCGCTTCGGAACTCGAGCGCGCGAAAACCAATATTCTGCGACGCATGGAGCAGTCATACAACGAGCGGGAGAAGACGCGTTCGGAATCGCACGCATCGGAATTCGTACGCAACTTCCTTCGTCAGGAACCCATCCCGGGCATCGCATTCGAGTACGAACTCTACAAGAAATATCTTCCCACGATCAGCATCCGCGAAGTCAACAAGCTGACCGCCGATCTCATGCCGGTGAAGAACCGTGTAGTCGCGCTAAGCATGCCGGAGAAAGACGGCGTCGCCGTGCCCACCGAGGAACAGCTACGCGCTGTGATGGGCAAGGTAGAAACGCTGACTCTCGAACCGTACGTGGATGAAGTGGCGAACAAGCCGCTTGCCGAGGTACCGCCGACGAAGGTGAAGGTCGCATCGGAGAAAACCCACGCCGATCTCGGTGTCACGGAATGGACGCTCTCGAACGGCATCCGCGTCCTGCTGAAGACGACGGACTTCAAGGCCGATGAGGTGCGTTTCGCTGCCGTAAGCCCGGGAGGTAAAGGATATATCAGCGACAAGGATATCGCTTCGGGCGCAATGGCCGCATC
>CAZWNO010000216.1:1281-2485 GCA_964635845.1 uncultured Chromatiales bacterium
CTATCCAGCTCAAGAAAGTCCTCGCCGGAAAGGTGGTGAATGTCAGTCCCTACATCGACGAAGAGCAGGAAGGCTTCTCGGGCAGCGCCGCGCCGAAGGATCTCGAGACGGCGATGCAGCTCGTGTACCTGTACTTCACGCAGCCGCGAAAGGACACCACGGCATTTGCGTCATTCAAGACCAGGTATTCCGCGATGCTCGAGAATTCCGACAATCAGCCCGAGAAGATTTTCTCCGACACGATTGAGGTAACGCTCGCGAATTATCATCCGCGCGTGCGGCCTGTGACGAAGGAATGGCTCGAGACGGTCGATCTCGAGAAGGCCTATGCGTTCTATCGCGATCGCTTCGCCGACGCGGGTGATTTCTCATTCATCTTCGTTGGGAATGTCAAGCCGGAGGAGTTCCGTTCCCTCGCGGAAAAGTATCTTGGAGCGTTGCCTGTGACGGGCAGGAAGGAGAGTTGGAAAGACACGGGCGTGCGTCCCCCGAAAGGCGTCATCAAAAAGGAAGTCCACAAGGGCGTCGACAAAAAATCCACCGTGGCCGTCGTGTTCACCGGTCCTTTCGACTGGACCTACGAGAACCGCTACCGCATCAGTTCTCTGGAAGAACTGCTGACGATCAAGCTGCGCGAAGCCATTCGCGAAGACAAGGGCGGGACCTATGGCGTGGGTGTGTACGCGAACGTGGAGAAGTACCCTGACTCCGAATACATGGTGGTAATGACCTTTGGAACGGATCCGGAGCGTGTCGACGAACTCCTGGGCACCCTGTTCGACGCGCTCAAAGACACGCGCGACAACCTCAGCACCGATGAAAACCTGAACAAGATCAAGGAGCTGCAGCGCCGCGAGCGCGAGAAGAGCCTGAAGGAAAATGGCTTCTGGATCGGTCAGCTGCAGAACGCGATCAACAATGGGGATCCCTTGAATCAGTTCCTCGGCTTCGACAAGCAGATCGAATCCCTGACGCTGCAGGATCTGCAGAATGCCGCGCAGCGTTACCTCAATCTCGACAATTACGTGCAGGTGGTGCTCTACCCTGAAGCCGAGCCCGAAAAGGCTGAAGCGAAGTAGGCGAAGACAGAGAACACGGATGTGACGGATAGCACGGATTGACACGGATGGTTTTTTCGGAAAAACCATCCGTGTTCTTCCGTTTCATCCGTTAAATCCGTGTTCCCGTGGTTTCTTTTTTCTGG
>CAZWNO010000216.1:2495-3449 GCA_964635845.1 uncultured Chromatiales bacterium
CAAACCGTAACTTCCGGCATTCGGACAATGATCTCCACCATGCCGGGATGCTTCATGACCGCAGCCAGCGCGCGCAAACCCGCCGTCCTCATCATGTCCCATGTTCCCTCGCCGGTCGGGAACCTGCACATCGCCACCTGCGACGGAGCGCTGTGCTATCTGGGTTTCGAGCACAAGGGTTACCGGGAACAGATGTACGAGTGGCTGGCGCGCTATCTGAAGATATTCGAAATCAAGCCGGAACACGGCGAACACGCCTCCATCCAGGACCAACTCGAAAAATACTTCCATGGGAGCCTCAGGAAATTCCGCGTCAAGACGCATCTGTTCGGGACGGATTTCCAGCTCCAGGTCTGGACAGCGCTGCGCGTGATTCCGTACGGCAGCACAGTATCCTACCGTGCCGTCGCGGAGTCCATCGGCAATCCCGACGCCACGCGCGCCGTGGGACAATCGGTCGGACGAAATCCCATCTCCATCATCATTCCCTGTCACCGCGTCATCGGCGAAGACGGCTCCCTCACGGGCTACGGCGGCGGCATTGAACGAAAGAAGAAACTCCTGCAGTTGGAGGGCGCGATTCTCGTGTAATCCGGGAACACGGATTTGACGGATCGTACGGATCGACACGGATTGCCTTCTCAGATTATCGTTGCCATGGATTTGTGCATTGATTGCTTCGTGTGAAGCATCGATGTTGTGAGGCATGTTGAAGAAAGGGAGTCTCCGACATGCTGTACGGCGAGATAACCGAACGAATCCTTCGATCATTCTATCGAGTGTACAACAGGCTCGGCTATGGATTCCTCGAGCGTGTGTACGAGAATGCGTTGTCCATTGCCTGTTGTGATGAACGACTGGACGTCAAGCGCCAGGTGAAAATCGACGTGTTCTTCGAGGGGTCGAGAGTAGGGACCTATCAGGCCGATCTGATAATCAATGATGTGGTCATCG
>CAZWNO010000217.1:0-3397 GCA_964635845.1 uncultured Chromatiales bacterium
TGCCCTCATCGGCGGAGAAGGCTCGATCTGGTTCTGCGACGATGAAATAGTCATTGTGAAACCGAAGACCACAAAGGCATTACCCTCGCTGGACGCTGTATGCGAACCGGGTGATCATAGGTTCGAGATTGTCCGCATCGGATTTCCTCCATCACCGGCGCGGCGAAGGCTAGAGGCGCTCGACACGCTCCGGGGTGTTGATCATTTCTATCGAGGTATCGATTCATCGAAATGGAGGTCAGGTGTATCTACGCATAATCGCATATGCTACAGGGACGTTTCGAATGGTGTGGATCTGGAGTTCGATCTCAATACTTCGGCGAATGCGTTGGAGCACGACCGTGTCTCCGGAAGTTTGTGGCAATCAGTAATAAATTACCTGCGCGATGGAGGCGCTGTCAACGAAAAATTGCCTTTCAAAATCACTGCAAATGGAGTTCACCGTACCTCGTACCTCGATTGCAGCGAATTGCATTCCTACCTTGCCGTGGCGGGATACGAGAGAAGTACGAACTACACTCAGGTGAGTGCTGACGACGGATATGGATATGTCAGGGGCGGGACAACCAGCGCGACGTTCCCTACTTTCAATGCCTACAAATCCGATTTGGACGGTCCGGGCGACATCGTGTACATAAAATATGATATCAGGAATCGTTCCGTTGTTTACAGTACCTACCTCGGAACTGGAGGTGTGCACATTGGAGGGGGTACTTACTATGGAATTGGGTATCTCGCCATCTCGAACGGAGAATTATTCGGATATGCCGGTGTGGATCCTGGGTATCCGGTCACGACGACGCTTCCCGGAACCTCGATACAAACGAGTGAGCCAGACAAGGCTCTCCTTATTTTCTCGCTCGACGCTGCCGGTCGACTGGTTGCCGCGTCTCTTCTCGGTGGGCCGGGTACAGTGTATCCGTTCGATATACTGATCCACAATAACAGGATTTATCTGTTCGCAAATGTCGGTATGGATACTCTCAAGCAGATCACCGCGGACGCGGTCGAGCCGTCGGCTGTGATTCACCCGAATAATCCGAGTGGGTTCGAGTGCGGATATCTGGCGGTGATCAGTAAAGGAATCGATTCGTTACTGTATGGGACGTACATCGATCCATCGACTACGTATGGAGGTTGGGAGCATGACGGAGCGCTTATGAAGGTGGCGGAGGACGGAACGGTTTACATCGTACGACAAAAGCACTTGTCCGAGCGGAGCAAGGGTGTCCTTGTCAACGCAGTCATGGATATGGATGATATTCGTGTGTCCGGCGCATATGTTATAGCCCTGCAACCGGATCTGAAGTCCTATCGTTTCGCGACCTGGTTCGGGTTCCCGGACAGACTCTTCGAATTCCAGGATTTCCACTGTCATGTGAACGGAGATATGTATATCACCGGATGGTCCGTGAACCTTCCGGGTGAACCGATATCGCCCCCGTTGCCATTCGTCGACAGGTATCCAGTGCGCCAGGGATGTCCAGGGGCTATTGTCGTGGCCCGGTTTGGTGCGGACGGTCAGTTGAAAGGCGCCTCCGAGCTTTGCAGCAGTTCCGGCTACAACATCCGATGCACTGGTTTCAATGAGACGATGTGTGGGAACATTCAATGGGCAGGAATCGCATACCAAAGTCAGGCCACGAACGATTCTGTTCAATTCGCATTGATTCAGCCATTCGACAGCACCACGCGCGCCGTACCTCCAAATTTTTATTTATCCGATAATATCCTGATTGAATACGACGCTTCGACCCTCGCGCCTTTTTATTCTTCTTTCTGGAACCATAAGCACGCATCCCGGGATCAATCGTTTACCAAAGTCATGTCCCGTCCGAACGGGTGGGTTTACTATTCATCGTCTGCGAACGCGTATCCTCGGCTATTGCAGCCGGATTGGCATATTCTCGGTTTGCCCGAGAATGGATTCTACGCCGCCGACATCCGCGTTCCCACTCCCTGCTGGACGATCATCTGCGATCTGCGGACGATCGATACCATCCGCGTGGAGCGGCGGCGGGGTTATTTTGACCCGGTGGAATTCGATGTCACCTACGAAGTATCGAATGCCAGCGCGGCGAAGGATGCACGGATCCTGCGATCGTGGATCATGATTCCGGACGGGCTTGCGCTCATGGCCGGAGCGGACACGCAGGCGATGGCGCCGGCGTTGATCGGACCCGGGCAGTCGGCGAGCGTAGCGTGGCGGCTGCGCGTCACCGATCCGTCGTTACTCGGCGATACCGCGCGCGTCCGCTGCCGCGTCATGTACGTGGATCCGGAGTCGGGGTATGATTATCCCGCGCCCGAGGAACTCTGCGAGAAGGAGATTCTCGTCGTGCCCTATGACGAACCCGATCCTTTGATCGAATGCGCGATCGCCGGACCGGATTCGCTCTCCTGGCAATCTCCCGGTCTGGCGACGGGGCCCGCGGACGCGCCCGGACCCGTGCGGTTCACGGTCACGATAACGAACCGCGACATCGATCCGGTCGCGATCGCCTCCTTCCACCTGCGCGCGGGCGAACACTGCCGCATCCTCGGCGACACGGTCCGCGCGGGACTCACGCTTGCGCCGGGCGCATCGCATGTCCTGCTCGTCGACGTCGCCGTCGATGCCCTGCGCTTCGCGCGGGAGATCGTTCTCACGGTCGAGGCACGGGACCGCTACGACCTGGTCATCCACACCTGCCGCAAGGAGACCTTCGTCCCCGGTGCATCGGATCTGTACTGCGCGACGAACGGAACGACGCGGATCGAGTGGTACCCCACCGCCGGCATCGCGGTGCCTCCCATCGTCACTGTCGCCCTGCGTCTCGAGAATCCGCTCGACACTCTGCGCGCCGATGTGCTGGTCAGGGCGGACCTCGCCTCCGCCCCGCATCTTTCCCTCCAGACCGGCGACTCGCTCGCGCGGGGACCCTTCGACGTTACATCGCGGGGAGTGAAGAGTCCCGCCTGGCGCCTGACGTTGGCGAATCCTCCGTCGGCATCGGTCCGCGACACGATCGTATTCACCTACAGCTACGAAGGTCTCGTCGGAACATGCATCCACATCATCACGATCGAGGTCATCGACAGGAGCCTGCTCTGCACGCTCGCGGCGGTGGACTCGGTCGGCGAGGCGGAGGTCCTCTCGCACACTCCCGTCCACCTGCAATACCTCCTCCGGAACTCCGGAACCGTCGCGGCGACCGCGGACCGGTTTGAGCTAGCGCTCTCCCCCGGCGCCGGACTCGATGCCCTCGAGCCGCTCCTGCGTCCCGGCGGCGTGATCGCCCCGGGTGTGGATCTGCCGCTCGATTGGAACCTGCGGCCCGCGATTCTTCGCGCTTCACGGATGGCGACATGCACGGTGACCGCCGCCGCGGGCGACAGCGTGCTCTCGGTCTGCACG
>CAZWNO010000218.1:0-3149 GCA_964635845.1 uncultured Chromatiales bacterium
GGACTGGCGCGAGGCATAGGCGGCCGGTTGTACGTGGGAAGTGAGAATGGCGGGCTGTTCCATTCGGCCGACCTGGGCAGGACCTGGGTGCAGGTGAATATTCCGCAAAACCGTGGAAAGGTGACTGCGATCGCGGCAGCCGCCGATGGTTCGGTGTTCGCCTGCTCGGAGGTGATTCACTTGTTCTCCGACACATCGCTGACGAATCCGGTCGCGCTGGATTCGATACCGCTCTCCTGTATCCTCCTGCTTTCCTCACGCATCGTGCTGGGCGGGAATGAGTCGGGTCTGTATCGTTCGACGAATGGCGGTGACGACTGGCTGCCGGCGACGGAGGGAATGGAGGCGCAGGTCGCGAGCTGGCTCGTCGTCGATGCCGACGACCGGCTATGGTTCGACGGCAACATGTCCACCGATCATGGCAGATCATGGCAGATGATGGTGCATCCCGACAGTGTCGATGACATGTTCGCCGACCCGGACGGTTTCCTCTACGCATACCGGAGGATTCCGAGGCCCGCCCAGCTGCGGCGTTCCACCGATGGCCTCGCATGGGAGCTGCTTCCGTCGCAGCGGGTGTTCGACAACATCTGGGGCATGAAGCGCTTCGGGAAATGGCTGCTCTGCCACGGCCAGTACGGTTTGGTCGGCAGCAGCGATCGTGGCGCATCGTGGGAGACGTTGTACGGCAGCGCCGTGTACGATGTCACTGCCGATGCCGACGGCGTGCTGTACATTACGAATTCGTACAGCGGTGTCCTGCGTTCCGATGACCGCGGTGCGTCGTGGACCATCGTGAGCACAGGGCTGCCCCGTGTCCCGGAAGGTTATATTCTCACGCACGCGCTGGGTATCGATACGGACGGCACGCTGTACTGCAGCATTCCGGGGAACCAGGGGGATTTCATGCTGGAGGAATTCGGTCTCTATCGCTCGCGTGATCAGGGCGCCTCGTGGCAACAGGTGCTCGCCGATTCGGCGAATGTTCTGGAAATTCTCACAATAAAGCCCGGAATAATCCTGCTGAAAACCTTCGGCAACGGCGTTATGCTCAGCCGGGATGGAGGCGACCGCTGGGAGGCGGTCAACGAGGGACTGACGAATCCACAGCTTCATGCGCTTTGCATGGATCGGGCAGGATATCTCTACGCTGGGAGCTATGGGAGCGGGATATTCCGGACAGACGCATCCTTCATTCCCTGCACGCGCACGGTGAGGCTGCGTGGCGCGACGGAACTCGAGGGCGGATATGGTGACATCATTCATGTCCCTCTGCGTATCGATCCGATTCTCGACGGACACGATGATCTTTCATTGTCCTGCACGATCGTGTTCGATCAGGAGCGGCTTTCGTTCGACGCTGCACTGCCGGGAGGGAGCGACGCTCTCCAGCCACGCGCGGAGCCGATCGGACCGGGCCGTGTCCGCCTGCAATTGGACGGTGTTCCGCGGGCAAAGACAGACACCCTCGCTGCGCTGAGTTTCAAACTGCGGGAGATTCCGGAAGCGGAACATGAGACAATCATATCCTTTGACTCGCTCGAGCTCGGAACACAGTGCATCACGACAGCGATAGCGGAGGCGATCAGTATTCGTCTTCTGCGTCCCGATCGCTGGCAGCTCGTCGCCTGGCCGAATCCTGCATCGGGGACCCTTACATTGCACATCGATGCACCGAGTTCACAGGACGTCAGCATCGACCTCGTCGATCTGCTTGGTCGAACGCTTGCGGCGGTCTACGCGGGCCCACTCGCACAGGGCAGTCACCAACGCACGATAGATCTCACACAGTATTCATCGGGTCAGTACTGGCTGCGTCTCCGCGCCCCGGATATCCGCCTCACCCAACGAGTCGTGCTGCAGCATTGAGGTCGTGTGGGGTTGTTCAGAGTTTCACATCAATATCCGCCTCGCCGCCGCATGGAAGAATTCCCCTGACCAGACGTCGACGCTGCGCGCGTCGCTGCGCTCCGCGCACTTTGGCTTTTGGCCGGAGAGTCCATCTGCCATTTGCCATCTGTCATCTGTCATCTGCCAAAAGCTCGCCACGGCGAGTCTGCGACCAACAGCGCGCTACGTGCCGTCCACCGCGCATCGCTGCGCTCCGCGCACTTTGGCTTTTGGCCGAAGAGTCCATCTGCTATTTGCCATCTGTCATCTGTCACATGCCAAAAGCTCGCCACGGCGAGTCTTCGACCAACGGCCAACAGCCTACGGCCTACAGCCTACAGCTTACGGCCTACAGCCTACTCAAACGCTTCCCGCACGAGCTTGCTCTGCTCGATCTCGTGCAGCGTGCCCGATCCCGCGGCGGGACTCCCGCTCGACACGCGTCCGATATAGGTGAAGTGATAGGGCGACTGCAGCACTTCGCGCAGCTCGCGGTAGATGAAGTTCCACGCGCCCATGTTCTTCGGCTCCTCCTGCACCCAGCGGATGTCGCGCGCGTGCGGATAGCGCTTGAACAGCTCGGCGAAGTCCTCGTGCGCGAAGGGATACAGCTGCTCGACGCGGATGATCGCCGTGTCGGTGATGCCGCTTTCCTTCCTGTGCTTGAGCAGGTCGAATGCCACCTTGCCGCTGCAGATCAGAAGTCGCTTGGGATCCTTCGGAGGTTCGGGATCGTCGAGGATGAAATGGAATGTTCCGGTCTCGAACTCCTCGACGGGACTTTTCGCCACCTCGGCGCGCAGCAGACTCTTGGGTGTGAGTATGATGAGCGGCTTTCTGTCCGTCAGCAGCGCCTGCCGGCGGAGCAGGTGGAAATACTGCGCCGTGGTGGTGGGTGCGGTGATGCGCATGTTGTTTTCGGCGCTGAGCACGAGAAAACGTTCGAGCCGCGCCGAGGAGTGCTCGGGACCTTGTCCCTCGAATCCATGCGGCAGCAGCATCACGACGCCGCACTGCTGCTTCCATTTGTCCTCCGCCGCGGCGATGAACTGGTCGATGATGATCTGCGCGCCGTTGACGAAATCACCGAACTGCGCTTCCCACATCACGAGCGCGTTCTTCCTGATGATGGAGTAGCCGTACTCGAATCCCAGCACCGCGTATTCCGACAGCAGGCTGTCGTGGGCCGTGTACTCTTCCTGACCCTCGCGGATGTGATTGAGCGGAATGTACTCGCTGCCGTTGCCGTAGTCGACCAG
>CAZWNO010000219.1:0-3143 GCA_964635845.1 uncultured Chromatiales bacterium
GACCCTGACATTTCTAATGAGTTTTTCTACCTGACATTTTTGAAGAGTCATAACAGTCAGGGGCATTGCCGCCCCTCCCGCAGGGCGAACCGATCGGGATGCCGGACGCGCGGTGGTTTCGATTGCGCGCGCCGGTTTTGGATGTCCGTTATTTCGATCACGGAGGTTCGCCCCTACGCGTTCCCAGGGCTCACGCCCTGGGCTGATGTGTTTCCTTTGCTCCGACGGAACGGGATGCATCGTACCATCGTGTGAACCCCACCCCTTCCGTCCCTTCCGGATTTGATCCTGACGGCTGAAATTCGTACTTTAACATCCCTTACGCTCAATCGGCGGAAGGGTGATTTCCCAATGATACAGGAGCACATATGTCCCCGGAAATGGACCGCATACTGCAACTCGTCAACGAACATCACATCGAATTCATCGACCTGAAGACCATCGACCTGGTCGGACGCCTTCATCACATCACGCTGCCGCTGCGGGAGGGCACGCTCGAATTCCTGATGGAGCAGGGGGTGGGCTTCGACGGCTCGAGCTTCGGCTTCGCGAAGGTGGAGAACAGCGACATGGTGCAGAAGCCAGACCTGTCCACCGCGCAGATCGACCTCTTCCGCGACCGGCCGACGCTGACCTGCTTCACAAACGTCTTCCTCACCGACGAGGAGCGCTCGCATTTTCCGCAGGACGTGCGCTGGGTCGCGCGTCACGCCGAGGAACTGCTCGCGAAGCTCGGCATCGCCGACGGCACGCACTGGGGTCCCGAACTCGAGTACTACATCTTCTCGCAGGTGGATTTCGACGTCCGCACGTCGGCATCGTACTACAAGGTCGACCACGCGGAGGAATTCCTGCAGAACGCGTACCACGCATGCAGTCCCTTCGACCTATACGACGATTTCCGCGACGAATCCTGCGGACTTCTCGAGCGGGCCGGCATTCCGGTCAAGTACCACCACCACGAGGTGGGCGAGCGCGGGCAGCAGGAGATCGAGATGCTGTTCCAGCCGCTGCTGCAGACCGCGGACGCCATCACGCTGGCGAAGTACATCCTCTTCAGCCAGGCTGCCGAACAGGGACTCGAGGTGACCTTCATGCCCAAGCCCATGTACCAGCAGGCCGGCAGCGGGCTGCACGTGCATCAGTACCTCACGATGAAGGGCGAGAACATTTTCTACAAAAAGGGCGAATACGCTAATTTCAGCGAAACCGGATTATTTTATATAGGAGGTCTGCTCAAGCACGCCGCCGCGCTGGCCGCCTTCACCAATCCCTCCACCAACAGCTACAAGCGGCTCGTGCCGGGCTTCGAGGCACCCGTGGCGCTCACGTACAGCCAGGCCAACCGCTCGAGCTGCATCCGCATTCCGCGCTACGTGTACGATCCGAAGGAGACGCGGATGGAATACCGTCCGCCCGACGCCACCGCGAATTCCTACCTCATGCTCGCCGCGATGCTGATGGCCGGCATCGACGGCATCGTCAACAGGATCGATCCGCGCGCCGAGGGATACGGTCCCTTCGACGGCAACCTTTTCGACAACAAGTCGCTGCAATTCCTCCCGCGCGATCTCGCCGAGGCACTCGACGCACTCGAGGCCGACAACGACTGGCTGCAGCGCGACGCCGTCTTCCCCGCGTCCCTCATCGCCCAGTGGATCAAGACCAAGCGCGAGGAAGTGCACGCCATCGCCACGATGCCGCACCCGTTCGAGTACAAGATGTATTTTCATCGGTGATAAAATGGCGAAAATGAGCCAAAAACGCAGATTTGCCAATTTTGGCTGTTTTCACCGTAACCCCTTTGATATCATTATGTTAGATGATTTCATGCGATAATAGACTTCAAATAGCGGGTTTTCAAAAGTGGTTAAAAAGTGGTTAAATTTTAACCACTTTCTATTTGTACTGATAAACTGGGAATGTATATTTCCATCTCTGTTCGTCCACAGAAATCATGACCACAAGACCGATGCCCAGATCAGACATCCAAATCAAGGAACACTACATCCCCAGCGCACATGTGGGTGTGAACGGCAAGCGGACAATCAGGCTGTACATTCAGCTACGATGGTCATATGAGGGGAATCGAGATGAAAAAAAGACAGGTATGTACTATATCGTTCCCGAATCCGAGTACAGGAATCGCGGGGATCTCACCGTGAACGAAGCATTGCCGACGATGTTCAAGAGGTGCACCTTCAGCGATCAGCAACACAACAAGCGGGTCTCGTCGGCGATCACGCTTATGAAATCGGAGCTTCAAGTCAGTTTGACTTACGACAGCCCTACTGAAGTCTCCGCTCGTGACAAGCAAAAAGACGTAAGCAAAGCAGAGTTTCTTCAGTACTTCGACAGATTCATTCTGTACACAGAAAAACTTGGTCGTGCTGAAGGAACGGTGCGGAACTACCAGCAGAGCAGGGATGTGTTCGCGGAATTCAGACCGAAGGGAACGGTTTCGGCACTCACCACAGAAACCATCGTGGAATTTCAGACGTGGATGAAGGAGGTGAAGGGCTTCAGCGTCAACACAGTCGCTCGTCACATCACCGCACTGAGCATCTGTCTCCGATGGATGGAGATGAATGATCAGATAGATAAATCGCCTTTTCGAAAACTACGGAGAGGGGACAGAATCCATCAGGATTCGGATGCCGATACGAATCCAACACTCCGGGATAAGTCATTTTTTACTCTCGATGAACTCAAGCAGATCTGGGACGAGCGAATGGATCGGAAGAGGCGTGAAGAGCTTGATTCAACGTGGGCTTGGCTGTTTTCCTCCGTGACAGGCTTGCGATTCTGTGACGCAGAGACCTTGACATCGAGTGAGATAAAATCGATCACGAAAGATGGGATGCAGTACTTCTATATCGACAAGTTCCAAGGGAAGACCAAAAGAAAGGTCTACGTCCCGCTGAACCACACCGCTCTCAAGATTCTGGAGGAGGTTAAACAACGCAATCCAACGCACAATATTCGGCTGTTCCGCATCAGGCAAAGCCGGGACTTCCATTTCATCCGGGGTGCAGACAAGAAAGTCAGGTATAACAACGCTCGGCACTCGTTCAACAACAACCTGAAGCTCGCGGGTGTGCAAGAGCGCGACATTGACCGGCTCAGTGGTCGCGTGGCAAAGG
>CAZWNO010000220.1:0-3046 GCA_964635845.1 uncultured Chromatiales bacterium
TTCAGGAATAACACCCCGGGACAGGTTAAGTTACCCGCTCAAGCGCGCGAGTCCCCCAACGCTCCCGGATTGCCGGAATTCCAGTCCTGCCTACACCCTATAGCCTATAGCCTACAGCCTATAGCCTACAGCGGCGGCGAAGCCGCCCCTACAGCATCCCCGCCTGCTTGCGCAGGTACCACTCTATGGCGAACAGCAGCACGGCGAGGGCGAGGAGCCAGACGAGATTCCAGAGCTGGATGTCTGATTTGATGATGCGGTCGGCGGGAGTGAAGGAGTCGCTGCCGCTGACGGCGGCGGGGAGGCCCGCGACGTCGTCGATGGTGAAGTAGCGTCCTCCGGTGGCAGCGGCGATCTGCCGCAGCAGCACGTTGTTCATGCGCGTGTCCTGGAACTCGATGTTGAGTTCGCCCACGGCGAAACGCCCCCGGTCCGTGCCGAGGGTCCGCCCGTCCAGCTCGGCCTTGCCCGAGAAAGCGTAATCCCCCTCCTCGCTCACATCGAGCTTTCCGCTGTAGCGGCCCGCGCCGAGCGGCGAGAGCATCAGCTCGCGCGTCTCCTCCCCGCGCGTGACGGTGACGCTCACGGCGGCGTTGTCCACGGGCTCGTAGCTGGCGTTGTACACCTGGGCGAACAGCTCCACCTCCTCCCCGCTGTCGAAGAATTCCCTGGCGGGAGTGATGCGGACCTGCTTGTCGTCTTCCCTGGTGGTCAGCCAGCGCACGGCATTGGAGATCAGGCGTCCGGGCAGCTCGCCGTCGAGCACGTCGTAAGCCAGCTCCCAGCGCCAGAGGCCGTAGGCGGTCCACGCCAGCACCTTGCCGCGGCCGAGCTTGCGCGAAAGCAGCAGCGGTTCGTTGAACGAGATGTTGTTGAGCTTCATCGTGCCGAGCATTTCCGCGCCCGCGCGCGTGCGGAAACTCGATTCGGTCTTGAACAGCGGCGGCAGCTTGCCCCAGGACTCGGGGGGAATGCCGGTCGCGAGGATCGGATCGAGCCGCGCGGACTCGCTGCGCTCGAAGAAGACTTCGGTTTCGTTGGGACGCGACTGCACCATCTCATACGGCAGCCAGGTGTCGAGTCCCTGCCTGAGCGTGGCGTAATCGGTGGTGCGCGCGGGAAGGAGAAAAAGCGGAACGGCCTTCTTTTCCATCGCCTCCGCGATCAGCCGCAGCACGCTGATGTCATTGCGCGCGGTCGGGAATCCGGCCAGCATCACGACATCCGCATCGAGGAAGCTCTTCGCGGACGGCGCGCCGTCGTACCAGCCGCCGCCGCCGCGCTGCACGAAGAGCTTCGCGGTGATGTTCCTGTCCTTCCCGAGTTCACGCTGCAGGAGGGAGACGTCGGGACTCGGCGCCGAGGCGACGATCACGACGTTCATCCTGCTCTTGAGCACCTTCACGAAAAAGGCGCGCGTGTTGTTGCGAGTGGTCAGCTCGCCCTTGAGCGGATCGACGCGCACCGTGAGCTTGCGCACTCCCTCCTGCCTGGGGGAGTAGGTGAAGCTGAGAGGATATTCGTTCACGCCGGGACGCAGGTCGAGCATCGTGCTGCCGAGTTCGCGTCCTCCTTCGGAGAGCGTCACCCGCGTGCGTCCGCCGTCGAAGCCCGCGCTGCGGACGGTGACGTCCACCGGCAGCGTGCTTTCGAGATATGCGATGGAATTGGCGAGAACGCGGCTGATCAGCACGTCCTTCTTCTCGGTCGAATCCCCCACGGCCACGACATGCACGGGCACGCCGAGGGCCTGCGCCGCATAGAGGGGATTCTTTCCGCTGGTGAAGACGCCGTCGCTGACCAGCACCACGGCGCGCAGGTTCCGCTGCGTCTCGGCGTCGTAGACCTGCTGCAGCGCGCGGCCGATGTCGGTTTCCGCGGCGGTGAAGGAAAGCGAATCCGCGGTGATTTCCTGCATCGGGAAGGCCTTGCCGCCGAACAGCCACGCCGCTTTCTCCCCTCCTCCCTCGACGTCCTTGTAGGCGGATGTGGAGACGAAGTCCTTCACCCTCGTGGAACGCGCGATGCCGTTGTCCTCGACCGTCAGGCTTTTCGAGTTGTCGAGCAGCACCGCGACGCGCGGCGCGAGTTCCTCGCTGCGCTGGAGGTTGAGCACGGGTTCGAAGATCAGGAACAGCAGCACCGCGATAGCCGCGCTGCGCAGGGCGATCAGGGTGTAACGGCGCGCGCGGGTGATCTCCGGCACGGTGCGGCGGTAGGTCCACATGCTGAACAGCGTCGCGAGAACGACGAGCAGGATCAGCAGGAGGACGCTCTCCGCGAAGGAGAGTGCGAATGTCGCGAGTGCCGGAATAAAGGACATGGATATCTTTCTTATTTCACGATGACCATGCGGCGCATGATCTGCCGTTCGCCGGTTTCAAGGCTGTAATAGTACACGCCGGTGGAAAGTCCGTCCGTGCCGACGGAAACGGAGTGCGTGCCCGGACCCTGGTAGCCGTCGGCGAGCGTCCGGATGACGCGTCCCAGCCCGTCATGCAGCCGCACGCGCACGTTCGCGCCGGGCAGCGGCACGGCGAAAGTGATGCGCGCGGACGCGCCGTCGGCGCTGATGAAGGGATTCGGCGCGCTCTCCTCCAGCGCGAAATCCGGGGGCAGCAGATGCTCGGCGCCCAGCATGCGGGTCTCGCCCGCGGTGAAGCGATGCCTGCGCTCCGGCGCTCCAAACGGCGACGTGCGTGTCTCGCGGCTGTCGCCCGCGCGGATGAAGAAACGGACCTCCGTGCCCTCTGCGAGCCCGGCGATCTCCGCGCTGTACAGGCCCGAGCCCGCGCCGAGTCCCGGCGACTCCATCATCCGCGTCATGCCCACGGTGCGCGTGCTGCCGTTCGCGGTAAACTCCAGGGTCACGCTCCCGGCGTCGACGGTGTTCTTCGACACTACCCAGGCCATGACCATGCTGGCGCTGCCGGACCACAGGATTTTCGGATTCGTGCTGATGACCATGCCGTTGTGCAGCACGGCTTCCCAGGCGTTGACGAGTCCCCAGCCGCGGTTGTTGTCGGGTGCGGATGCGTTGTCGGCG
>CAZWNO010000221.1:0-3034 GCA_964635845.1 uncultured Chromatiales bacterium
CCGACTCCGGATCCACGTACATGACGCGGCAGCGGACGCGCGCGGTATCGCCGAGCAACGACGGATCGGTGACGCGCAGCCGCCACGATACACTCGCCGACTGTCCCGGTCCGATCAGCGCTGGCGCCATCGCCTGCGTGTCCGCTCCGGCCACGAGCACCAGTCCGTCCGGAATCATGATCCACGACCGCAGGATCCGTGCAGCCTTCGCCGCGCTGGCATTCGAGACCTCGTAGGTAACATCGAATTCCACCGGGTCGAAATAGCCCCGCCGCCGCTCCACGTGGATGGTATCGATCGTCTGCAGATAGCAGAGAATCGTCCAGCAGGGAGTGGGAACGCGGACGTCGGCGGCATTGAATCCCTGTTCGTGCAAACCGAGAATATACCAGTCGGGAGTCGCCTGCAGCGGCGGCTCGGTGATATGATACACCCAGCCGTTCGGGCGATTCCTCGTTTGCGGGAAATCAGGTTTGGACGAACTGAAGCGGTGATTCCAGTAGGAGGAATAGTATGGTACGAGCGTCGAGGGATCGAGTTCGATCAGGAAGTTATCGCTCTGATTCCAGTAGGGGGCGGCGGTATTGGAAGTGGAATCGAACGGCGCGATCAAGGCGAAATGATCCGTGTCGAGTGAATCGATCCCATATCCCGTTCCGGCCCACAGGACATTGCCGCAAAAGGATTCCAGGAGTCCGGAATTTCGGAAGTAGTATCCATCGCCGCAGATCTCGACGGCGCCGCGCAATTGCCCGGCGGGACTGAATCGCGCGATGACAATGCCTGTCCTGCAATCCCCGTCAGCCAGATACCGCCGCATGAACGATGGGGGCGGTGGGGTCTGCTCCCCGGGATTGTTTGCGGTCCACCCTGCAAGGTATAAATCACCATTGCTGTGTAGAAGGAAATCCTGGAATTCAAAACCACGGTCCGGGAACCCGAACCATGTAGCGAATCTGTATGAATGCAGATCGGGCGTTAAGGCTATGATATAGGCCCCATAATCACTGATATCTTCTCTCCCCATGGTCTCATTGACGAGAATCCCTTTTGATCGTTCCGTAACCGGGGCAAATTTGGCAATAATCACACTCCCATCACCATCGATGTCCATTTTCGAAATGTATGAAGCAGCTGCATCCCACACCCCTGCCGTTGTCGAGGGATCAAGATATGTTGCATAGAGAAGCGAATCCATCGATTCTGTCAGGACGGCCAGATGACCGCAGAGAAGTCCTTGGGGAGTGAAATACGCGACCGCATGCTGCTCGATGGCATCGGATGTAATCTGCTTTACGGTGTCGTGACTGACTTGCGAAAACAAATAAATGCGATGTGCATGGATGCGGATATCCTTAGTAACAAGCGCACCTGGTCCCCCGATGAATGTTGCGGCTGCCAAGTTTCCATTTTCCCCAAGCGCGAACACGAGATTCCGCGATTCCGTCGCCTCGGTAAATGGAACGGTCCCTGGAAGGTTCGCAGTCACTGGGAAATTTTTACGGACGGTGTACGACCCGTACACCTTGCCTTCGGAAATATGGATAATATAGTTAGCGACGTGTGATGGGTTAGCGAATCCCGCACCGGGTACGTCGCCATCACCCAGATAAGTGCTATAAATAACTGTTTTATCCTTTATACCATATTTGGCATAGACCGCGTCATTATAATGCGGTGTCGTCTGAATTGCATTCCTGACTGGGAAATGTTGACTGCGCGTAGTACCAGCGATATATCCATAAACACCGTCGGTGCGCGCCTGTCTGTAGTCCGTGTCCTGTGAGAATCCCGCCAGGGCCAGCAGGGAATGCATTCCACTGCATTCCAGATACGTGTTTCGTTGCGTACCGGAATGCAGGATGCTGACAGGGATTCGTTTGTCCACCGGCTTGCCTTGGAACGTGAAACTCACTTGCATGTCTGTTGACAGTTTGGTCTTTTCTCCGGACTCGCTCCCTCGGGACAGTTTGATCTCCATGTCGATTCCATCCGCAACATTTCGATACAGGAGCGTACGATGCGTACTTACGTTTGTCCTCCAGCGTGAGGAATCGTGTCCTGAATAAAAATGTGACACGCCTATGAGCGTATCGACCGATACTACACCATGAGGGCATATTGAGCTGTTGAGGCGAAGACGTATCACTTCCTGTTGCGGCGTTAATCCCGGGACGGTTTGTTCATCGGCGCGAATCTCAATATTAGTTAGTGATCTCACGATGACGATTTCATCGTCACAGAACCAGACCGAACCTTCTCCGCCGATGAGGGCATATCTGACCGACGCATCCCACTGTCCTGCGTTCGCGGTGAAATGTCGGGGCAACCAAACAGACGCGCTGTCTCCCTGCCCGGCGGTACCGTGAGCGCCGGGTACGATACCGAAAAGGGCAAGGAAGATATATATAAGGTTCCGCATGATCGAACTCCACAACTGCTCTTGGCCGGACTTGTAGCGCTCGCGCCACTCGGTCTGTGCCTGCAGGAGACTCCCCGTCACCATCAAAAAGGGGAGGATGAAAAGGGAGAGAATTCCGACGCAATGCCGCGCATGCTTGCCGGGAAGCATGCGGATGGAGGTTTGCCGCCGCCGCGCATGATCAGTGTGTGTGTGCTTTGCCCACGGACAATACCGTAGGCACAGGTGCCGAATGTTCATGGTGTACCTCGACTGATGAACGTATCGGAAGTGGATGAATATCCTCTGACCGGCGAGGTGTCGGTCGAAGGTCCATGCATGGGAGCGTTCCCTCCCGGGAAGGGTATCTCTCCGGTGCGCACCGTGGCGCGGGTAGAACCAGCTTTCGAATGCAGAGGTCAGGCGACAAGGTGCTACGTGAGTGGAACACGCACGACACGCTGCATCCTTCACCGCACCACGGTCACCATGCGCGCCCGCACCGCGCCGCCGGTGTAGAGCCGCAGCAGATAGCTTCCCGGAGCGAGGCCGATGCGCGGCGGCCGCAGCGTGAGCGCGGTGGATCGGTCGTACGTGCCCTGATGGAGCACCGCCCGTACGCGGCCGAGGAGA
>CAZWNO010000222.1:0-3033 GCA_964635845.1 uncultured Chromatiales bacterium
ACCGGCGCTCCCCGGCTCGCGTTGAAACAACCTGCCACATCCCCATTCTCCAGCAATCCCAGTACTCGTTTGTTTAAGCCGGTCCCACCGATCTTTGCTACCCGATCAAC
The DNA here is from genome assembly GCA_964635845.1 of uncultured Chromatiales bacterium. GTDB lineage: Bacteria > Bacteroidota > Ignavibacteria > SZUA-365 > SZUA-365 > SZUA-365. Next base: position 111 of record CAZWNO010000222.1, read on the forward strand.
GTCGGTCCCACCCATATACGTGCAATACGTGATATCCTGTCCCGTCCGATCGAATTGCATCACATACATGTCCCAGCCACCGCGCAGCTCCGGTTGCACGGCATTGCGCACAGGAAGGACGTTCCTATCGATCGTCCCGAAAATCGTCACCTCGCCTGTCGGCGAAACCACGATGCCTTCGGGCGATGTCGCATAATTGAACGCGGTGTTGAATTCCGCTGTCAGGCAGAGCGTGTCCTTGTAACGGAATCCTCCCCCGTCCATCGCGATGTGGGTACCGTCCATCCCCGCCGGATCCCGCTTCACAGCCGCCAACACGTCGCCCACGATCGCCTCGAGTTCTCCGCCGCCGCTCCCGCTACCGCGAAAGCGTATGGCATGCAAGTCCGCTCCCGGTGCGATACGCACGGTCTGCCGCAGTCCGCCATCCGGTGTCGACTGATATTCAATATCCACACCGTCCCATACCTGTTCGTAACGGAGCGTCCGGTGATTCGTGACAGACGTGTTCCAGGAGGTCGAGTCACTCCCGAGATAGAAATGCGAGCGCGTCGCCACCGTGTCCACCGCGCGGATCCGCATCCGCGGCGAGGGATTGACGAAGCGCAGCATCGCCGATTCATGCATGCCCGCGGGTGCTGCATGACGTGCCGTCTCTCCCGGCATCTCGACGCTTGTCGACGGCCGCAACAGCGTCACGCCGTCCCGGCCGAACCATGCCGCGCTGTGATCGGATACGATCGCATACGACACGTCTGCCCTCCATTGCCCCGCATTCACGGTGAAATACGCCGGCGCGCGATATTCAACAGGTTCATCGCCACCGCCGATCGGATTGCCTTCCGGCCGCGTTCCGGCGGACGCGTTGTACCCGTGCAGCGTGAGGAGGACGGACAACACAGACAGCAGCGACCGCCGTCTTACGCGACACAACCTGGTTCCTCGCATGACGGACCTCTCTATCTGAAGGCGAAAACGCGGTATGATCGATAATGCAACATTATATTCATGATGTCAAGTGTTGTTTGCCTTATATTCAGGCTTTTATTCCTGGAAGTGCTGCCGCTCTCGCGGCGGAGAACGCTCATTAAGGCCGAACACGGATTCGACGGATCGTACGGATTTTCGCGGATGGATTTTCTGCTGAAATACCATCCGCGGGAATCCGCGATATCCGCGTTCATCCGCGTGCTCCCGCTCGAAGAGGGCGCGCTGGGGCGCGCCGTTCCCAGGGGCGCGCCGTTCCCTGAACGTGCACGTGCTCGTGCTCGTGCACGTCCCCGCCCCTACCGTACTACCGTCACCATGCGCGACGACATGCCGGCGGGGGTGAGCGCGCGCAGCAGATAGCTGCCGGGCGCGAGGCCGAGTGCGGCGGGACGTAATATCAGGATGTCGGTCTCCGATATTATATCATCGCGCAGGAGCGCCCGCTCGCGGCCGAGCAGGTCGTGCAGCGTGATGCGGACGGGCGTTTCAATGGTGCTGCGCAGCAGCAACCGCGCTTCGCCGTCGAGCGGGATCGGATGCGGATACACCGCGCCGAGCGTCAGCGTCCGTGCGGCGGGTTGCTCCTCGATTCCCGTCAGATGCGTGATCATGTAATCGACTGCGATGCTTCGCGGAAGATTCGGCGCAGCGCCCGCAAGCGTGATCGTGCTCATGTGGAGTCCCTTGTTCAGCATCGTGGTGTTCGGCTGCACCGAGATGTCCGCCGCGTGATCGCCCGCCACGGGAGCGAGGTCGATGTACCAGGTATCGGACTGCGCCGTCCACGGCATCGCAAGTCCCCCGCCCGTCCACAGCTTCACCGTCTGTGCGGCAGGCAGGGGACCGTCGAGCTCCGCCTCGAAGTACAGCCGCAGCGGCGTGAGCGTGATGCCGGAGGAAGGATCGGGGATGACCTGCACGACATGCGTACAGCCCGGGCCACTTCCCTGCTGATCACTCGTCCATACCCAGGTGATGTCCTTCGCGCCGAAGTCCTGAAGTTGATCGGTGGTCGCCACCGTCCACCACTGTGTCGCGCTTTCGTTCGGCTCGAGCGTGCCGGGTACTTCGGTACCATAGGATTGCACGCTGTCCGAAACCGCGAGCGCGAATCCCTCGGGCAGCACGATCGCGGCTGTGCAGCCGGTGAGCGCGACCGTGCCGCTGTTCGTTGCGGTGTAGGAGACCTGGAAGGGTTCGGGGACGATGATTTCGTAGGCCCCGTCGGCGAAGAGCGAATCGTGTCCGCCTGTCGCGCAGCGCAGCTCCACGACCTCCGGCCAGGCTTCAATGTGGACCGTCGTGCGGCATTCCTTCCAGCTCCCCTGCTCCGTGCTGCGATATCGGATGATGATATCCTGATTGTCGTCGACCGCGGCGGCTATGGGCGAGAGCAGCCAGCTGAAGCGTGCGACGGAATGACTGTCTATTACCGCCAGAGTTTTCATCGCGGTCTCGCCGTCGGCGAGCGCGAAACGCGGGGCGGATGAAAGATCGATCTCCGCTTCTATCGCTGTCTCATCGGTGTCGAGCACGTTCGAGAGATCCATGCTTACCGGAACGGGATCCGGTCTGTAGCGCGGACTGTCCCGTTCGAAGCGCACGGTGTCCGGTGCGGTGATGGCGCAGCGCAGGCCGTCCACTCCCTCGATCGTGATCGCGGCGTCGCAGACCAAAAGCACGGAGTCCGCGCCGGTTGCGGACTTTCCGTACGCCGTCACCGTGCAGGTGGCCGTGCGCGCCCCGCGCCATATCGCCGCAAGAAGACGCAGGTTCCACGGCAGCGCGGCACCCGGGCTGAGTCGCGTGCCGGACAGGGTCATCGGATCAGGAGTCGTGAGTCCGGCATTCGCCGGATCGATCGCGAGTTCCAGCCGATCGATGTCCGCCGGCACCGTGCCGGCATTGGTCAATGTGTAGTCCAGCGGAATGG
>CAZWNO010000223.1:0-3032 GCA_964635845.1 uncultured Chromatiales bacterium
TCGTTCATCACCGCTTTCATGCGTTCCTCGAACTGTCCGCGGTACTTCGTGCCCGCGACCAGGGCCGCGAGGTCCAGCGTGACGACGCGCTTGTTGTGCAGCACGCGCGAGACTTTCTTCTGGATGATGCGGAGCGCGAGTCCCTCGGCGATGGCGGTCTTGCCGACGCCCGGTTCGCCGATGAGCACGGGATTGTTTTTCTTCCGGCGCGAGAGCACCTGGGCCACGCGCTCGATTTCCTTCTCGCGTCCGACGATGGGATCGAGCTTGTCTTCCATCGCCATTTTCGTCAGGTCGCGGCCGAAGTTGTCGAGCACCGGCGTCTTCACGCGCTCGGCGCGCTTCTCGGAGCCGGAACCTCCCTCGCCGCGCTCATGCGGGCCGCGGGGATCGCCCGATCCGGGCGACGAGGGCTTGCCGCTGATGATATTGTCGAGTTCGTTGCGCACGAGGTCGTACTGCACGTTGAACTGGTTGAGGATCTGCGCGGCGATATTGTCGTCGTCGCGGAGCAGCGACAGCAGCAGATGCTCGGTGCCGATGACTTCCGACTTGTAGAGTTTCGCCTCGAGATAGGTGATTTTCAGCACCTTTTCCGCCTGTTTGGTCAGGGGAATGTTGCCGATCGTGATGGTCCCGCCCGAGGAGCGGACCGTATCCTCGATGCTCTTTTTCACCTGGTACAGATCGCAGCCGAGGTTGCGCAGGATTTTCACGGCGATTCCCTCGCCCTCGCGGATGATGCCCAGGAGCAGATGCTCCGTGCCGATATAGTCGTGGCCGAGCCGCAGCGCTTCCTCGCGGCTGAGGCGGATGACTTCCTGCACTCTGTTGGAGAAGTTACCTTCCATTGTATTTCCAGGTTGTATCTGTCATGATTCGATTTCGCCGTCCGCTGCGCTGCTGAATACCGGCCGGCGTCCACCTTCCACTACAAAATAAGTGCGCGCAGGGTTCCCCTAAGATACCGCGAACGGCCCCGGCGAACAAGGCGAAGCGTCATCCCCATTCCCCGTCCTACTTCCATGGGAGCATCAGAAAATGATGAGCCAGAGCGCGTAGTCGAGGATGAGGATCATCGCCGACGAGAGCACGAAAGAGCGGATGGTGGCCAGTCCGACGCCCTCGGCGCCGCCGGTGGTCTTGAAGCCGATATGGCAGCCGAGGATGGCCGTCACGCCGCCGAAGAAGATGGATTTGACGATGCCGGAGATGATGTCCTTGTTCTCGAAAAAGCGTTCGACACTGCCGAAGAACACCTGCGGCGAGAGGTCGAGGAAGAAATTCGCGACCAGGAAGGCGCCCATGAGCGCGATGCTGTTGGCGAAGACCACGAGCACGGGCATCATGAGCACCGCGCCGAGGAACCGCGGCATCGCGAGGTAGCGCACGGGATCGATGGCCATGCTCTCGAGCGCGTCGATCTGCTCGGTGACCTTCATCGTGCCGATCTCCGCCGCGATGGACGCGCCGACGCGTCCCGCGATGACGATGGCCGTGAGCACCGGTCCCAGCTCGATGAAGATCGCGCGGCTGACCGCTCCTCCGATGAGTGAAAAGCTGATCATGCCCTGGAACTGGTAGGCCGCCTGCCACGACGAGACCATGCCGGTGAAGAGTCCGATGATCAGCACGAGCGGCAGCGAACCGACGCCGATATGCGCCATCTGCTCGAGCACGAGCCGGCGGTCGCGGAACAGCCGGTGCATGCTGAGGATGATGTTCGCCTGCAGTCTGCTGATCTGTCCGACCTCCGTGAAGAAGCGGATCGTCCGTCTTCCGATTATGTCGAGTCCGAGAGTCATCCCGTAAAATTACGGAATATCGGCGGGATAATCAGCAGGGGGAGGATGACGATGACAGATTGCAGATAGCAGATGGCAGATGGCAGATGGCAGATAGCGGATGGCAGATGGCAGATAGCGAGGAGTCTCTTCTATTATCCCCAACCCAGGGCTGACGCCCTGGGCAGGTATGTTTGGGATACATATCTGCCCAGGGCGTAAGCCCTGGGGGAGGGTAAGCCTTGGGTCTTGCCAATGGCCAACTGCCAACAGCCAACAGCCAAAGTGCGTACCCCTCGTCATCCCGAGTAGACGCCGCGAAGCGGCGTCGTATCGAGGGACGGTCCGCGGCGCGGCGGCGCCCCGTGAGGTGACGGTGATGATATGTAATGGCGCAGATGCGAGCGACAGGGAATGTAAACGCTTCTTGACAAAGTTATCCGGAATCTGTATAATAATCGTATGCAGTCAAGCCCGTTCAGCCCAGGTGTAACCGAAACTGAGGACTCCATCCCAGTGGCGCTTGACTGTGAGCGCGAAAGCCTTCATCGCATCGATTCCTGAACGAGGCTTGATTTTGATGATGATGATTCCAGCAATACGTATCGAAAAAGCAAGGATCATGTTCGCTGTACTGGTCATGATCGCATGCACTGCATCTTGTTCGGATGATCCGCCGCCTGACACTGAACAATGCGTCTCCTTGTCAATCACATATGTCAGTACGACACGCATTGTCATTAAAATTAACGCACCGACCCCAGGATCGATTGTATTGAGTCGTGACAGTGTGACTGTGTATGAAGGTTTACCGTCAATGCCGGATCATTTTGTGATCGATTCCACAATAGAACCGGGGCGTTCGTATATCTACCGTTGCCTATTCAACACCGGAACAGCACAATGTTCGACTTCAATCGAGGCACGAAGCCTCGATACCACCCAACATCCAAGTGGGAGCATCACCCTGGATACGCTCGGGGGGCTACCTAGCATACTATCCGATATCGCAGTCATTGACGATGATAACATCTGGGCGACTGGTCGATTCTCGCCCGATAGGACGAATCCCCGGAATGGATTGGACAGCATACGGAACATGGCGCATTGGGATGGAGCCAAATGGACATACTTCAACCTGCCGCTTGGCATTCCGCAGTCGGGAATTTTCATTGAGAAAACAGGCGAATCAGAAGGCTCTTCCAACATTCGTGTGGGATAGTTTTGGCTGATTTGGGGGTCATTTCT
>CAZWNO010000224.1:0-3024 GCA_964635845.1 uncultured Chromatiales bacterium
TGACAGTAAGACTTAAGGCGGGATTGAGCACAAGCCTTGAACTCGACGGCATCAAGACCCTGACCTCGAGCAGCGCCACCGGCCGCAGCGTCATACGCGCGGAATTCGAACTGGGGATGGATCTGGACAACGCGGCGAACGACGTGCGGGACAGGGTGTCGCAGGCCGTGCGCAACCTTCCTCCTGATACCGATCCGCCGATCGTCTCGAAAGCCGATGCCGATGCGCAGACCATCGTGACCATCACCCTGCAGAGCAACAAGCGGGACCTGCTGGCACTCACGGACATCGCGCAGAATATTTTCGCGGAGCGGCTGCAGACGATCAGCGGGGTGAGCCAGGTCTCGGTATGGGGAAGCAGGCAGTACGCGATGCGGCTGGTGCTGGACGTCGAGCGGATGAACGCACTGCGCGTGAGTCCGGTCGATGTGCGCACCGCCCTCGCCGCGCAGAACATCGAACTCCCCTCGGGGCAGGTCGAGGGCGACCGCCGCTACCTGACGATACAGACCTACGGACGATTGAATACCGAGGAGGAATTCGACAACCTCGTCATCGCCGACCGCACCGGCACGATCATCCGTCTGAAGGACATCGGCCACGCCGAGCTGGGAGCGCTGAACGAGAAGTCCATCATGCGCGGGAACGGGGGCATTCCCATGGTCGGCGTGGCGGTGCAGCCGCAGCCCGGCTCGAACTATATCGAAATCGTTGACGAAGTCTACCGCCGCGTGGAATTGCTCAAGAAGGAAATTCCCGCGGATATCACGATCGGCACCGGTCTCGATATCACCGGCAGCATCCGCAAGTCGATCAGCGATGTGAAGTCGACGATCCTCGAGGCGTTCATCCTGGTCGTCGCCATCATTTTCATCTTCCTGAGAAACGTGCGGACAACGATCATCCCTATTGTCGCGATTCCCATCTCGCTGATCGGCGGCTACATCTTCCTGTACGCATCGGGCTTCTCGATCAACGTGCTGACGCTGCTGGGATTGCTGCTTGCCACGGGCATCGTGGTCGACGACGCCATCGTGATGATGGAGAACATCTACGCCAAGATCGAGCATGGAATGAATCCCATCCAGGCGGCGTTCAAGGGTTCCCGCCAGGTCTTCTTCGCGATCATCTCGACCACCATCACGCTGATCTGCGTCTTCCTCCCGATTTTCTTCATGCTCGGCCTGACGGGAAGGCTGTTCCGGGAATTCGCCATGGTCGTGGCCGGCTCGATCCTCATCTCCATGTTCATCTCGCTGACGCTCACCGTGACGATGTCTTCCCGCATGCTGAAGCAGGAGACCAGGGAGTACCGCTGGCTGCGGCACATTCACTGGCCCATCGATTTCGTCCTTGCCGGATATCCGGGCTGGCTGGCGTCGTTCATGCGTGTGCGTCACCTCGCGATTCCAATCGTGCTCGTCTCGGCGGTGATCATCGGCGTGCTGATGGCCACGATGCAGACGGAGCTGGCGCCCCTCGACGACAAGAGCGCGCTCCGCCTGATGTCGACCGCGCCCGAGGGCACGACGTTTCCGATGATGGACGAGTTTCAGGGGAGACTCATCCAGTTCGTCGACACGCTGCCGGAAAAGGAGAATCTTGTCGCGGTCACCGCGCCGGGCTTCGGCGGCGGCGGATCCACGAACGCAGGATTCATCCGCCTGATGCTCAAACCGCCCGCGGAGAGGGACAAGACGCAGATGGAGCTGGTGGCGGAGCTGAACCGCAGGCTCAGGACGTACAGCATGGCGCAGACCTACGCGCTCCAGGATCCCACGATCGCGGGCGCGGGCGGAGGCAGGTCCGGACTGCCCGTGCGGTACGTGCTCCAGGCCACCGACCTGAAGAAGCTGGAGAAGTTCATCCCCGCGTTCATGCGCGCCGCGAAGGCGCATCCCGCCTTCGAAGTCGTCGATATAGATCTCCGCTTCACCCGGCCGGAACTGATCATCGACATCGATCGCGACAGGGCCTTCGATCTGGGCGTCAGCGTCCGTGACATCGCCGAGATTCTCCAGACTTACTTCAGTGAACAGCGCATCGGGTATTTCATCAGGGACGGCAAGCAGTACTTCGTGCTTGCGCACGCGGAGCAGTCCCAGCGCCGCGAGCCCGAGGATATCACCAACATTCAGATCCGATCCTCCTCCGGGGAGATGATAGCGCTCGGCAACCTGCTGCGTCTGCGTTACGGGAGCCTCCCGCCGCAGCTGCTGCGTTACAACCGCTATTCATCCGCCACGATCTCCGCATCCCCCGCGCCCGGGTACACGCTCGGCGACGGCATCGCCGCCATGGACGAGATCGCCGCGAAGACCCTCGACGAGACCTTCCTCACCTCCCTGGCAGGGGCGTCAGCGGATTTCGCGGAGAGTTCGTCGAACCTGATCTGGGTGTTCCTCTTCGCGCTCGTGCTCATCTACCTGACGCTGGCCGCGCAGTTCGAGAGTTTCCGCGATCCGGTCACCGTCATGATCACCGTGCCGCTCGCCCTCGCCGGCGCCCTGCTGTCCCTGTGGGCCCTCGGACAGACGCTGAACATCTTCAGCGAGATCGGAATCATCGTGCTGGTGGGCATCGTCACCAAGAACGGAATCCTGATCGTGGAATTCGCAAATCAGAAGCGGCTCGAAGGCGAGGACATCATGTCCGCGGCGATCCACGCCTCCGTCGACCGCATCCGTCCCATCCTGATGACGAGCATGGCCACCATGCTGGGCGCAGTGCCCGTGGCCATATCCCTCGACGGCACCGCGAACAGCCGCGTGCCCATGGGCATCGTGATCATCGGCGGACTGCTGTTCTCTCTCGTGCTCACCCTCTTCGTCATCCCGGCGTTGTACACCTACATCGCGCGCAAGAGCGCGCCGGTGAGCATCGACGAGGAGGCGTAGCGGCGCATAGCGCGCGCATGCCGCGCAGGATTTTTCCGATTCTCCTTGCAATCCCGGCGCCGCTTGCGTATATTGATAATCCACCGCGGGGTGGAGCAATTGGTAGCTCGTCGGGCTCATAACCCGA
>CAZWNO010000225.1:0-3011 GCA_964635845.1 uncultured Chromatiales bacterium
TGAAACCTTCGATCCGCCCTTGGCGAAAGCTCTTTGGGGCCGTTTCGAATTCATCAATACTCCGAAGCACCGTTCCTGGCCCAACATGGCGGAAATCGAATTGAATGTGTTGCACCGGCAATGCCTTGACAGGCGAATCGGTTCGATCGATATGATGCGCAACGAAGTGGCCGCCTGGGAGGCAAGTCGCAACAACAAGAATGCCGTTATCGATTGGCAATTCTCGACAGCAGATGCGCTGCTCAAGATAAAGTGACTTTATTCGACATATGATGCGTGACATGACACTAGGGCTGGATACAGATTCAACACAATGGAAAGAAGGAAAACTATCATGACTCCGATTCACGCGATACGAGACTACCGGAGACTCGCCACCTTCCACACGCACGTTGTTCTCATCCTCGGACTGCTTGTCTTTCTCTCATCCACCGTCTGTGCCCAGTGGCAACCGGACCAACGGTTGACCAGTGATACAGCCAGTTCGGTCTTCGTCACCACCTGTCCATGGTCCATCGCCGCCTCCGGTGATACTGTGCATGTGGTCTGGAGGGACAGCCGTGACGGGAACAATGAGATCTATTACAAGCGCTCGACGGACGGAGGTACGCTCTGGGGAACGGATGTCCGATTGACGAATGACACGTCGTATTCATCCACGCCATGTATCGCCGTTCAGGGCGCCTTGGTGTGCGTGGCGTGGAATGACCAGCGCAGCGGCGAAAACGAGATATACGGAAAACGGTCGAGCGATGCCGGCGAACACTGGGGGGAGGATGTAAGGCTCACGAATGAAGGCGTGCTTGCAGGGACCGCATGCCTGGCCATGACCGGATCAATGGTCCACCTCGTCTGGCGGGATTCCCGGACAGGAGTCCCGCAGGTTTTTTACAAGCATTCGACGGACGGAGGCCTTGTATGGGGTGAAGACACGCAGCTATCCGTGGGTACTGCGAACGTGTATGCATACAATCCTTCAGTAGCAGTTTCGGATTCGTGCGTTCACGTGGTATGGAATGATGTCCGTGTCGGAAACTTGGAGCTGTATTACCGGCGATCGACTGATGGCGGACACTCCTGGGAAGGTGACGAGCGACTCACGAATAACGGGTATATCTCCCAGCTGCCCTCGGTGGCCGTATCAGATTCCTGTGTGCATGTCGTATGGAATGATACTCGTAACGGAAACGGTGATATCTATCATCTCCGCTCAATGGATGGAGGTGTGACATGGGAAGCCGAAACGTGTCTGACAGATGATGTGGATGATGCCGATTGGCCTTCCATATGTGTGAACGGTGCGATCCTCCATGTGGTCTGGCAGGACACGCGTGACGGAAACAACGAGATCTATTACAAGCGGTCGACGGACACAGGAACGACCTGGGACGCGGATACCCGTCTCACGAACGCCGGTGCCTCCGCCGAGTGCCCTACCGTTGCGGCGGCGAAGGACGCGGTTCACGTCGTATGGATGGACAGGCGCGACTCGGATTCCGGTGAGATCTACTACAAACGGAATCCTTCTGGCAATACCGTCACAGGAACGGGTGATGTAGAGCCGGCACCTGAGAGGAGTCTCCTCCTGCAGAACTATCCGAACCCATATCACGGTGCGACGACGATCAGGTTTTCCCTCCCTCACGAGGGCCACATACGTCTTACCGTGCACGATCTGTTGGGAAGGACCGTCGCCACCATCCTCGATGCCTGGCAGTCCGCGGGCAGCCATGCGATGCAATTCGACGCTACTGGTCTACCGTCAGGATTATATATGAGCAGAATCGAGACCGAGGTTACCGCAGTCATGGCGTTGATGACCGTGTATCGTTGACCCGCTGTTATCGCCGGTGAGCGGCACGGTATCCGGATGCTGGATTTCAGAGGAAGCCCTCGGCATTTCGGAGTCGAGGTTGGCGCTTGGAGATGCGACCGACGGTGAATGGACATAAGGCGTCCGGCATGAGACCCGATACCGATGCAGCACCATACAGAATGCCTGCTTCGCCAACACCGACCGCCGCGTGGCCGAAATGAACAGGTTGAAGTGCGGTAAAATCATCGACATCGATCTGGAGCCGGTCAAAGGAGAGTTCTCTGAACCGACGAATAGACCCATATTTGCACGGGGATCTGGCATCACGGAACGTCCTTCTGTCATTATCCTGTGGACCATGTCGGTTCTGGAACCGGATTCCCCAAGGAGTCCGCGAACATGGTGTCGAAGTCGCCCGGGAGCATCTGGAAAAGACTACACGGGAACTGGTCCGGCACATTACCGATACGGAAGGGTACTTCATATCGGAATCCAGCGTGTAACGTATTCTCAGGGCTTATAATCTGATCACCAGCCCGGCGTACATCGTCATCTCCGCATCGGATCGCTTCTCCCAACCAACGAAAGCTGTCCACGAACTCTGGCAGACGGACTTCACGTATCTGAAGGTGACGGGATGGGGATGGTACTATCTCTCGACGGTGATCGACGACTTCTCACGCTACATCGTCGCCTGGCGCCTGTGCACCTCAATGAAGTCAGAGGATGTGATCGCCACGTTGGATCTCGCACGGGCAGCTACGGGCGTCGAGCAGGTACGCGTCCGTCATCGCACGCGCCTGCTCTTCATCATCACCAGGAATCGCTATTACCAGGTAAAGTGGGATGACTGTACTGGACCTCAGGATGAACGCCACAAGCCCTTGGACGAATTGGTTCGCATGATCATTGACATGGTGATGAAGAAACCGGCATACAAGGCACTGCCGCGACCGGTTGGCTTCTACCAATAGACACACACGCCCCAAATTGCATGCAACAATTCAACACTTCCGGGGGGGGCTGCTGGACAATCGTGGATGTTGCCAGGATGTCTGGCTCTCTCCTGTTCCTGTACGTAATTGATTCATTATGGTCTTTGGGATTTCCCGTTGCGATTGGCCTGATCTGCCCCCCAACAACTGGTCCAGCATGAATGTTAGTCATTGAGTACATTCCCAGAAAAGGAGGCAGC
>CAZWNO010000226.1:0-2996 GCA_964635845.1 uncultured Chromatiales bacterium
CGAGGAACGGTTCTCGTGGACAAGGCAGGTTAGTGCCATCACCCATGGACACATCCGAAGCGTCATTGCTTGCTTCTACTATCTGGAGTTCGCCAGACTCCTTCTTGATGGAATCGACAAGTTCGAGGCGTACCGGCAACTTCAGAAGGTCATCCCTCCCTTCCTCTCCTCGGTGGGTGTCAATGAGTCTGAGATCCAGCACTTCAATCGTCTTCTCGAAAGAACCATTTCGGTTCTTCCTGAGGATGAGATCCAAAGTAGTGGCTACGTCGTGCACACCTTGGAAGCCAGCATCTGGTGCCTACTGACTACTGACAGCTTCAAGGATGCTGTGCTGACTGCCGTGAATCTTGGCGATGACACGGACACCACTGCCGCTGTCACCGGTGGACTGGCTGGGCTGATATACCGAGTCGAAGCGATTCCGAGCGAATGGCTGGAGGTACTGGCAAGGCGAGAGGACATCGAGGAACTGGCAAAGCGGATGGCGACAAGGCTGGGAGGCTCAGTCTGAGGAGGCAAACGAAGCAGAATCTTCATAGATTCACGATACAATCACCAACAAATCGGAGGTACCATGAAAAACATCGAGATGACGCTGGACGGCAACATCCTCACCATCAAGGTCGATCTATCGAAGGAATTCGGACTCTCCTCGTCCGGAAAATCTGTGATCATCGCCAGCACCGAGGGCAATCAGTCGGTCGAGGGTAAAGAGGAAGTTAAGATCGGTTTGAACGTGTACAAGAAACCATAACAGAAGTGATCAGCACTGCCGGGTGCTGGTGGGGGGAGGGGAGCTGGGATGAAGATGGGAATAGGGACACTGAGGGAGCTAGTACTCAGCGAAACTCCCACTAGTTCAGCGTCTGTGAAGCAACAAACACGCAGAATTGTCTTCCGCCAATCAGCAGAAGTAAGCCTCGGCGGCAGAACTCAGTAGACAGTACAATAGAGAAACTGCCCCCATCGTTCGGAACATCGACTGTCGAATACAGCCCAATAAAACGACCATCTGCTAATTTGCTAACGGAACATGGATGTAGATTTTGTTAGGATATCGACATTTTTTTGTTCCGAATATTCGCACTTACTTTGTTCCGAATTCCTGTAAGCTATTGAAAACAATTTACGAAAAAAATCTATTTCGCCTGCTTAGAAGGCAGATGCTCTATCCGCCTGAGCTACGGGAGCGTAATAATATCAATGACTTGGTGAAGCCGCAACAACTGTTCAGAAAAATATTCTGAACACTTCGCTCGTGTTTGAACTGTTCAGACTTCTGTGGAAAATACGGGATTTTCGGGTGGAGACAAAGGGAGAACGACTTCCCGGATGAAAGAGAATCCGCAGCTTCACGGCATCACCGGCAGTTTCACGATCTGAACACCATCGTTCGTACGAAAGCGGATGACGTACATCCCCGGTGAAAGATCGATGCGCGGGGTGTTGAGTGTATGGCTACCTGCCTGCTGGAAGCCGTCGCACAACACGCGCACATGTCGCCCGGTAATGTCATACAGATCGGCACGCACGGCACCCGCGATCGGTAGGGAGATCTCCAGAGTGAGTGTTCTTCCCGTCCAGAGGGGCGAGGGGAACGCCGTGCAGGATGTTGTGCGCGGTCCTGCTGCATCGTCGACGACGGCGGTCGTGTGTCCGGTGCGTTCAAAAATTTCGCCTTCATAGGTCACGGCCCAGAATGTGCCGTCCGGCGCACGTGTCACTGCATTCACTCTCCGCCATTCGCCGGACACCAGTGTGTCGGGATTCCATGTAACACCGCCGTCCGTCGTGCGCGCCATACAGGTGGTCAGTCCTTTGCCGGCGACATATCCGTCGAATGCGTCGTACATGTCGATGTCATGGAATATGCCGATGCCGGGGGGAACTCCCCGACGTGTCCATGAGGACCCGGCATTCTGTGATTCGAGAAAAATCTGTCTCTCGCCTCCCATCAGGACATGATCGGCGCTGAGCGCCGAGACGCAAAACATTTCCGCATCCGCCATTTCGTCGAATTCCAACCAGGTATCGCCGCCATCGATCGTACGCGCCATGCCGCCCTTCTGGCCTACCATCCAACCATGGAGCTGATCGGCGAAATCGATGTCGGTCCACGTGATCCAGTACATCGCGCTGGCGGGATCAAACGGGAAACGCGCCTGTATCGACCAGTTCTCGCCCCCGTCGGTTGTTTTGTGAAGGAGGCCTTTTCCTGAACCCCTTTCAACCGAATCGCCCGCGATCCAGCCGATGTTCTCATCAAGGAAATACACGCGTTCCGAGTGGAACATCCTGTTGAGACTTCTGTCTTCGAAGGTCGCGCCGTTGTCCATCGTGCGATACAGTGCGCCGAACCACCCGCATACCCACGCGGTACTGCTGTTCTGCACGGCGACCGAAGTCATGGGGATACTGAACAACACCGTATCCTCCGTCATCAGTTCGCGCCGCCAGGTCGTACCACCGTCTGATGTAACCAGGACGCCGTGATTGATGGTCACGATCGCGTGATCGTCATCGAGAAAAGCTATGTCCGTCGGATGATCGTATTTCCCCGGTGCCTCGTAGCGTAGCACCCAGTCGGAATTGTTCTGGGCAATCATGTGGGAAACCATCCCCGCTGCGAACAGAGCCAGAAACAGCGGCAATCCGCTCAAATGCGTCACCCGCATGGAGATATTCGGCTGCATTATACTTCCTCAGGTTGTTCAGAAATCACGCCCGGATTGACCTGTTCGGACTTCAGTAGGAAATACGGGATTTTCAGTTGTGCGGCAAAAGAGAGTATGCCGGATTGCTTCAATCAACTACCACCTTCCCGCTGGTCACGCCATCCCCCGTCACCATCCGCAGCACGTACACTCCGCGCTCGAGTCCGGAGGTGGACCACTGCACGGTTCTTCGTGTGGCAGCAAAATCGGCATCCCACACCACCGCCCTCCTGCGGCCCAGAAGGTCAAATAGCTCGATGTTCACAGGTCCCGGCCGTG
>CAZWNO010000227.1:0-2979 GCA_964635845.1 uncultured Chromatiales bacterium
CGGCCGTCTGAAGCTGGAGAATGATTTCCTGAAAAAAAACTTTGACCGCGTCAGAGGAGATTTATCTCCTCTTACTTTGTTACCATTACAATACGCTGGTCTTTTGCGCCATTTCGCCCGCTCACCTTCATCAGATAGATTCCGGAATCAAGACCGGACGTCGATAACGTAAATGTCGTGGACGCTCCAGGACCGGCGATGTGCAGCTCCCGACGTACGAGCCGACCGAGAATGTCGAACACTTCAACCGACAGGAGCCCGTACGACGAGCTTTTCACGGACACTGTCACCGAGTTCGAGGCAGGTTGTGGATACACGGAGAGCAGTCGAAACGACTTCACGGGTCCCGTCTCCGGGACCCCCGTAGAGGTCGCAACTTCGACGTTGAACTGCTTCGTTTCCCTTCCCGCCTTGCTCTGCGCGCGCACCTGCACCGAATGCGTACCCACCTGATCGGCGGTCGGAGTCCACGTAATCAAACCGGCGAGCGTGACAGACATTCCCGCCGGAGCTTCCACGAGATCGTAATCGGGATCCGGACGGGCATCGGCCGTGACCTGGTACGAGAATTGCTTTCCGACATTCGCATGTTGCTCGGAGATCGCGTCGATGATGGGAGGTGTCATCACGTCCACAGTGAACTGCTGTTCGTCCGACCCGACGGAATTCGTGACGACGAGATGCACCGGATGCTCGCCCGCATCCTTCCGCTCGGGCCACCAGCCGACGAGACCGTCCGAGCTGACCGACATTCCCTGCGGCTTCACCTTCAATTCGTACGTCATCGGAGCAGTGCCCTCTACCGTGACCGTATATACGTATGCCCTTCCAGCGATGGCGCTGGGGATCGGCGAGGAGGTGATGCGGGGATCGGTTTGTGCTGCTGATCGAGGGATGAGTACGAACGACAGAGCCGCAATATTCAAAGCGAAACGAACATTCCTTCTCATGACGACCTCCAGATATGTTCCGAATGAGGTTGCATTTTACGACTTCCGGACCATAATATCAAAATGTCCGGGAAGAGAACATATTACGCGAATAATATTTATTAAGGGAGCTGTTGCTCCCTATAGATTTTTGTCAAAACCCTTCTTACGATTGGGGAACGTAAAGTATTCTCCAGGCGATGTATTCTCGATCCCGGTCAAAATGCACCAGGCGCCGGTGCATTACTGGGTGATTCGAATCACTGTTTTACACAATCCTGGAGCAGCAACATGACACACCGAACCAACCTCATCCTCCCGACAGCAGGAATTCTTCTCCGGCGAGAATTACATCAGCTCGGGCGGTGCAAGTGGCGCCGGGATCATCGTGCGCGGCGGCACGTACTGGACCACGCTCCGGGAGTCGGTTGTGGAGAGCAACGAAGACTACGGCATTTTTCTGTGCGGAACCGATCAGGATACCGCGAAGATCAAGGGATGGTGGATCGATGACCTCCAGGCGGATCCGAACACTCCGGCGGATGTCGACAGAATCCTGGCAGTCGAACCACGCGGTTACAACTGCATCATGGACAACACGTACAACGTGTGGTCGCCATTGATCAGCCGTTTCGACCTGGGATCCGAATACATGGACGGGCAGAGCCAGATGGTCACGCTCGGCGGATTCAACAGCATTTTCGATCCGGTCACATCGCAAGGCCAGTTGGATTACTACACGTACGGTGGTTTCCGCGAGGTCTGGTGGAACAACGACTCGCACATCGATCATTACAACGGATCTGTATTCGACAATCTCGCGGAACTCATGGCCGATTCCGTCGGATGTTCGGAGATGGGCAAGCGACCTGCCGCCGGCGCCAGCCGGATAGCGGACATGATAGAGCAATACCGCACGCGTGGCGGAATGCGTCCACAGCCTGCCATGTCGGAGCAAACGACTCAACACATCCCCGATGATGCCACCTGTGCGATCACTGCTGTGTACCCGAATCCGTTCAACCCCGTCGCTCGCATTACCGTGACACTGACCGAAGCGCAGAAAATCCGGCTGATCGTCACCGACGCGCTTGGCAGGGAAGTGGCCGTGCTCGCCGATGGATTCCGTGGAGCAGGAACACACGACTTTACATTCGATGCGGGACGCTTGGCCTCGGGCAGCTATCTCGCGGTGCTTCACGGGGAATCGTCGCAAAGTACGATGCAACTGATGCTCGCGAAGTAAAGCGACGCAAAAGTGGCAGGATGACCCGGTTATGACAAATATGGAACGATTCCCGTCGCCGCATTGACGCTGCGGTGATCCTCCGCGCATATCGCCTGGAAGACAACAGGAGGTCTTGACGGACATCGTTCCTGTCTGAATGGTACGAAACGGAAGGATAAAAAGAAAATTACCGGACAATGTAACCCGCAGGATCATGATGTGTTTATAATCTAGTCCTGTCCAAACTTGCCCGACAGGTCCTGGAGTCCGCCATGCATCGAGTGCCACTCTCCGCCGTTCCGCGTTTCATATTTCTCCTTTCCCTCCTCGTGCTCTCCATCCCGGCCCATGCCCGTGGCGATGAACCCTCCCGCAAACCCGCCGCGAAGGGCATGGACGTGCATTTCGGCACGGGCTTCTTCGAGAATCGCGGGCAGATCGTCACCACGCGCGGCGAGGCGGCGACGGATGTGAGGTACTACGCCTTCGTCAAGGGCGCCCGGCTGTACGTCACGCCACAGGGATGGTACACGGTCTTTGCGTCGCAGGAAAAGGACGACGAGAATGGCGTAAGCGAGGCAACGGGTGATGCGGGAAGCGAAGCGGAAGGCTCGTTCGATCCCAACAACCCCCCCAAGCACGCGCGGCTTTATCGCATCGGCACGATGTTCGAGGGGAGCAATCCCGATGTCGAGATCGTTGCTTCGGACAAGGTGCCGGAGTATCACAATTTTTACCTCGCGCACTGTCCCGACGGCATCACGAAGGTCCCCGGCTACCGGGAGCTGCGCTACGTGAACCTGTACGACAACATCGACCTGA
>CAZWNO010000228.1:0-2929 GCA_964635845.1 uncultured Chromatiales bacterium
CAAATCGTTGCGCAAGGGAAGATGAACGTTCCGCAAGGTCAAACGAGCGTCATGCTTGATCTTCCTGAAAATCTCCCTGCAGGGAATTACCAGTTGACTTTAACCGATGGGCAGTTGGTCGCAAACGAGCGAGTAGTGGTTCTGAAGTAGCGAGGGCCACAAAGTAACCACAGCGCCCGGGAGGGAATCCCGGGGCGTCCACCTTAGGCGCTCTGACTGAGTTGGGAAGAGTGTATGATGAGAAAGTCTTGAGCGGGAGACGCAATCCTGCGCTCCACATTGAGTCCCGGGGATTTCAACTGCAGTACGCCATACGCAATAAGCGGGGAGCGAGATGTTTCCCGATTCCCGGGATCATCGCTCCCCGCCTACTGCCTACAGCCTACCGCGCCCGCCGTCGTCCCGCTTCGCGGGACTATGGCGCTCCTAGTCCATGATTCTTCGTTTTGGTACTATCAAAGGAGTTACGGCGAAGCGAGTAACAAATGTGCAACAAAAATCAGGACAGAAAGCGAAAGGATAGGAAAGAACGCTCACGTTCTCCTATGCAGCATGTTATCGAACGACACTGAACTTGCCCTCGATCATGAACGGAGTGCAGTTAGGCGTTGTAGCTGCCGCTCGTATGAGGGGAGCAACGGACATAGGGCAGGAGGCCCGCAATGGTGCCCCCCAGTGCATCCCTGTCGGTGAGAAAGGTGTATCCCCCCCCCTGGAAGGACCATCGGCTGATCGGACTCGTTGAATACCCAATCCCTATGCGAAATTCCGTCTGTCATTTCGTCACAACTACCTTTCCGGTACGCACCATATCGGCGGTACGGACCACGAGTACATACATTCCAGGACTCACGTCTCCAAGTCCCATCGCTCCACGAATTGTTGTCCCGTCTCCGGCGAGCGGGAGTTCGATCACCTTCCGGCCGAGCAGATCGAACAGCAGCGCCTCCGCATTCCCTCTCCCTTCGACGGCGAACCGCAGTTCGCCGCGCGTTGGCTGGGGGTGGATTTGCAGGGTGTGGTCGCCAGCCATGCCGACAAGCGATCCAACCGAAGTGGATTTGTCGCGCAGAATCCCGATGATCACATCGGATGCGCCGCCCCGCACCGTCTGGAATCCAGTGGATCGCACTGGAACGACGGATTGGTTGGGATTGCCGTACGTCTTGCCGCAGAAGGCGAGTCTTCCATCCGGCAGGGGAACGATGGTCTGGATCTCGTTACTCACGATATCCGCGAAGGAGCGTGATCGTTTCGGGAGCAGGGAATCGACGTTATAACCGACAAGCACGCCTCGTTTGTTGCATTCGCACGAACGCGGTTCGATCAATGGAAAATCCGTCGAGGCCGTCGTACCGGCGATCAGGACCTCCCGTCGGCCGCTGTCGAAAATCGCGGATTTCGCGTAATCGAAATCGACACCGCCGAGATGAGTGATCTGTTCGAATCTCCGTTCGGGAATGGAGAACACCGCGATGACGATATCGCCGCTGATCGCGGATGTGTCGTCGGCTATTCTCGGTTGCCAGGCATTCGTTGTCGTGGGGAAATCGCCGCCGTTCGTGAATCCGACGAAGACGACGCGGTTGTTCCCGACAGATACGACCTCGTGGAACCCGTCGTCCGCCTCGAAGCCGAGACTGTTTCCACCCCGGACGCTGCTCCCGAGATAGGTCGAATAGACGCGTTTCATGCTGTCCTTCGAAACCGCGACCATGTAGGCGTCGGACCAGCCGCCGGCGTACGTTTTCTGGTACGCGTCGTCGGTTACAGGCATGTCGGGCGATGCCACCGTGCCGGTGAAGACGATGTATTTCTCCGTTTCCGCAAGGCCTTCCCACGCGTCCTCACCGTCGCCTAGCGTACCACCATGATAACTGCAGAAGGTTAGATTAAGCATCGAATCGAAAACGGCAATGAATGCATTATTGTGATCGGCGTTGCCGCCTTTCTCGTGCTGGAAGGCACCGGGAGTCACGGGCAGATCGAGAGACTTGGTGCTGCCCGTCATGATGATCTTGCCGTTCGAACCGAGAAGCACTCGATCGACGGAGTCATCGGTCGATCCTCTGAAGTACCCGGAGTGAAGTATTTCGAAGGTTTCTAACGATAACACAGCGAGCCATATTCCTGAGGGCTTCCTGGACCATACTGTCCCAGTCGTGGGAAGATTATCCGAATATGTCCCCACTGCTAGGAGAATGCGGTCATCATCCAAAATGATGGCTTCGGAAACCGCATCGTTATGCCATCCTCCGATATAACTGCTGTATATCAATTCACTGCAATCGCCGTTGAATACGGCGATGAAACCGTCCATAGGATCCGTCTTGCGGGCCTTCATCGCGTCCGGTGTGACCGGCAGATCCTGCTCCTCTGTCCTTCCACCGATGATGAATCGGTCGCGTTTCGCGTCGTACAGGAACCAGAAAGCAACGGTGCTCGATCCCTTTCCTCCGAAAAACGTCAAGATCTCCCAATCCCGTTCCTGGGCGGCGGCGGTCGTCGGTTCCGCGGCTTGGAATAAAAGCAGGAGCATCATCACGAAGGCCGCCGCTCCAAATTGTCCGTCTCTCATCTCGTCACGATCACCTTTCCGGTACGCACAAACTCGGCTGTGCGGACCACGAGCATATACATTCCTGGACTCACGTTGGTCTGACCCCGAGATCCGTCGGCGAGGTATCGAATCCTTCCCGCGAATCTACCAGTTGCGGATGCGATTGTCAAGTATATCCAGAATCACAACGCCCGAGAGTCCGCTTGAGGCAGACTGCTAAGTAGGGAGAATTGAGGGAGGAGAGAATCTCGCGCTGGAGACGCAATCCTGCTCTCCACATTGAGTCTTGGGGTTTCAACTGCTGTACGCTATATGCAATAAGCGGGGAGCGAGATGTTTCCCGATTCCCGGGATCATCGCTCCCCGCCT
>CAZWNO010000229.1:0-2896 GCA_964635845.1 uncultured Chromatiales bacterium
TCTGTTCACGCTATCGGTGGGGGAGGTGCGAATCACGAGGCGAGGGCTGATTTTGAAGTAGTGCGCTTCAACTCAGACAACACAATAATGTTCGCTATCACGCAGATACATTACCTGCCTTACGATAGAACAGGACAAGCCGCTTCCCGAACTGTCCCACCGAAGCGAACATGGCGGCTCTTCGACGGATCAGTATCGACCTTATAGCGTTATCGGCGTTGACAACCAATTTCAGTGGCTGGATCATACCCGTGTTCGGGATTCGTACGCTCAAGCGCTCTCATTGCTAGGCTCCAATGGTGGATTCATGTCCAGAATAGCAATCCACCAGCGCCATTGCAATAGGTGTTAGTACCTATTTTTATAGGGGATTGAAGTTACCCCCTGTTTTTGGACAGCAACTTAAGCTACATTTTCAGTCCAAGGAACAGGAGCAACGATGAAGAAGAACCGCAAGTCGTACCCGGAATCATTGAAGGCGAAGGTCGCGATAGATCATGTGTTATTCCCGCATACCGATTGAGCAAAGGAGTCCCGCCATGTCGCCATCGATACGTTCCTTTAACGTGCTACTGCTGCTTCTCCTCGTCTTTTCCATCCCGGCCCATGCGCGTCACGATGAACCCTCCCGCAAACCCGCCGCGAGGAGCGTGGACGCGCATTTCGGGACAGGCTTTTTCGAGAATCGCGGGCAGATCGTCACCACGCGAGGAGAGGCGGCGACGGATGTGAAATACTACGCCTTCGTCAAGGGCGCGCGGCTGTACGTCACGCCACAGGGATGGTACACGGTCTTTGCGTCGCGGGAAAAGGACGACGAGAATGGCGTAAGCGAGGCAACGGGCGATACGGGAAGCGAAGCGGAAGGCTCGTTCGATCCGAACAAATCTCCCGAGGGCGCGCGGCTCTACCGCATCGGCACGATGTTCGAGGGCGGCAATCCGGAAGCCCGGATCGTTGCTTCGGACAAGGTGCCGGAGTATCACAATTTCTACCTCGCGCACTGTCCCGACGGCATCACGAAAGTCCCCGGCTACCGGGAGCTGCGCTACGTGAACCTGTACGACAACATCGACCTGATCCTTCACGCCGCGCGCGACGGCATGAAATGGGAGTTCGAAGTGCGTCCCGGCGGTCGCGTGGAAGACATACGCCTGCGCTACGACGGCGCGGAAAACATAGAAGCCATGCCCGACGGATCGCTTCTCGTGCGGTGGCCGGAGGGGTATATCAAAGAGAAGAAGCCCTTCACATATTTTCGAACGGGGAAAGCAACAAACACACTCGAACAGATCGCTTCCTCCTACCGGCAGTCTGCAAATCGTGTTCAGATCAATGTCGCATTGCAAACTCCGACACAGACAGTGGTCATCGATCTCTTCTCGACATACTTCGGTGGAAGTGATATCGACGATCCTTCAGGAATTACCATGGATAGTTCCCGTTCGGTTTCCGTGGCCGGGGGGACCGATAGTCCCGATTTCCCGGTGCTCAATGCCTGGCAGGATACGATAGCAGGATCGCCGGATGCCTTTGTTCTCCGATTCGACAGTTCGGCAACGCTCCTCTGGGCCACATTTTTCGGTGGCCAAGGGTCCGATTATGACCCGGACTGTACAACCGATACTACCGGATGCACCATTTTATCCGGGACAACATATAGCGGCAATATTCCGGTGGACTCCACGGCGTACATGAAACGAAACAACGGCCAGACCGATGGCTACCTGGCGAAGTTCAACACCTCTGGAATGAGGCTGTGGGCTATGTACTTCGGTGGAAGTTCCTTTGACAACATCGTAGGCATCGGCACGGACCCGGCAGGAAATATCGTCGTCGTGGGAGTTACCGAAAGCCTGGACCTGCCGATGCTCCGTCCGCGACAACCGGTGTACGGCGGGGGTCATGATTATTACTACCTCAAGATGACTCCCTTGGGCCAGCCGATTTATTCATCGTATCTGGGCGGCAGCAACGAAGAGATGTACCAATCGGTCAATATTGCGGTAGATCGACAGGGGTATTTCACCATAGGCGGAACCTCCATGGGCGGCACGCCAATCAGGAATGCGCGGCAACCTGCCATCGGAGGCGGTGGCACCGATGCGTATCTCGCCCTCTTCGATAGCAGCGGTGTGATGCAATGGGGAACCTACCATGGCGGGAGTGAACGGGATTATGGTGCTGGCGTACAGTTCGATCCTGCGGGCAATATCTGTTTCCGTGGAAAAACAAAAAGCGCCGACTTTCCCGTCTACAGGGCTCATCAGGGTACATTCGCTGGAGGGTCTGATGACGCGTACCTGGTGAAGTACTCCAGAAGTGGCAGATTGATATGGGGTACCTATTACGGCGGCAGCGGCAGTGACAAAGGCATAAGAGGAATTGCATGCGATGGTGACTGCAATATGTATCTGACAGGAAGGACTTCAAGCCGCGATTTCCCGACGCACAATGCTGTACAGCCCCAAATGCCCGATCCCCTCCCCGAGCCCTATCCAGAAGATGGATTCATCGTCAAATTCGACAGTGCGGGCTCGCGCCTATGGGCAACATACCTCGGGGGTACGTCGTATGATCGGATAAACGATGCGGCCAGCGACCGGCATGGCGTCCTGTCCAGCCACGATTTCCCCGTATTCAACGCCTGGCAGGATACCTTGATCTGGAAGCAGCCGTACACCAGGCCGCAAAACAGGGATATCTTCATCACCCGCTTTGATCCCGACGGAAAGTTTCCCGTGACATTGTCCAACCTCACAGCAGTGGGCGTCGCAAAAGGCGTCGAACTCTCCTGGCGCACCGAGAGCGAGTCGAATGCCTACGGTTTCGGTATCGAACGCAGCGATGAAGCGACCGGTCGCTGGGAGAACATCGGCTTCGTCCAGGCACGCGG
>CAZWNO010000230.1:0-2876 GCA_964635845.1 uncultured Chromatiales bacterium
GGACGAGCGATGCATGTGTTTACGAGTGGCCGTGAGAATAACCTCAGCACCAACGGAGGTGACATCTGGTCGACTGAAGCCATGTTCAGCGAGGCGCGTGACATCCACGTAGCTCCGTGCGGCATTTATGTGGTTCGAAACGACACACTGTTCTTTCGGGACGATGATTCAAGGGAATGGCGTGACCTCCTCTCGGTGCGATGGCTCAACAATGTCACCACGTCTGGTCGCACAATCCTCTGCATGACGCCTTCGGAGCTATTGCGCAGCACTGATTCAGGAGAGAATTGGGAAGTATGGAGTAAGCAGCGCGACGACATGCATTTTCGATGGTTCATCTCGGTCGCCGATACAATTGTTGGCGTGATGGGGGAGCGACCAGATATCTATCTGAGCGCCGACGCGGGTGTCACCTGGAAGGAGATTCACCTTGAGATCGGGCAGTACGGCAGAATCACCGGTGCCATACTCGATTCACGGAACCGACTTATCCTCGGCACTTCCGTGGGGCTGTTCAGAACTACGACGCCATATGAATGGACCTCGACTACTGAGTAGCGGCATACTGTATCTCAGTGCCATTTCTCAGCCGGTATGCATGAGATATATATTCATGAGGATACAATAGGGCCGGGGATTTATTTTCTTCGATTGGTTGCGGATGATGCTCAGAGGACGAAAGTTCTGATCATTCGCTGAATGGGACGGGACACTGCTGTCCGAAAAAAAAAGCTGGGGCTTTTCTTTCAGCTTCCGATGCCTGCTTTGTGGCGTAACCTTTGGATTCGTCGCGTGTTGTAACCGGTGAACACATCGGATAGGACGGCCGTGAATCATGATGAGCCAGAAACAGGGAGTTCCATTCGGGGTGGATTGTGTCATTTCCTTCTTGCCGTCATCCTGCTGACCATCGGCGGCGGCGCCAGCACGAACGCACAGGATCATCAGCCCCGGCTCTCATGTATGATCGACGTGCCGGTCCTCGTGGCGGACAATGCGAACGTCCGCTACTCCCCGATGCCCTTCCCGGTCACGGTCACGGTGACGAACACCGGGACGGCGCTTGCAACCCCAGTTTCCGCGCGCATCATTGTTCAGCCCGATCTCAAGCTTGCCGGGGACGACGCCCCGGATGGATACACGAAATCGCTGCAGCCGTTCTGGCTTTTCCCGCAGGACTCGGGCAAGGTGCAGTGGATGCTGCGACATCCGCCGACGACGATTGAAAAGCAGTATGTGATCCGCGTGTGGGTGACGGCGCCGAATGCGGATTCGGTGCTCTGCGAGACGACGGTGATCATCCCGCCGCTGGACTCGCCGGTGCTGGCGCCGCGGTGCTACACGCCGGACTCGCTGCACTTCGACGAGTCGGCGGACTCGTACATCCCGAATCCGTTCACGGTGCGCCTGACGTGTGTGAACAACGGGAACACGCCCACCTCCGATGTCACCGGGACGCTCATCCTTCCCACGAACGTTGAGCTGGTCGATCCCTGCGATTCCCTGACGAAGCATTACATGCCCTCCAGGATGGAAAAATGGCGCATCGGCGCCCCGGTGCCGGAGCTGACCTGGCTCGTACGCTGGGTGCCGCGGCTTCGGTACGAAGCGCAGCCGGAGTTCCGCTTCACCGTCACGGGGACATACCTGGACAGCCTGCGGCTCCATTCGACGGAGGTGCGCTGCTCCACCTGCATCCGCGGACTGCAGCCGCTTTTTGCGAGCTGCCTGAAGATCCCTGACTCTCTCTCACGACGGGTAGACGGGTTCGATGTCGAACCGAATCCCTTCACAGCGCGGTACGTGATCTGGAACATGTCACATCAGACCGGAAGCATCAAGCGGGTGTACATTTCTTTCCCTCCAGATGGACTCGATCTGAATCCCGCTTCTCCCTCACCACGAAACCTTGCTACGGATGTCAGCATTGTTCCGGGCGACAGTGCAGTGTTTGAATGGCTTATCGACGTCGAGAACCGAAGAACAAGACGCACGGCCCTTTTCACTTCGGTCGCCATCGACGACGAGGGGAACCCGATCGAGTGCTACGACTGGCTGCCGATCGCTGCGACCCTGGACTCCCTGGGGATTCCGCGGTTCGACGGCACCTGCAAAGGGGATGTGGCCAGACTCGAGTTCGACAAGCCGCGCGCGCAATATATCCCTGACTCGTTCAACCTCATCGGGTCAGTCTGGAATGCGGGGACGAGGGACCTGCATGGAGTATCCGTCAACATTACCTGGGTGAATCCGCAGGGAATTCACCTTGAGCAGCTGGATCTTGTGGAGTTGGACCCAGATTCGGTGGGAAATGAACGATCTCGTTTCCACAATATCCTCAGGCCCGGAGACAGCCTGCATTACACTTGGAGATTCCGGTTGAAGGAATGGAACAGAACCTGGTCGATGCGATACGTGCGCTTTTTTCTGGAGGCTGGCGCAGAGGAGCTTCCTCTCACCTCGATCGGAAATGAGACACGCGTGGAGGTCGCCCCAAGTAAGATCCTGACTTCAATAAGCGAGCCTCTGCCGGCAGGGTTCACGCTGCAAACTCCCTATCCCAACCCCTTCCAGTCATCCACGACCATTTTCTTCCACCTCGTGCAATCTGCGCCTATAACGCTGACGGTGGCCGATGTGCTCGGAAGGGAAGTACGACGGCTGCTGGATGGAGCCCGAACTGCATCCGGCGTGCATGCTGTCCGTCTGGACGGAAGCGGACTTCCGCCCGGCCTGTATCATTGCATGCTATCTGATGGTGTATCTTCGGTGCATCGTAGCATCGTGTTGATACGGTAGATCGCCAGGAAAAAACATCCAGAAACATCCAAAAATAACATGCTAGCCCCTGAGAGAAAGTTTGTGGACTTTCCCTT
>CAZWNO010000231.1:0-2810 GCA_964635845.1 uncultured Chromatiales bacterium
GCCGCATCGCGCGGTGGCGCTGGACCGCGGGCAACGACGGCAGTCTGCGCGAGACGATCGATTTCCACGCCGCTCCCCGCGGCGTGTACCTGCTGCGCATTGCGCATGCCGACGGACAGATCACCCGCCGTCTCACAAAACTTCAGTAGGGAACGCGGATTCCACGGATGACACGGATCTTCACGGATGGCTTTTTCGATGAGGCCATCCGTGCGAATTCGTTCCATACATCACATCCGTGTTCCCCTTTTCTATCCCCAGTTGGGCTTGGTTTTGTTCAGGAAGCTTTCGACGCCGGTGCGGAAATCGGGGGTGGCACGGCTGATGGCGTTCTGCCAGGCGGCGAGGGACATGGCGTCGGCGATGTCGAGGGAGGAGACATCGCGCATCAGCTGCTTTGTCATGGCGACCGCCTGGGGTGACGTTTCGGTCGCGATCTCGCGGGCGAGGTGCATGACGAATTCGTCGAGCCGCTCAGCGCTCACCACGTGATTCACCATCCCGTATTCCCCGGCATGCGCGGCATCCACGAGGTTGCCGCGGATGAGGAGTTCGCGCGCGACGCCCATGCCGCAGCGCTCCATCAGCAGCTTCATCACGATTGCCGCGATGAAGCCGATGCGCACTTCGGTGAAGCCGAATTTCGCTTCCTCGGCGGCGATGACGATGTCGCAGGTGAGCGCGAGTCCGCAGCCGCCGGCGATGGCGTGGCCATTCACCCGCGCGATGGTCGCCTTGCTGCTCGTGCGCATCGAGTGGATCAGCCGCATGAGTCGCCGCGAGTCCTCGGCATTCTCCAGCGCGCTATTGGCGCGGAATTGCCGCAGGTACGCCAGATCCGCGCCCGCGCAGAACACGCTGCCGCGTCCTGTGAACACGATCACGCGCACGTTCGCGTCCGCTTCCGCGGCATCGAACGCTTCCTGCAGTTCGGCGACGACCTCCGCGTTCAGCGCGTTGCGTTTGTCGGGACGATTGATGGCGATGGTGCGAATGCGACCATGATCCTCGATATCGATGAATGCGGGCATGTGCGTCTCCTGATGGGCGATTCGGAAATATCCGGGCGGCGGAATCGAAATGCAAATGTGGGTAGGTGGGCAGGGGGGCAGGCGGGTAGGGGGGATTGATGCGGCGGCCGAGCCAACGGCTCGGTCGCCCAATCCCGGCAGGCGAATCGATCCCATTGACGTAGGACCGAGCCAACGGCTCGGTCATCCTTAACGATAATCCAGCCAGCACGGCTGCGCACCCCCGGCCCGCCCTGTTGCACGGTCCCGTATCCCCGGCCGTCGCGTCACGTTCCACGAGGACCGATCATGTGAGGCCGGATCCCGCCCCGAATCATATTTTTCCGTCATGTATCTTACATGTATCGGATGTGATTTCAGCAATTATTCCATATACCGGCATGACCGTGCATTCTACCGACCCGCTGTTCGAGACGATCCAATCGAAGCCGCTGATGCTGGCCTATTTCTCCACGCCGGAGTGCAATGTGTGCAGGGTGCTGCGGCCGAAGGTGGAGGAATTGCTTCGGGAATATCCGGCGGTGGAATTCCTGTACGTCGATTCGTCGCTGCATCCGGAGACCGCCGGACAGCACCTCGTCTTCGCCGCGCCGACGATCATTCTCTTCATGGACGGACGCGAGATGCGCCGCTTCAGCCGCAATCTCGCGATGGAGGAACTCGACCACGCGCTTGAAATGATGACCGCGGAGTAACTAATCCGCCGCTCCCGTGTTGTATTGCCGGATCATGGATGACGCAACGGACAGTGCATCGCGGTCGTCATGAAGCTCACGGAAAATCCATCCGCGTACATCTGTCCCGTCCACGTTCATCCGCCCCGTCCGCGTTCATCCGTCCTGTCCGCGTTCATGTGTCCATTCCTGTTTGACTTTACAAAGACGCGGGCGTTTCGTATTGTTATCTTTTAAAGCGATATCCACATCACGAATTCACCGAGCATCATGAAACTTGCATTACGGATCACACTGTTCATCGCGATCATCGTCATCGCCGTCACGACGGCCGCATCCGCGCAGACCGCGGTCTCGCGCCTTCTTCCGGACAGGCAGTACGATGTGACGATCAGGAAGACCATCTCGGGCACCGATGGGTTCCAGGAGGTCGCCGCCACAACAAGCACGCAGCGCATGCGCATCGTGACCGATAAGATGTCGGGTGGCGGTATTCCCGTGGAGCTTACGGTGTATCGCACGCAGCAGCAGGCACAGGCGGCGAGCGACGCCATCGACTGGCAGTTCCGCTTCACGGTGATGGCCGACGGCGCGATCGGCGACGTGCGCGCCGTCACCGCCGCGGAAAGCACGGACGAGAGTCTGGCTTTCGCCATGCTCAGCCGCATGCTCGATCCCGTGCTGTTCAACACCGGCATCACCCTTCGCCGGGCGAACAAGGATCTGATCGTCATCACGCGCAGCACGCCGCGCGACGGCGCCGCGGAGTTCGTGGACGTCGACTATACAATCGACTTCAGCGCCTCCGAACTCGAGAAGGGCGCGAACCGCGAGCCCATCGCCACGGATGCCAAAGGAACCGCGCTCTTCAATACCGACCTGCAGTTCTTCACCGAGCGCACGCACAACGAGACCAGCAAGATCTTTGTCGCCGAGGATGCCCTGGGCTCCGAGAAGAACATCGTCATGCGCAGGGATCTGCGCATCGAAACGAGCATTACCGAGCGCTAGGGGCGGTCGGAGGGGCGAACCACCGTTTTCGAGACGACGATGTTTCGCGACCGACGACTGACGGTGAAACTACAGAGCTTTCGGATTCATCGTC
>CAZWNO010000232.1:0-2781 GCA_964635845.1 uncultured Chromatiales bacterium
GCACGATCAGGTCCACGTCGTCGGCCGCCACGACCTCGCGCCAGTCCGTGCAGGTAGCTGGTCCACGGGTCACCACCGGAATGCCGGCCGACGGTCCAGTTGCGACCGTTGTTTGTCGAACGGTACAGCCGGTTCTGTCCGGTCACCCATAAGGGTTCATAGCCCGCGATCACGACACCGCTATCGGCGACGAGCAGTTCGCAGACACGCGAGTCCGGCTGATCCCAATCGACCACGTTTCTGCTCCATGTCGCGCCATGATCGGTTGATACATGAACGCTGGGAAGTTCCTCCCATCCTCCGGACCCGGCGAAGATCGTGCCGCGTTCGTCAATGGCAACCGCGTAGGTGCGCACGCTGAGTGTGGACCGTGACCAGTGCACGCCGTGGTCCGTCGAGATAACAATGCCGCGATCCGTGGCGGCGGCGCAGAAGCCTGTTGAATCAGCCGCAAGGTCGAGCACATCCGAGAAACCGAATGCGCTTTCGGTCCACGTCCTGCCGGAATCGAGAGAACGGTACACTCCGCCGAGTGTCCCGGCGAGAGTGACGCTCCCCGTTTGTCGCAGACAGGTAACCGGGCTCGGACCTGGCGTCGGTATTCGTGACCAGCGCGGCTGTCCATGCGCCATGCCGGACGCGAGCAG
This sequence comes from uncultured Chromatiales bacterium, assembly GCA_964635845.1. Classification (GTDB taxonomy): domain Bacteria; phylum Bacteroidota; class Ignavibacteria; order SZUA-365; family SZUA-365; genus SZUA-365. The sequence continues at coordinate 648 of CAZWNO010000232.1, forward strand.
AACGATGCATCCAATTGTCCTGATCCAATCTGTCATCCGCTTCCCTCACCGTCGCAGCAGCAGTTTGCGCTGCGCGGATATCCCATCAGCGGTCAGGCGTGTGAAATACATGCCCGGCGGGAGTCCTGTTGCATCGAAACGGAATGCATGCATCCCTGCTTCGTACACTCCTCCATCGACGATCCGGCGCACTTCCCTGCCGAGCATATCCGTGACCATGAGCGTCACCGGCATGCTTCGCGGGAGTGTGAAGAGAATTGTCGTCGTGGAATTGAAGGGATTGGGGTAATTCACGGGGAGTGCGAATTCGCGCACCGGGACGGGTGGAGTCTCAGCATCCAGTGAGATGTCGGTGATGCGGTACAGTCCGATGCGAGACTCTCCGGAATCGCCGACGAGTTGATGGGCGACCCAGAGCGTGCGATCATCGGTCAGCAGCCACTGCTCCGCGCTGCCCCATGGTTCCGTGGGTGCGAAGAGGACACGGCTGACCGGCGCGTCGCTCGTAGCATTGGGGAAAAGCCGCAGCTGCGCGGCCTCGCGATCATAGCCGATGAGCTTGATGTACCCGTCGCCTCCGCGCTGCGCCGTCCATTGGTTGAGCGTGTCCGTGCCCGCGATGGAATGGATGGTGTCGAACATTCGTCCCTGCCGGGAAGGAGACCAGCGCAGATCGTCGTGATACCGTTCACGCCAGAGCAGCAGGGGATCCCCCGCGGCATCCGTGAGCAATGCGAGCGGAGGAGACGATCCGGCGAGGACGGGTCCGCTGCGGAGCACCGTCATATCGGCTGCGCAGCTGAAATACTCGACGGAATCGCTGAAATGCCATGTCGCATGGATGCCGCCATCCGCCCCTGCGACCGCAAGTAGTTCGAATCCGCTCCGAGGGAAAACGGATATTCCCTCTTCGAGCAGCACGTCGCCGCCCCCTGTGCCGTCGATGCGCCGGAGCAGCAGTCCGTTGCCACCCGGTGAAGCCGAGTGCTCGGCAATTCGTCGCAGGAGGAACACGGCGCCATCGCCGCGCTCGACCAGACGGGGCTCATAGCCCTCGCCTAGTACCTGATGATCATGCAGAGCATTGTCCGGGGAGATTCGGACGGCGTGAATCTCGGCGCGATACCTTCCATCGAGAGAGTCCTCGGGTTGCTCGATCAACGACACGGTTTCCCAGGCGAGCCACGCGTCACCGGATCGGGTGCCGAGCAGCACCGGGTGGCGTGACGAATCGAATTCCCCCAGCAGCCGTGAGCCATCGTTCCAGTATACCTCCAGCTGCAGAGTCCCTGCCGAATGGAAGGAACCGCCCAGACAACCGGCGAACCAATCCCAGTACGTTGTAGCGAGCAGGAGTCCGCCGCTCCCGGTTTTCCCCAAGGCATATTCGAATGTCCCGCCTTCGCTACCGAAAGTATGCGACCGATACGGTCCGATCTCGCGAACCGCATCCGAATGCAGCACGCCATCCGGACCGATGCGGTGCAGGGACAGGTATCCCCGAGAGTCTGTCGTTTCATATTCGATCCTCTGGAAGCTGTCTTTCAGCGCGACGAAGGCAATCCCGCCATCGTACTCGTGCAGCGTCTTCACGCCGTATCTCTGGCGGCTGTGTTCCTGCGGAAGCCACCAATGGTCGACCTGCTGCGCCGACAGCGTTGCGGACAGTCCCAACACCAGGCACATGAACGATCGTCGCATACCACCCCCATGGTTTCGGTTATGGACTTAGTTGTCTGCAATGTAGGCATCACATTCAATAAAAGCAATCGAGGCTCGAAGGGGGCGCAGTGGCCTGCGCCCCTCCCAGGGGAATCCAATGTTCCAATGGCCCAATGTCGGGTTGGTGGCCGAGCCGTTGGCGCGGCCGCACGCGTCATGTCCGATCACCGTTTCATTGCCACCCGTATTTTTCCTATATTTATTGATTTTGAATTATTCACAATTCCCCGGATCCGAGCCAATGAAGCCGAAACATAGAAATCCGTTCATCCGCAACATCGCCATCATCGCGCATGTCGATCACGGCAAGACCACGCTGGTCGATCATATGTTCCGCCAGAGCGGAACCTTCCGCGAGAACCAGGAGGTGGAGGATCGGGTCATGGACTCGATGGACCTCGAGCGCGAGAAG
>CAZWNO010000233.1:0-2744 GCA_964635845.1 uncultured Chromatiales bacterium
TATTCCCTGACACCGAGGGAAATGAAGGATACGACACCGAAAATGACGATGGCGATGGCGAGGACCATCGACAGCACCGGACGCTTGATGCTCAGTTCGGATATGGTCACCGCGACTCCGTTCCCCGAAGTTTCTGCAGCGCGATCCGATCACCGTCCCGCACTTCCATCAGTCCCGTCGTGAGCACCGTGTCCCCGGGCGAAAGTCCCGCGAGGATCTCCACCCTGTCTTCCGTGCGCGACCCGGTCTCGACCTCCCGCCGCATGGCCGCGCCGTTTCGCACGATGAATACCGACTGCGTCTTCAGCTCCGGAATGATGGACTCGGCCGGAACCAGCAGCGCATCGGATTTCCGCCCGACCTCGAGCAGCACCTGGACGAAGTCTCCCGGGATGAACGACGGATGCGGACCGCTCATCATCGCGCGGATCTGCAGGCTTCTCGACGACGGGCTGATGCGGGGTTCGATCGCGTAGATCTCGGCCGAGGCGGTATCGCCGCCGCCCGAGGAGATGACCTTCACCTTCTGCCCGCTGACGGCCTGCGCGGCGTACTTCGCGGGAATGGAGAAATTCACCTTTAACCTGTCGGCCTGCACCAGGCGCGCGATCACGCTGCCCTGCGTGAGATAAGCCCCCGGACTGAAGTTGCGCATGCCGAGGCGACCCGCGAACGGCGCGCGCACGGCAGCCAGATCGATCGTGACATCCAGGCCTTCGATCTGCGCTTTCAGGCTGCCGGCCTCCGCCGCGGCCTGTTCCACTTCCTCCTCGCTGACGCCTTGGACGGCGAGCAGCTTCCGCTTCCTGCCCAGCTCGCCTTCGGCGGAAATCAGACGAGCCTCGAGTCCTTTTTTCTGCGCGACCCAGGAGCGGTTGTCGATCTCGACCAGCAGATCCCCTCTGCGCACGACCTGACCTTCGCGGAAGTGTATGCTCCGCACGTTGCCGGCGACCGGGGCCTTGATCTCCACTTCCTCGCCGGCGAGCAGATCTCCCGTGGACTCTATGCTGACCGCGTGATATTCGGGCAGCAGCAGGTATCCTTCCGCCGGCACGACGCGGGATTCCTCGCGATCCCGGCCGCTGCCTTGTCCGCAGGAGACGAGCAGCAGGAGAGGGAGCATGGCGAGCAGGCACGCGATAGGAATGCGTGCATGACGGATTCGTGGGGTGTTCGGTATATGACGTATCTGCATCTGTTATTCCTTGGAGCCTTTCCTCTTGTCAGTGCCGCTCTTTTTCGGAGCCTCGGATATTTTTTTCCCGGACGCGTCCCAGGAGACCGCAGTCCCGATGCGCCGGCCGTTGCTGTACTCGATTTCGGATTTCTTCACTCCGTTTTCATGCCAGTCGATCCGCGTGCCGTGCGGCTTGCCCGCCACGTGGGGAATCTCGGTCTGTTTCGCGCCGGACTGGTACCAGCGCACGGCTGTGCCCTCGATCTGGCCGTCCCGGTACGGGATCTCCGATTGCTTCGCGCCGTTCGGGTACCATGCAGTCTGCAGGCCGTCTTCCTTGCCGTCCCTGTAGGTGACCTCGGTGCGCTTCCCGCCGTTGGGAAAATACACGGTCTCGGTGCCGTGCGGGAGGCCGTTTCTGTATGGTGTTTCGAATTCCTTCACGCCGGATGCGTACCAGCCGGTCACCGTGCCCTCGATCACGCCGTTGACGTAGGGCGTCTCGGACATTTTCGCGCCATCGCGGAAATAACTGCGCGTCGTGTCGACGACGGTTCCGTCCCTGAACGTGATGATGGAATAACAGGCCGCGGAATCGGCGTCGGTCGCGGGCTGCATGTTCCTGTCGAACAGCAGTGTCCACACGCCGTCCTTCTCGCCTTTCGCGTTCACCCGGTTCGGGGAGACGGGTATCTGCGCGGGCGATGCGCCCGCTGTCACGACCATGATGAGGAGCGCGGTGCAGCAGCGGATCCATGTGTCGGAATTTTTCCCCTTCCGCGGACGGTTCGCGGCCGTGATGCCGGAGGGGTGATCGGTGTCTATGAATTGAAATCGTGTCATGGATCTCTTTGCGACAGTGGCATGTGGTCAATATGCGAAAAAAGGCAGAGACAATAACAGAACCCGAGGAGTGCGAAAAATGAAACACCTGTATGCATCCTTTGTGCTCATGCTGCTGCTCACGGCGGGCTGCTCCGATGAACTTCCGATTCCGCCGGACGTTCTCGACGCTGGCGGATTCACACTTTCCGCGCGTTATTCCCATATCAGGAGCTATCCGGGGGGCGGAGGAATATTCACGGTCTTCATCGAACCGGACGCGGACTTTGCCGGCACGGTGCGGCTTTCGCTCGAAGGCAAGCAGGCCGCGATCTGCAGTTTCAATCGGAAAGTGCTCGACAGGAAATGCCGCGTCGCGGAAATCAGGCTGTCGCCGGATGGCGGAGTGCCGGTAGAAAATTTCACCATCCAGGTGAAGGGAGAACATGCATACTCCGCCAGGATCCTGCCGCTGAACGTCACGATGTATGACTGGAGTCATGGCGATCCCGACCAGGAACTCGTGCTGCTCGACCGATACCTCGACTGGGTGCGCACGCAGCATCCGGAACTGGGCGCAATCTCCATGGATTCCTATCGCCGCTATCTGACCTATCCCCAGCATCTGATCGTCGAGCACTGGACTTTTCTCACACCCGCGTGGGAGCTGCGGCTGTGCCGGCACGTCATGATCCCGCCTTACGACTGGTCCATGGTGCTGCTGCGGCCGTTCGGTTCTCTC
>CAZWNO010000234.1:0-2730 GCA_964635845.1 uncultured Chromatiales bacterium
TGCGCGCCGGACATTTCGGCACGCTCAGCGAGGGCTTCCAGCAAGCCTTCCTCACTGTCATCCCCGTCAGGGAAATCAGCCTTCCTTTTTCCCTCGACCTCTATCCCAATCCCGTCCAGCACTCCGTGCTCGTCACCGTGACAGGCCTCGAAGGCGAGATGACTCTCGTGCTCTTCAACCTGCTCGGGGAACCCGTGATCCGGCAGCAGGTGCGCAGCGGGGATCAGCACCTTCGACTCTCACTCGAAACCCTGTCCAGCGGACTGTATCTGCTGGCTGCGTTCTCCGGTTCGGGTGAGCAGATGGGTCTCTACAAAATCGTCAAAGCAGAATAATAACTTAGAGTGAAAACCATCATGAGAAGTATCCTCACGACACTCCTGCTCCTTACGCTCTGCGTTTCGGCGGCGTACGCGCAGTCACCCGCGTACATCAACTACCAGGGTGTTGCGCGCGACCGCGCCGGAACGGTGCTGCAGGACCGCGCGCTCAGCCTGCGCATCAGCGTCCTGAAAGACGGACCCAACGGACCGGTCGCTTACAGCGAACGGCACAATGTCCTGACCAACGACTTCGGCATGTTCACGCTGCAGATCGGCGGCGGCGAACTGCGGCAGGGCGCGCTCGACGCGCTGCCCTGGGGCAAGAGCAGCTACTGGCTGCAGGTCGAGATGGACGAGGAGGGCGGGACCAATTACTCCCTGCTCGGCGCATCACAGCTGCTCTCCGTACCCTACGCCTTTCACGCGCTGCGCGCCGACGAAGCGGATCGCGTCGGTACCGATTACGCAGGCGGCGGCGGTGCGACCGGATCGCCCTGGTCCACCTACGGTAACGAGGGCATGGATGCCACCATTGAATTCCTCGGCAACATGGATCCCGTCGACCTCGTCATCAAGACCGACAATGTCGAACGAATGCGCCTGACCGCCTACGGCAGGATCGGCATCGGGGAAGCGGAACCCGTCAGCACGGTCGACCTGAGCGGCAACATGACCATCGGATCCAGCTGGGCCGGCGTGTACGCCGCGCCGGAAAACGGCCTGCTCGTCGAGGGCGGCGTGGGCATTGGCGAGATGCACCCGAACGCGAAGCTCGAGGTATCGGGTGAACTCATCGTCGGCCAGCATTTCACCGGCGTGAACCTGCCGCCGCTCGACGGCGCGCTCTTCGAGGGCCGCGTGGGCATCGGCACGCCGGGACCCGGCAGCAAGCTGAGTGTCCGCGGCGAACTCGCCGTCGGATCGAGCTTCGCGGAAAATCAGGCGCCGGAAGACGGCGCGGCATTTCAAGGCAAGGTCGGCATCGGCACGACCATCCCGCAGAGCTGGCTCGGCGTCGCGGGCAACACGTCCATCGGCGCGCTGTACGCGCGTCAGTACGAAGCGCCGATCAACGGCCTGATCGTGCAGGGTGACGTCGGTTTCGGTACCGAGGCGCCGCTGAGCAAGCTCGCTGTCGCGGGCAATGTAACCATCGGCGAAGGGTATGCCAGCGTGCATGCCGCCCCTGCGAACGGACTCCTCGTCGAGGGTCCGATCTGGTCCGGCATTTTCGAATCGGATTATATGCTCCACGTCGTCGGCAACACCTTCCTCGACGGCACCGCCGAAGTCACAGGCAACACGAAGATCGGCGGAACGCTCGACGTCGACGGCGTCACGACGATCCACGACCTGACGAACGTGCCCGTGATCCTGAATGCGTCGAGCGTGAACGCCTCGAGCTTCCTCGGCAGCTTCCACAGCTATGGCGGCGGCGGAGTGGAGTTGAACTGGAACGTCGGCATCGATCTCGGCGTGGGCAACGACACGTACATCGGCCGCAACCTCACGGTCGGCGGCACGGCGAAGTTCAAGAACCTGATCGTCGAGAACTACTCCGATCTCGGCGGCAATCCCGATCCGGGCAATCTGCTCGCGCTGCAGGTCAAGGGCGAGACCATCCTGGAGAAAGAGGTCTCGATCACCGATGTAACGCAATCCAGCGGCAACACCAGCGGCGCGCTGATCGTCTCGGGCGGCGTCGGCATCGCGAAGGATCTCAACATCGGCGGCCAGATGCAGATCAACAATGGGTCCGGCAGTTCCAGCGCCGGAACACCGACGAGCTACCCGCTCTACGTCAACGGCAGCAGCCAGGGCGTCGCGATCCATCTCAGCACGGGCGCGGATCACGACAACAACTACGTGCGCTTCTCCGACAACGGCGGACAGCGCGGCTGCATCCAGGGTGAAACACAGGCGGAGCGTCTGCTGAGTCTCGATTACATCCTCATGACGCTACAGCACGTGTTCGACCTCACCGATGCCGCGGTGGAGCTGATCTCCGATGTCACCGATTTCCGCGTCGGCGTTGGACTCGGTGCCGTAACAGTGACGCCGGGTGTCGCGAAAATCGTCTATGCCACTGCGAAGCTCATTCTTCTGGCCGTCCAGGTGGGTGTCGAGCAAGCCACCTACATCACCGAATACGGTGTCGCATATTCCTCCGGCAACGGTGATTATGCGGAGTGGCTCGAACGGGCCGATCCCTCCGAAACATTCGTGTTCGGCGACATCGTCGGCGCTCGCGCAGGCAAGATCTCCCACACGATCGAAGGCGCGGACATGGTGTTCGTGATCTCCAAGTCCCCGATCGTACTCGGCAACGTTCCGCCCGCAGGCCGCGAGGAGTATTACGAGAAATGCGCCTTCCTCGGCCAGGTGCCGGTCAAGGTCGTCGGTCCCG
>CAZWNO010000235.1:0-2630 GCA_964635845.1 uncultured Chromatiales bacterium
TTCGTCGTGCAGTCCTGGGTCGAACTGCAGCAGCATTTCCTGCGCCAGTACCTGCTGCCGGATGCGCTGCTGCCGATACTCGACGCCTTCGAGGATCTTCTCGAGGAACTCTACGGCCAGCTGCTCGCGATGCACACGCCTGTCGAGGCGCTCACCGTCTGGGTGGTGATCGCGCTCACGCCCGCGCTCTGCGAGGAAGTGCTGTTTCGCGGCGCGGTGCAGTATTCCTTCGAAAAAAAAATGCGTCTGCGCTGGGCGTTCCTGCTCTCGGGCGCGATTTTCTCTTTCTTTCATCTGAATCCGGTGACCTTCATCCCGCTGGCCCTGCTGGGCGCGTATTTCAGTGTCATCACCTGGCGCGGAAACTCCCTCGGCTACGCCTTCGCGGCGCATGCGACGAACAATTCGATCGCGGTGGTCGCCATGTACTTCTTCAAAAGCGAGAACCTGCTTCCTGTCGACTCCGCAAGCGGTGCTCCTTCGCTCGGCATGTATGCCGTGAGCGGTACGATCGCGCTCGCCGTCTTCGCGGCCTGCGTCGCGTACTTCTGGAGGCTGACACGGCCGCGGTTCACTGAATCAATCCCCTAATCACGAGGAGGCGTCATGCCTTACTGCCCACAATGCCATACCGAATACCAGGCCGATGCCACCGAATGCACCGATTGCCTGATTCCGCTCGTCGAAGGCTCGCCGCAGTTCTGCCCCAACTGCGAGGAGTTCGTGACGAAAGACGATACCTTTTGCGACAACTGCGGCATCCTGCTCCCGCGGATTCCCGCCGATGAGACGCCCGAGTGCGAGAACCATCCCGACGTCGAGGCCATAGGCGGATGCGTGATCTGCGGCAAGCCCGTGTGCAAGGTATGCGCGCGGGAGCAGAACGGACGCATCTTCTGCGAGAACGACGAACACATCAACATGCACCAGGGTTTCGTCGTCGCGTACACGACCTCGACCGATTACGAGGCCGACATGATCAAGGCCAACCTGGAAGGAGCGGGCATTCATGCCACGATATTCAACCAGCACGACCATGTCTATTTCACCAACATGGGCTCGCTCGCGCTGGTGAACGTGATGGTGCCGCGGGCCCAGCTCGAGGATGCGCAGGAAATCATCATGGCGCTGCTCACGGATGAAGGCCTCGGCGAGGAGGAAGGACAGGGCGGAGACGATGCGTGAGTAACACAGGCACGCGGGTGCTTTTCGCCGTCGTCGCCATTCCGGGCGTGCTCCTGCTGGCCTGGTTCGGCGGTTATGCCTGGGCCCTTTTCGTCGCGGTGGTGACCGTCGCCTCGCTCGTCGAATTCGCCGGCATGGCGCGCGCGAAAGGCGCGTCGCCGCAGACCGGCGTGATGATCGCGGCGGGACTCGCGCTGCTGCTCGTATTTCTCCACGAACGACTCAGCGCCGACATACCAGCCCTGCTGGGCGGCGGCATTCCGTGGCCTCTTCAGTGGCAGGCTTTCATATGGATCGTGCTGCTCTTCATGGCCGCCGCGCTTCTCATCGAACTGTTCCGCAACCGTCCCTCGCCGCTCCTCAACCTTTCGTCCACCATCCTGGGTGCGATGTACATCGGCCTGTTCCTCGGCTGCGCGGTCGGCATCCGTGAGATTTTCACCGTGCTGGAGTTCAAGGTCGGACCGGTCTTCGGCACCGCCGACCTGACTCCCGCGCAGCGCGCGCAACTCGACGCCTGGGGCGGTTTCACCGTCATCGCCCTGCTGGCGGCGATCTGGATGTGCGATACCGCCGCGTACTTCGGCGGACGGGCGATGGGCAAGCACAAGCTCTTCCCGCGCGTGAGTCCCAACAAGACCTGGGAAGGCGCCCTCTGGGGCTTCGCCGCGGCGCTCGCGACGATGGCCGCCGCGAAATATGCCGTGCTCGGCTACCTCTCCCTCTTCGAGGCGCTGGTCATCGGCGCCATCGTGGGCACGGCGGGACAGCTCGGCGACCTGGTGGAATCCCTGCTCAAGCGGGATGCCGGATTGAAGGATTCGTCAACGCTCCTGCCCGGCCACGGCGGCGTATTCGACCGTTTCGACAGCTTCATCTTTGTTTCACCCGCGGTATTTCTCTACCTTGATTTCGTAGTATTCGCATAACTCCATACCTTGATTTCGCAGTATTCGCATAACTACATCCCACAGAATTTCATCCACCGATGTCCTCTAACAAGCAAACAAAATACGTGTTCATCACCGGCGGCGTGGTCTCGTCGCTGGGAAAGGGAATCGCCGCCTCCTCGCTCGGCATGCTGCTCCAGAGCCGCGGTCTCAATGTGACCATCCAGAAATTCGATCCGTACATCAACGTCGATCCGGGCACGATGAGTCCCTATCAGCACGGCGAGGTCTATGTGACCGAAGACGGTGCGGAAACGGATCTCGACCTCGGGCACTATGAGCGCTTCCTCAGCAGGGACATGACGCACGACAACAACTCGACGACGGGACAGATCTACAACCACGTCATCCAGAAGGAACGGCGCGGCGATTATCTCGGCGCCACGGTGCAGGTGATTCCGCATATCACCGACGAGATCAAGGGAAGGTTTTCCCGGCTTGCGAAACAGGACGATTACGACGTGATCATCACCGAGATCGGCGGAACCGTGGGCG
>CAZWNO010000236.1:0-2628 GCA_964635845.1 uncultured Chromatiales bacterium
CTCGTGCTCGTGCTCGTGCTCGTGCTCGTGCTCGTGCTCGTGCTCCCGCCTTCGTCCGGCATCGCCGCACTTCGGCGGGCAAGCGTCCTCGTGCTCGTGCTCGTGCTCGTGCTCGTCCTCGTCCTCGTCCCCGCTTTCCTCCGGTTCAGACAATCCCCACCTGCCCTTTCTTTTTCAACCAATTAGGCCCTATATTCTCATATACTCCAGACCGGTGAGATTTTTTTATTAAAATCGTCACGGGGTATTGACAAAGACATTTCGGATGCTTTACTTTGGAAACGCTTCCAATGTTCTGTGAGCATAAATAATCCGGAATGGAGGATTTCATTGGGCGTTACCATTTACGATATCGCCAGGGAAGCCAAGGTAGGGGTTGGAACCGTTTCCAGGGTACTGAACAATCACCCTTCCGTCTCGCCGGAAACCCGCGATCAGGTACTCGCGGTTGCGCAGCGTCTGGATTACCGCCCGAACGCTTCGGCGCAGCGCCTCGCCCGCCGCAAGAGCCGCACGATCACGGCGATCATGCCGTACATCACGAATTACTTTTTCGTCGAGCTGCTCGGCGGCATCCAGGACTTCCTCTTCGAGCGCGACTACGACCTCCTGCTCTACGGTGTCAATCATCCGAAACAGATCGACAACTACCTGCAGCGCTCCCTGCGTTCGGGACACTCCGACGGCATGCTGATCGCATCGATAGACCTGCCGCCCGATTACACACAGAAATACCTGAAGAATAATTTTCCGATCATCCTTGTCGACCGCTTCAACGAGCACTTCGACTCGTTCTTCGTTCAGAACGTCGAAGGCGCGCACGCGGCGACGCGGTACCTCATATCGCTCGGTCATTCGCGCATCGCGATGATCACGGGCAACCGCGAGACCACGCCCACGCGCGAGCGGTCGGAGGGATACCTGGCGGCGATCGGTGAATACGAGCATGTGAGCAGTGCGGGCATCCTGTTTCCGGTCGTCGAATCGAAGAACGATGGATTCAGCAAGGACGCCGGGTACGAGATCATGCGCGGCATTCTCGGATTCCCCGAGGAGAAACGTCCCACGGCGGTGTTCGTTGCCAGCGATATCCAGGCCTTCGGCGCCATGCACGCGCTGAAGGAAGCAGGCCTGCGCTGTCCCGAGGATATCTCGATCGTCAGCTTCGACGACATCGAGCTGGCACACTACTACGGACTCACGACCATGCGCCAGCCGATACGGAAGCTGGGCGTGCTGGCCACGGAACGGCTGTTCGCCCGCATGGACGATCCGACGCTCGAACCCCTTCATCGGCGCTTCACGCCGGAACTCGTCATACGGAAAACCGCCGGACCACCCCCGTCCCGCTACCGCAACGTCTGAACCGGGCACTCCGTCCCGATGGCAACGCAACGTAAAAACTGATTCCCCAACAATGCGTGCACCGTTATGAAACGTTGTTTCCTTTTTCTTCTGCTCGCCTTCCTCCCTCCCGCTGTTCTGCTCGCCGGGACGTCAGGGAAAATCGCCGGCAAGGTGGTCGACGCGGAAACCGGGGAAGGAATTCCCGGAGTGAACATCATTCTCGTCGGCACGACGATGGGCGCGGCCACGAACCTCGACGGGGAGTACACCATCCTGAACGTCGCACCGGGAACATACGAGCTGAAGGCTTCCGCCATCGGCTATTCGCCGGTCACCGTCAGGGATGTGCGCGTCAATATCGACCTTACCACGCGCATCGATGTCAGCCTGGGTGAAACGGTACTGCAGCTCGAGGAAGAAGTGGTGATCACCGCCACGCGCCCGCTTGTGCGCAAGGACCTGACCGCGTCCACCTCGGTTGTCGGTACCGAGGAAATCGCCGCCCTGCCGGTGACCGAAGTCAGCGAGGTGCTCAACCTGCAGGCGGGCTATATCGACGGACATGTCCGCGGCGGACGCCAGGGCGAGGTCGCGTACTGGATCGACGGCGTGCCGGTCACGGATGTCTATGACGGCGGCACCGTCGTCGAGGTGAATAAAAACCAGGTGCAGGAACTGCAGCTGGTCAGCGGCGCCTTCAATGCGGAATACGGACAAGCCTTGTCCGGCATTGTCAACATCGCGACGAAGGACGGCAGCAACCGCTACTCCGGAAGCCTCGGCGCCTATATCGGCGATTACGTCTCCTCGAACACCGGCATCTTCCGCAGCATCGACGCGATCGAGCCGCTGGCGATCAGCAATGTCGATCTCTCGCTGAGCGGTCCGGTCATCGCCGACGCCGTGTTCTTCTCCGTCAACGGCCGCTACAATTCCTTCGGCGGGTGGCTCAACGGCGTGCGGCGCTACAATCCCGGGAACATTGCCTATATCGACAGCGCGGGCAATTACATCGACAGCCGCGACCCCGCCACCGGTCTCGGCGACGGCGAGGTCGTCAGCATGAACAGCAGCGAGAAATTCTACGGCCAGGGGAAACTGAATTTCCGCATCAGCAATGATGTGAAAGTCTGGTATCAGTACATCTACGACGACGTGACTTACCAGGACTACAACCAGTTCTTCGTCTACAATCCCGACGGCAATCCGACGAACTACCGCCTCGGGCAGACCCACCTCGCGCAGCTGACCCATATCATCTCGCCAATGACGTTCTACACC
>CAZWNO010000237.1:0-1344 GCA_964635845.1 uncultured Chromatiales bacterium
CGGAGAGTCCCCGGGCACCCGCCGCGGCGAGGTGCGGGGAGTGGTGGTGCGGTGATGCGCGACAGAAGTTACTTGACCAGGAATCAATCGCGACAGCTCCCGCCCTCGATGATGAGGGCGGGAGGCTGTCGCAACGCATTGTGCAGTAGCTCCATTCTTCGAGAATGCTTCAACATCTCCGGAAATTCCACCATGCTACGATCTGTACTCGCTTCACTCCTGTTACTTATTGCCACCACGGTCGCTACCGTGGCAGGCGGCGGAACAAACGATACACTCCTCTATCAGAGACCGCTGTACTTTACAGCCAATGCCGGGCAGTGGGACAAGGATATCCGTTATGCGATGCTACAGTCCTCGACCTCCGCATGGCTGTGCAAGGATGGCCTCATACTTGCCCGGCCGAGAACCAGCGTGGATGCTCCGGGAGAACTTCCCCCGCCGACCAGGAAGGGTAGACCAATGGAGACCTTATCGATACATTTCGTCAATCCATCACCGGCCATGCGCATTGTCGCGCTCGATACTGCCAAGGCGGTGACGCATTTTTATCTGCATCCGGATTCGACTGGCTGGCATGAGAATGTCACCAACCACCGTGCAGTTCGATATGAAAATGTCTGGGATGGCATCAGCATCGAATACAGTAAAGGAGAGCATGGGGGGCTTCGGCAATATGTTCGGATTTTGCCGGGCAGCGATGTAGCACTGATGAAGTTCGAAGTGAATGGAGCGGCGGCAACGGAAGTCAGGTCAATGATCACGGAATCGATCGCGGAAATGGGTGTAGCCGGATCACAGAGTTCAGAGTTAGCTTTCGGCACCAACCATAGCATGGGAACACCGGTCGTCGGGCTGGGATTCAGATATAAGGATACGCTGCATTTGACGACGGAATTCAATACCGTCTATCGCCTCGGCGATGATGGCAACATTACCTACGTTGTTGAACATACGGTTTCCCGAGCCGGCGAGGTGTCGGTGTTGGGGCAAACGATGTCCCCAGCGCTGCCGGTCAAGCATGCGGTTCAAGATCGTCTTATTGGAGGAATGGACTGGTTCGTCCTCAGTTTCGACAGCACGGGACGCGATTACACCTTCTGCACGTATATCGGGGGAAGGGGTTTGGAGCCTAGCATTACTGGTGGTTCGGCATGGGTTGAGAACGGCAATGGGGGCCTCTACAGTTTCAGAAACTGGATTCTCCAGATAGATGGTTTCGGAAATACCTATGCAAGCGTGAACGTATCGGAAGGAGCACCTGTGCTCGCAAATTCCTGGAAATCCGCAGCACCGCGGAGCGTGTGGGGGTACTCAGCGTATGCATTTTCGCTAAGCCCAATT
>CAZWNO010000237.1:1354-2504 GCA_964635845.1 uncultured Chromatiales bacterium
CGGGTGAATTCATGTCCGTGGGACTGAATGTCACTGATTCGGCGGTCTATGTTCTCGGTGGAAACCATCTTCGTGGAGTCGCGACATCGACGAATGCATTGATGAGGAATAAGGAATGCGATTCCTGTTTCGCCGTCGTGCTCACATCGCTCAGCACCGACCTTTCGCGTGAGATATACACAACATATTTGCTCAGTGGATCACGGGCATTCCTCCTAAATAATTATGAGGATTATATAACCCCGAAATTCATAGTTGACGGGAACGGAACCGCGGTTGTCGCCCTCGGTTTGGGACACTTGAGGGCATCCTTGCGTAATACGGAATTTCGCCTTCCGGGATTGGGGAAATCTGCTTATTTTGGTCTTTGGCTGGCTGGGCTTTCTCCAAACGGTGAGCGTCTGGAGTATTCCTCATTCATTCCATTTACCGCCCTGCCACGCGGCGGGATGCAGTCCTTCAGAATATCTTCCCTTTTTCGCGGAAGTAACGGAAATCTGTTCGTGTCAGGCGGGTCGCAGGGTGGCCACAAGAATTATCCTGTAGACACGATTCCACCCGGTTGGAAAACCATGGATCTGCTGATGCAGGTACTCGATACGGAACCGGCCAAGTACGGCAACTGGATCATGAAGCTCTCACCGACTGGTGACTTCCTCGATGGCCTGTATTATGGTACATCCGGTCCGGATGTGTATGACATGCCGTTTTACCGGAACGGAACCTGTCCCGGCTTTACCATGTTTCGCGCAAGATATTGGCCTACCATGGATGTCAGACTCGTCGCGCAGAATGCGCTGAATACAGGCCCATTGAATTATTATGATCGGTATATCATTGATTTGGACGAGAATCTTAATATCCGTTACACGGCGCATTGGAATGCACCATATTTCCTGCTTCGGTGTCACAACGATGGGGACTTATTCATCGACCGGCATGGATACGCGTATGTGTCATTTAGGAATTATAGACCTGAACTTCTCCAGGAGGGCCCCGGTGGCCCATATCAACTTCCCCGTTTCCATAACTCATGGCGCATTCCCAAAACCATCCCACCGGGTTATCCCGGCGGGTATGATGTGGACACCTATGACGACAACTACCTCGTCCGTTTTCGCATTTACACGCCCTGCTGGCAGGTAGGCTG
>CAZWNO010000238.1:0-2469 GCA_964635845.1 uncultured Chromatiales bacterium
GCGCTCAGCGTGACGGAATCGCCCTCGCAGAAGGTCAGGCTCCCGCTCGAATCCAGAGTGAAATGGAACGTGGGAAGCAGCGGAGGGATAATGATCGTCTTCTCGCACAGCGTCGAGTCAGCGTTCGATGTCCGCACCCATATCTGGAGCAAGTACCGCTTCTCCACCATCGTTGCCGGATGCAGCAGCATCCATTCCGTTTGGCCTTGCTGACCCGGAATCAGCAGCGTTGGCAGCACACGCTTCGTCGTCTGTTCGCCCGTCACGAGCGTCAGATCGCCCGCGAGAGTGATCGTGGCGAACAGCGAATCCGTCCGCATTCCCCCCGTGTTCGTCACCGTCAGCGTCACCGGGAACGGCATGGGCACATACCGTGCGTTTTCATTGTCCGCCACGATCGACGGCGCCTCGACGGAACACTCGAGGATCGGCTCCGTCTGCGGAATATACGTCTTCACGCAGCAGTCAACGTCCGGATGATTGTCGAACGACGCCGTGATGCAGAATATGATGGAGTCCCCGCTCGTCCGCCGCTTCGCTGCAACCATCCATGTCGCCGTCGCGTCGCCGCCCGGAATCAGATCCCTCGGTGTTACCCTCTGCGTGTCCGATGCCGGCGAGACGAGCCGGATATCCGCCGTGTTGTAGTCGATCTCGAACCGCATGTTCGTCGCCACCTCTTCGCCCGTATTGAAGACGCGCATCGACACCAGGAAAGGATTCGGAGCATAATCCTTGATACTCCGCTGCCAGATGATTTCAGCAGGCGCATCCATGGTGCAGAAGATGATAGGCGAGTGTGGAATGACGCAGACCTCCCCCGGTGCGATGATCGGGATGAAGCACCCGCGCTCGAACACCGCATCCACCGCCCGCACATCGCAGCAGGTCGTGTCCTGCGGATTCGAGGCGTGGAACGTGAATTCCATCAGCGAGCCGCGGCCGTTCAGCAGTTTGCGATCGGTCGTCGCGACCTGCACGCCGCCCGGGACGGGCGTGACCGTGATCGGCACCCCCGCCAGCAGCGAACCCGGAGGTGTCGCCACGCCCTTCAACGACACGCACTGCGTATCGAACTGCAGCGTGAATGTCAAGGGGTAGAACATGTCATTGGCGATCGGGGTCTCCAGGTTCAATGGCACCTTGATATCCGTCTTGCTCCCCACCGTGACTTCACCGATGCGCATGTGCAGATCGGAGAACGTCGTCGAATCCAGCGGCGCGCGGTAGGTCTTCGTTTTCACATCCGTCCCGTTGCAGAAGTTTTCCAACTGCAGCTCAACCATACGTATCGCGCCGTCCTCGCAGTCACGCTCGTAGGTGATGACGCACTCCTGGTGGCCCTGGAAGATGATCGTCGAAATCTCCGTGTAGATCGCCGCCAGCTGTCCCGCGTTCGGCGTCTGGTAATAACGCCCGCCCGTCAAAAGCGCGATCTGCTCAAGCTCCGTCGCGTTGATCGACGAACCCAGACCGATCGTGAAGACGCTGATCCGGTGCCGATTCGCAAGTGCGATGATCTCCGCCACCGTCCGCGTGGATGCGTTATCCGCGCCGTCGATCAACGCGATCACCGCCGTGCACTGGTTGACGCCGTTGTTGATCAGCTCGATGATGCCCGCGTAAATGCCGTCCCACGCCGCCGTGCCGCCGCTGGCCGGAAGGGCGTCCACTGCCGAATGCAGCATCGGCTTGATGATCGTCATCTGCTGGTACACCGTCACCGCGTGGTTGAAAAAGATGACGGCTGCCTCGTCCACAACGCCGTCCATGATGTCGATGAACGCGTGCCCGGCGAGCTTCGCTCCCGCGTTGCCCGAGCCGCCCATCGATCCCGAGGCGTCGAACACCAGCGAGACCGAGATCGCGCAGCGCACCAGCGGATCGGGACACCACAGCGTGAAGTCCTTGACCTCCACGCCGTTCTCGAAGATCCTGAAGTCCTGCTTCGCCATGTTGTACGCCGGGTTGCCGTTGCAGCCCACCGAGAAATACAGCTCGATCGTTGGCCAGTTCACCGTCACCCGCTTGAAGTTCAGGTTCGGCTGTGCGTGCAACCCGTCTGTCGGCGCGGCGATTGCGAGGATCGCGAAGAGCGTAGCAATCACATGCGAAGCGGAATGAAACTGTCGCAAATTCTTTCCATCCATACCCACCTCCGGAATGTTGATCGGACTGCGAAACGAATATGTAGAGATTCCGAGCGAATAGTATCCAATTTCGGCTAGAATTTCACGAACCTTCGCGCGATCATCCTTGTCGGAGTGGATACGGTGATGTGGTACACGCCCGACGGGAGATTCTCCATGCGCAGCTGTGTACGGTAACTGCCGGGACCGTCGTCATGAACGGCGATCTGGCGACCGCGTCCGAGCGGATCGTACAGCCATACATACGCGCGCTCCGCCGCGGGCACCGTAACGTCGATCGTCGCGACATCCGACGCTGGATCGGGATAGATATATACGG
>CAZWNO010000239.1:0-2355 GCA_964635845.1 uncultured Chromatiales bacterium
AATCCGAGAAGCAGCTGGTAGTCACCTGCGGGGGCGATAGTAAGCGGTGCGCCGTTCTTGATCACGACGTCCGCGAGCGGTCCGCCGCTCGGGTCCGTCAGTGTCGTGCCGGTGATCTGCAGGTCTGCCCGGCCGATATTCGAGATCTTCAGTGGCGATTCCGCCGGCGTACCCACCGCCACCCAGCTGAAGCCGACGGCGTCGAGATCGCGGGTGTACACCGGAATGTCCTTGATCTTGAACTGCTTCGACTGGTTCATCGTCGCCGGATTGCCCGCGTCCGAGATGCGGATGAAGCACTGGTCGGCATTCACGACGGGAACATTCCACAGGTACTCGCCGGAGGCCGCATCCGCCGCGCCGCTGATCAGGGTCCAGTTCGATCCCCCATCGACGGAATATTCGATCTTCACCGTGCTGAGACAGAACTGCTTCCAGCCGATCATGAACTGCGAACCCGCGGGAAGGACCTGGTTCCATGTCGCGGGCGCGAGCACCTCGACGGAGTTCTGCGGCACGATGAGGAAGCGCGTCTTGCCCGTCGTCTTGCCGCAGCTGCTGCTGACGTCGCACCAGTACGCGCCGAAATCTTCCTGCTTCGCGTTCGTGATGGTGAATACGGGAGAATTCACTTCGAAAGTCCTGTTCACGCCGCCCGGACTGCGGAAATACCATTTGTAGGTGAGGTTCGATCCCTCGGCCTCGATCTCGAACCGGCCGCTTCCACCGAGGCAGGTCGTGTCGTTCTCGGCCTCCTTGACGATGACGGCGCCGGTGAAGACTTTCAGGAGTGCCGGCTCCGATTCAATCGTCCCGCACTCTCCCGTGATTTCACAGGTGAACAGGGAGAGGTTGTCTGCAATCTGCAGGTTCTGCAGCTGCAATTCATCGCGCGTTTCTCCGTCGATCACCACACCGTTCTTTTTCCATCTGTAGGTCAGCGTGCCGGCGCCTTTTGCGCGGACGTAGAACCATGCGCCCTCGTTCACGCAGACATTGCGCCATTTCACCTGGTCGGTGATGACCGTGCCCTCGCGGATCTCGAAGCTCGCGTCCATCTCGTCCTGCAGTTCTGCGAGCTTGTTGTCGACAATGCGGAGGCGGTAGCCCGTGCCGACGGGGAAATCGGAGGGAACGGTCCATTCCCAGCGCCTCTCGTAGCGCGGCAGGTCGTCGACCAGGACGGTGTCATATGTGGCTCCATTGTCCCGGGAGAGCAGGATGCTGAAGTCGTTGTTTCCCTGCGCGTCCCAGGTGACTTCCAGTTTCGCGCCGCCGCAGAGCGATTCGCCGCCCGCGGGAGTCAGCAGCGTGAGCGCGCGCACGGTGCTGGTCACGTTCATGCACAGCGCGCGCTCGGAATTGCTGCGCACCAGCGTGCCCGTGCGGTCGCGGAACTCCTTCGTGACGTTCTTGTTGCCGAAGCGCATGTGGCAGTAGCTCATCAATTCGCCGCCGCCGAGGATCAGGTGGATGTCGCCGGGTCCGAAGCACGGCGCCTGGTTGCGCGCGGGCTCGGCGGTGTAACAGGAGTCGATCGGCGGATTCCAGGCGCAGGAATGCGTATGGGGGAGGCCGAAGTTGTGTCCGAGTTCATGCGCCCAGACGCCGGCATGTCCCTCGTAATTGGCGTTGTTCGAGGACAGCTTGATGTAGGCATAGCCGTGGGTCTTGCTGCAGAGCTGGTTCACCCATGCGAGCCCCTGCGTGACACCGTTGGCCGAGATCGGCTTGCGCGAAATGAGGCTGGCCAGCGTGCGGTCCACGTCGCCCATGTTGTCGCGCCAGTAGGTGGTGAAGGTGTTGAGCGCCGCGTCGTCGCTGGCGGCGCTGTAGGGATCGTCGGTCTCCCAGGTGCGCATGTAGGAGATCACGAAGGTCACGGCCACATCGCGCTCGTAGATCGCGTTCACATAGCCCATCAGGGCGGTCACGTAGTTTTCGGATTGCGTCACGCCGCCGTAATGCTGGAACGCCTCATAGTCGATCTCGACCGCGAGCTTGGCCTGGAGAGTGTCCATGCCCGCCTGCAGCACGGAAACATCGGCGGGCATGCCACGGAGCACGTCGTCGATGAAGGCGTCGTCCTCGACGCCGCAGTCGAAGGCTTTCATTTCATCGGTTGCCTCGAAGATGTTCAGCACGCGGTCGCCCGCGGTCGGGAGTCCCTCGAGGCGCGTCGAAAGGCTGTACTCCACGCCGCGCCAGGTGACGCTTCCGGTCATGTCTTCCGGTTCGACTGCCAGGTACGCGAACGAGGCCGACTCGCCGCGGATGCGTCCGCGGTACAGCCGCACGTCGGGAATGCCGCGGCGCACTTCGCCGGTCTCGGTCCGCGCGACGATTTTCGACTCG
>CAZWNO010000240.1:0-2325 GCA_964635845.1 uncultured Chromatiales bacterium
CATTTCAACGGTTACAAACCCTGCTTCCCGGGCGAGGACTGCACGGCCGAATGCCGGCGGCATGAACCGATCGGCGTGCGCGTGCTCATCGTCAACCTCGACGCCATGGGCGATGTGCTCATGACCACCGCGCAGCTGGCGGGCATCAAGCGGCAGTGGCCCGTGAGCCAGGTCTCCTGGATGACACGCGCGAATGCCGTGCGCCTGCTCGACGGCAATCCGCTGATCGACCGCGTCTACACATGGGACGACGAGAACCGTCTCGTCCTGCGGCAGCAGCGCTTCGATGTGGTGCTCAACGCGGACAAGTCTCTCGACGCCTGCGCGTTCTCGGCTTCGCTCCGCTGCGAGGATCTCCGCGGTTTCACGATTTCGGATCGTGGACAGATCATTCCCGCCAATCCCGAGGCCGGGTACAATTTCCGCATGGGCATCGACGACGAGTTGAAATTCCGCCTCAACACGCGCACAGGGCAGGACATCCTAGCCGAGACCTGGAAGCTCTCCTATGAAAAGGATCCATATATCCTCAATCTGTCTCCCGAGGAGCGCGCTTTCTGCGCCGCCAGGCGCGCCGAGTGGACGCTCGACGAGTCGGTCGTCGTGGGCTTCAATACCGGCTGCTCGGAGCTGTTCCCGAACAAGAAGATGACCGTCGATCAGCACATCCGTCTGATCTCGACTCTGGCCGGCGATCCGCGGCTGAGCTTCCTCCTGCTCGGAGGTCCTGAAGACACCGAGCGCAACGCCCGGATCGCCGAAGGCCTCGCGCCGCTCGGCCTCGGCGCGCGGCTCGTGTCGACACCCACGCACGAAGGTCTCCGCCGCGGCATCTGCTACGAGAATCTCGCAGATGTCGTCGTCACGGGCGACAGCTTCGGCATGCACCTGGCCATCGGCCTCGGCAAGCAGGTGCTGGCCTGGTTCGGACTCAGCTGCTGGTCGGAAATCGATCTCTACGGACGCGGAAGGAAATTCATCCCCGAGGGACTGCACTGCGCGCCCTGCTGGAAGCGCGAGTGTCCGTACAATCTCGAATGCATCGACATGATCGATCTGGAAGGCATCGCGGCGGAGGTCCGCCTCTTCGCCGATACTTTCGTCACCCACAATGCAGAGGCTCAGGCATGACGAAGACACGCACCTTGCTCCTCGCCCTGATCATCCTTGTCCTCGCCGGCTGCGACGGCGAACCGGCCATCGAGGACCGCCTCCCCGGTTCGTGGAAGAACGGCGACGGCAATCTGATCCGCTTCGACGCCGACGGCGCCGCCGCGGTGGGACAGGAAGGACTCTCCGGTGAAGGCGCCTGCCGTTACGAAGTGCGCGGCGACACGATCGTGGTGACGATGATCGCCGAGGAAGAAACCGAGGCCTACGTCGTGTACCGCATGCGGCTCGATGGCGACACGCTGCGCATCAACTCGCTCGAGCGCCACGTCGCCGGCGAGGTCAGCGCGATCACCGTCGAGCAGTATGCGCGGCAGGTCGGCCGCCCGCTCTACAAACTCGATTTCCTGCGGGAGAAGGAGAAGAAGATATGACGCGCAAGACCGCGCACCACGGGCGCATTCCGGCCGGACGTCCGCTCATCGCCCCGTCGCTGCTGTCCTGCGACTTCGCACGCATCGCCGAGGAGGTACGGGCTGTGGAGGCCGCCGGGGCTGATCTCCTGCACGTCGACGTGATGGACGGTCATTTCGTCCCCAACATCACCATCGGTCCGCTCGTCGTCGAGGCGATGAAGAAGCACGCGGAGCGTCCGCTCGACGTGCATCTGATGATCAGCGATCCGGACCGCTATCTCGCGGCATTCGCGAAAGCCGGCGCGGACATCCTCACCGTGCACTGGGAAACCTGCGCGCACCTGCACCGCACGGTGCAGGCCATCCACGACCTTGGAATCCCCGCGGGCGTGAGCGTCAATCCCGCCACGCCGGTGTGGCTGCTCAAGGACATCATCGGCGAGCTCGAGATGGTCCTGATCATGAGCGTCAACCCGGGCTTCGGCGGCCAGCGGTTCATCCCCCAGGCGTTCGAGAAAATTTCCGAACTGCGCGCGATGGCCGGCGAGACCGGCTGCACCGATCTTCGCATCGAAGTCGACGGTGGCGTGACAAAGGAGAATGCCGGGCAGCTCGTCGCGGCGGGAGCGGATGTTCTCGTATCGGGTTCGGCGATATTCGGATCCGGTGATTACGCGGGGTATATCGCGGCGCTGCGGGGGTGAGCACGAGCACGAGCACGAGCACGAGCGGGAGCGGGAGCACGAGCACGAGCACGAGTACGAGCACGAGCACGAGCACGAGCACGAGCACGAGCACG
>CAZWNO010000241.1:0-2219 GCA_964635845.1 uncultured Chromatiales bacterium
CGGCGGAGGTGTGCAGGGTGAAGAAATACACACCCGATCGCCATCGTGCCACGGGCACGGCCAGCGCGTGCGTGCCCCGTGGATACTCGGTGTCCTCGCAGAGGACGGCCATCTCCCAGCCCACGATGTCATGCACCGTCACACGCACGCGAGTCGCTTCGGACAGCGACAGACGCACGGTCAGCCAGTCGGTGCTTCCCGCCGGCAGGAGAATCTCCAGGCCGGAGGCAACGGAGGCTTCCGCCGGACCGATCGCCACGACCGGGGAGTACTCGTAACTGCCATCGAAATCGATCATCCGCAGCCGGTACCAGCTGCCGGTGTCGTCCCCCTCCGGCGTGCGATCCAGCCACCGGTAGGAGTGCGCCGCGGTCGACCCGCCCGCGGCCGATCCGCCCGCGGCCGACACGAATCCCCGGCAGGTCCAGGTCCCGGCCGGCAGATCGCGTCTCTCGATCTCGAAGCCGTGGGCGTTCACCTCGCTCTCGGTGCGCCAGGCAAGTTCCACGCCCTCGGCGACGCGCACCGCGGTAAACAACGCAAGCGTGACCGGGATGGTGCCGTCGGCATCGAAACGGGCAATGAAGGCATCTTCCGCAGGTTGCACCGGACTCTTGATCACGAGGGAATCCTGCACCGCATTGTGCGTGGGGAAATCCGCACTCTTGGTACTGCCACAGATGTACAGGTTGCCGAGACTG
This sequence comes from uncultured Chromatiales bacterium, assembly GCA_964635845.1. Classification (GTDB taxonomy): domain Bacteria; phylum Bacteroidota; class Ignavibacteria; order SZUA-365; family SZUA-365; genus SZUA-365. The sequence continues at coordinate 702 of CAZWNO010000241.1, forward strand.
TCGCAGGCAGCAGCCGCAGCGAAATCTTTCGCCGATCCGCCAAAATACGTCGCCCACTGCATCGTGGCTGTGCTGTCGAATTTCGCAACGAACACATCCTGGGGCAATACCGCTGATGCGGAATCCTTCATCGCAGGATATGCCGCGTCCAGAACCGGTAGATCGCGGCTTTGTGTTCCACCCGCAACAAGCACATTACCGTCAGGGTCGATCGTCAATCCATGAGACAGTATCTCCATTTTCGAGCCACCGAAATACGTGGACCAGATAGGGGTACCCGTCTCGTGAAATTTCGCGATAAAAGCATCGCAATCTCCCCCGATCACACCCTGACTTGCACGGAGCACGGGAAAATCCATCGATGTCGTGGACCCGGCCAGCAGGATGTTTCCCCCGGCATCCCGGCACACTCCTAGACCTTCATCCCATCCGCTCCCCCCGAAATACGTGCTCCACAGGGGCACACCCCCGCTGTCGAAGCGCGCAAGCACCGCATCGCGCAGGCCGCCGGACGCCGGCTGCCAGGCATTCTTCGTCGGGAAGCCGCCATACCTGTTCCATCCCGAGAGCACGAACTGTCCGTCGGACGCAACCGCTATCCCTCCTTCCTCTTCCTCTCCCGTACCGCCGTAGTACGAGGCAAACACCAGGCGCCCGGATGCGGTGAACTTGAAGTAGACCAGGTCGCGATCTCCACCCCCGTACTGCGATTGCCAGGCGCGCTCCACAGGGAAATTCCTGCTTTCGGTGCCCCCGATTCCGAAAATGCACCCCGTCTCGTCGGTGCCCACCGAGAGGATGTTGTCCCCGTCGTACCCGCCCAGATACGTCGCCCAGAGCCGCATCCCGGCGGGACTGAATTTCGCGACGAAACCATCCTGCCACCCGCCCAGCGTCGACTGCCATGCGGAATCGATAGGCAGATTGACGCTCTGTGTCGCGCCACTGAGAATCACGTTGCCGGTAGTATCCACCGCCAACCCGAACCAGAACTCGCTCCCCAATCCGCCGAAATAGGTACACCACAGCGGCGCACCGGCGCTGTCGAGTTTCAGAAGGAAAGCATCAGGATACGTACTCGAGGGATGCCGACTCAATGTATCCTGCCAGGCATTGAGCACGGGGAAATCGAGACTCAACGTCTGGCCTGCGACGAGCACGCAGCTGCGCCGGTCGCATGCGATTCGGAACCCTTCATCCGTACCCTTCCCACCATAATACGTGGACCACGGATCGATCACCAGCACGGTCGTCGGATCGTGGCTGCCGACGCTGAAACCCATCGTGTTCCCTTCGACACGGTACGAGGCGTCCACCGCACGCAGCCCCGGACCGCCCGCGCTCAGTCCCGGACCGCCCGCGCGCCGTGACGGTGCCCGCTGATAGGCAATCGGCCGCTGTTCCTGCGTATATCCGCCGGGCCAGGACAGCCGCAAGGCTCCATCCGCTTGCCGGGCAATACTCGCCGTGCCTTCCTGGCGCAGGCGGATATCCGTCACCCGCCCTCCCGGCCGCACC
>CAZWNO010000242.1:0-212 GCA_964635845.1 uncultured Chromatiales bacterium
CCCTCGGGCTACGGCGTCAACCTCGATTTCCGCGACGCGATCAACCGGCTCGGAAAACATGTCATCGAGGAGCGCTATGGCAATCTCTTCCAGATGTACGAGCGCATCACGGGCGAGGACCCCTACACCGTACCCATGCGCATCTATCCCGCGGCGCACTACACCATGGGCGGCCTGTGGGTGGACTACAACCTCATGAGCACCGTGCCCGG
>CAZWNO010000242.1:222-1962 GCA_964635845.1 uncultured Chromatiales bacterium
CCCACCACGGCGGTCAGCAAGGTGTGCAGCATCACAGTGACTGCCGCCGGGGCGCTGGCCATGGTGGCCGGTACCGATGGCGCCACCGCCGCCTTCAGCGAGACACGTGGCGCCGCCGGTGGCCCGCCGCTGATCCCGGTGGACAGCATCGAGATCGGCCAGGTTCGCGTGGTCAGCAACACCGCGTCTGTCATCACCGCGCCGCAAATCTACACCGTGCCCGGCCTGCACGTGCTGGGCGAGGCGAACTTCTCCGATCACGGTGCGAACCGCCTCGGCGCCAGCGCGCTGATGCAGGGACTCGCCGACGGCTACTTCGTCATCCCCTACACGCTCGGCCATTACTTCGCCTCCTACAAAAAGGAGAAAGTCACTCCCGAGCATCCGGAATTCCGCAAGGCCGAGGAGGAAGTGCGCGGGCGTCTTGCCTCGCTGCTCGCTCTCAACGGCAAACGCACGGTTGCCTCGATTCACCGCGAACTCGGCAAGATCATGTGGGAGCGCTGCGGCATGGCGCGCAACGAATCCGGCCTCAGGAAGGCGCTGGAAGAAATCCCGGCCCTGCGGGAGGAATTCTGGCAAAACGCGAAAGTCGTCGGTGACGGCGAGAGCCTCAACAACGCGCTCGAGCGCGCCGGCCGTGTTGCCGACTTCCTCGAGTTCGGCGAGCTGCTGTGCCACGACGCGCTCGAACGCAACGAAAGCTGCGGTGGACATTTCCGCGAGGAATACCAGACCGAGGACGGCGAGGCACTGCGCAATGACGAGGAGTACGCGCATGTCGCCGCATGGGAATTCACCGGAGTCGGCACGAAACCCGTTCTGCACAAGGAACCGCTGGTGTTCGAAAATGTGAAGCTTCAGACAAGGAGTTACAAATAATGAAACTCACACTTCATATCTGGCGTCAGAAACACGCGCAGGACAAGGGGAAGATGGTCACCTACGAGGTGGACGGCATCATCGACGATATGTCCTTTCTCGAAATGCTCGACGTGCTCAACGAGAAGCTGATACTCAACGGCGAGGAGCCCGTGGCCTTCGACCACGACTGCCGCGAGGGCATCTGCGGCGCCTGTTCGCTCACGATCAACGGCATTCCGCACGGTCCCGAAAAGGAGACCACCATCTGCCAGCTGCACATGCGGCATTTCAAGGACGGCGACAAGATCTACATCGAGCCCTTCCGCGCCCGGGCCTTCCCGGTGATCAAGGACCTCGTCACCGACCGCGGCGCCTTCGACCGCATCCAGATGGCGGGCGGCTTCGTCTCCGTGAACACCGGCGGCGTACCCGACGGCAACGCAATTCCCATCAGCAAGATAGACGCCGACAAGGCGATGGACTACGCTGCCTGCATCGGCTGCGGGGCCTGTGTGGCTGCCTGCAAGAATGCCTCGGCCATGCTTTTCGTCGGGGCCAAGGTCTCCCAGTACGCGTACCTCCCGCAGGGGCAGCCCGAGCGCAAGCGACGCGTGCTGAAGATGGTCGCGCAGATGGACAAGGAAGGCTTCGGCGGCTGCACGAACCAGTACGAATGCGAGGCGGTGTGTCCGAAAGGCATCACCGTGGCGGCCATCGCTTCGCTGAACCGCAATTACCTGCGGGCCTCCTTGACCGAGGTGTCGTGAACCGCACGGCCGGCCGTGCTATAGCGCCGCGCAGCGACGTGAAGGCTGTAAGCAGCAAGCAGTAAGCTGTAAGCTGTAAGCTGTAAGCAGTAAGCTGCAAGCAGTAAGC
>CAZWNO010000243.1:0-1504 GCA_964635845.1 uncultured Chromatiales bacterium
AAGCGCTGAAAGCATCTAAGCACGAAGCCCACTCCAAGATGAGTCATCCCGTCTAACGACCTGAAGACTCCTGGAAGATGACCAGGTGATAGGCAGCAGGTGTACGCACAGTAATGTGTTCAGCTGAGCTGTACTAATAAGTCGTGCGACTTCCCTTAATTTTATTATTCTGTGGGTTCCGTTCAGTGAACTTGTTAAAGCCATATTGTCTATCTTCTGATACGTAAATAGTAGTCCTTGGTGACGATAGCGAGGGTGTTCACCTCTTCCCATTCCGAACAGAGCAGTTAAGCCCCTCTACGCCGATGGTACTTGGCGGGTGACCGCCCGGGAGAGTAGGAAGTCGCCAGGACTTTATTCTTTGAGCCCAACGTGAGAACGTTGGGCTCTTTTTTTGTGCCATGAGCAGGACTGGAACACTCCTCAACCCGCTGGACGGAATCCCCTGAGATGATTCCCCCGGGCTTGCCTGTGACCGGAATGCTTCAAGCCCCGCGACTCCGTATATTGCTGACATGATACTGGCCATGGTCATTTTGGCCGTCTTTGCGCTCAATCTCCCGTTCGGGTATTGGCGCGCTTCAACACGGAAATTCAGCCTGCGGTGGGTGCTCGCCATTCATCTCCCCGTGCCGGCCGTCGTGGCGTTGCGGCTGTGCTCCGGTATCGGCTGGCAATTGTATACCATCCCCTTCGTCGTTTCCGCGTATTTCGCCGGACAGTATCTCGGCACCCGCCTGCACGCCTGGATGAACGCACGCGGAACCGTGACCGCAACCGGCTGCCTGGTGATGGATTTGTATCGCTCCCTCAACCAGTGACCCCTGCGCATTCCGGCGTCCATCCAGGGGATATGCCGCCATCTGTGCTGCGCGTCCTCCGTGGGGGAATCGTCGGGCTGGACCGTTACGCTTCGAGCAGCGAATCCAGCAGCGTATCGTCCACAATGAAGGGGATCGTGATGTGTCCCGCCCCCTGGTGCTTCTCGTTCCAATCGCGGACGGTGGCGATGGCGTTGTCGTTGCGCGCCCAGTTGCGGCGGGCGACGCCGCCCATCACGTCCCAGCTCAGACCGGAACGGATGATCTCGTCCACGCGCTCCGAACCGTCGAGCACGATGCCGTTGCCGCCGTTGCTCGCGCGCCCGATGCCCACGCCGCCGCCGTTCGAGAGCACCACGAGCGTCATGCCGCGCGCGACGTTCCCCGCGAAGCACTGCACACTCATGTCGGCGGTGACGTTCGAGCCATCGTAGATGTTGGCGGTCTCGCGGAAGGGGGAATCGGTGCCGCTGACGTCGTGATGGTCCCGGCCAAGGATTACCGGACCTATTTCTCCGCTGCGTACCATCTCGTTGAATTTGAGGGCGATCCTCAGCCTGCCGAGGGCGTCCATGCTGGTGTCCGTGCGGGGGCCCTCGTCGGTATCGACGACCGTGACGCCCTTCCGGCCGGGCACCTCGACCGGCACCGTCTCCTCGGCGAAGCGTCCCGCCGCGATCGCG
>CAZWNO010000243.1:1514-1805 GCA_964635845.1 uncultured Chromatiales bacterium
CGTCGGAGTACAGGATGCGCGCCTTCGTGCCGACGACGAGGCGGTTCTCCCCCGCGGTGGCGATCCAGTGATGGTTGTCGCGGTCCATCGGACTCCGATCCGGATCGATGCAGGCCATCGCGGCCCGGTCGGTCCTCTGCAGATCCTCGTCCTTCCCGCTCAGGCATACCCAGCGGAACGGACCGAAACCGTAATCGAAGCACATCGGGCCCATGATGTCCTCGACATACGACGGCCAGATGAATCCCTCGCTGGTATCCCTTCCGTTCCTCGCGATCGCGGTCTCGCCGG
>CAZWNO010000244.1:0-1769 GCA_964635845.1 uncultured Chromatiales bacterium
TACGATTATTGCAAAGGTCGCAGAATGCAAAGAAGCGTTAGTGGCAGAACACTAGTATGGGGGATGAAGTGCCTGAATCGATGTTGCATATCGTATTTTCCTTAATAGGTAGATCGGATCTCAGCATCTCCCCTCTGAATTCCCGTCTTTGCTGTCTGAAATCGCACCCGATAATTCAGCCAGTACAAGACGGGATCCTTCATGACGGAAGAGCAACTCAAACTCGAACATAACCTGCGTGAGCGACAGCGCGAGCTGGCCGAGGCGGAGAACACGGCCGACGACATCGTCAAGACCATCCGCCAGCACATATACCCGACGCCGGGCACGGACTTCAAGTATCTCGATTCGGTGAACATCACCAAGTTCGAGATCCAGGCCGAGCACCTGACGCAGGCGCTGCGCCGCAGGGAAACACTCAAACGTCAGATCAGCGAGATCCAGCGAGCGCTCGGATAATGGAGCAGCTCCTTCTCGACATACCGAAATTCCTCCTGCAGTACGCGGGCGAACTCATTCTCTCGATCGCGCTGATTCTGATAGGTCGGAAATGGCGTCATCGCCTGGTGCGTGAAGTTCGTGACGAGGTTGTCGCGCGCATGCGCGATGAATACGTCAGACTCGACTACCCGAATGCGAAACCGATTTCAGACATACATATCAGACTCGACGAAATTATGGAAAAAATTAACAGGATCAAAATCCCCGATGAGCGCGAAGCTGGTTGAAATCCGCGAGATGCCACTCGGCCGCTGGTTCTACCGCGGCCGGCCATTCGATGTGACCGACGCACACGTTCACGCGCGAGAAGGAATACAAGTACTTCTCGCCCGTGCTCGCCTTCAATGTGCAGAACGAGAAGACCGGCGAGCCGGTCGCAATGAAGCTCCTCTCGGTCGCGCTCACGAATAACCTGTTCCTGCCCGAAGTTCCGGAAGTGGAGCTGCGGCTCGATGCGCCGCTGCCACGTTTCGTGCTGACAGGATATCCGTCTCCCTGCGACGAGGCGTACACCCTGCGCCTGAGGCTGGCCGAGCCGGCCGTGACGAATATCCGTCTTCACGACATCACCGGCCGCGTGGCATTGACGGTCGCACAGGATGCTCTCCTGCCCGCGGGCAGCCACAGCATGATGATGCGGACAGCGGAAGTACCGTCGGGCTTATACCTGCTTGTCGTGGAGAGCCAGGAGGGCAGACGCACGGAGAAGGGTAATACGGCACTGAGCGCCCCTGCGCCTGGCCCCCACACGAATCACGCCGCCCGTCTCGCAGAAGACACTGCGCGAGAAACTCGCATCCACGCCCCGTTGATTTCCGATCTTGTGTCGCTGTCGAGTCGGTAAATCTGGGAACTGACGGAAAATCTGTTCTGCGGCTGACAAAAATTTGTCTCACAATTTTCCCACAATTTCTGGCATAACCCATCAGATCCTGGCATTTTCCCCCGAATACCGGACCCGGGGTTCCGCAATAAAAAAAGCCGCGAAACGTTGATTTCGCGGCCTTTGCATTGGGTTTGGGCACTTTTGTGCTCGTACACGCGAGGGGACTCGAACCCCTGACCCGCTGATTAAGAGTGTCGCGATATATGGCTAATACGCTTCGTTTTCGCCTTTTTTCTACCTCTCTCCCATGCTTTTCCCATGACCTAGAAATCTCGCTGATCTTTCCGTCCACTTTTTGAGACAGCGCAAGCTTCTTCGAAGCCTTTTCCCACCGCAATTCTCATCCGTGGAATCGTTATGGACGTTGCAGGAGATTGTTGGA
>CAZWNO010000245.1:0-1741 GCA_964635845.1 uncultured Chromatiales bacterium
GATCACCTCCATGCGGTCGAGCAGCGGACCGGGAATCGTGTCGAGCGTGTTGGCCGTGGTGAGGAACATCACCTTGGAGAGATCGAAATCGATGTCGAGATAATGATCGCGGAAGGCACAGTTCATCTCCGGGTCGAGCACCTCCAGCATCGCCGACGCCGGGTCGCCCCGGAAATCCGACGCCATCTTGTCTATCTCGTCGAACAGAAACACCGGATTCATGCTGCCCGACTGCTTTACCGAGGTAACTATGCGCCCGGGTATAGCGCCTATATACGTTCTGCGGTGGCCGCGGATCTCGGCCTCGTCGTGCACGCCGCCGAGCGCGATGCGCACGAACTTGCGGTCGAGCGCGCGCGCGATGGACTTGCCGAGCGAGGTCTTGCCGACGCCCGGTGGACCCACCAGGCAGAGGATCTGTCCCTTCATCTCGCCGACGAGATTGAGCACCGCGATATGTTCGAGGATGCGGTCCTTGGGCTTCTCCAGTCCGTAATGATCGGTGTTGAGCACGCGCCGGGCGTTGCCGACCGAGAGATTGTCGGTGCTGTAGACGATCCACGGCATGGCCAGCAGCCAGTCGATGTAGTTGCGGCTGACCGTCGCCTCGGGCGACATCATCGGCGTCTTCCGCAGTTTCTCGAGTTCGTCGAGCGCCTTGCTCATTACCTCGTCGGGCATGCCGGAATCGAGGATCTTCGCCTGCAATTGATCGTGCTCACCCGCGTCGCTCTCGTCGTCTTCGCCGAGTTCGCGCTGGAGGATGCGGATCTGTTCCTGGATGAAGAACTTCCGCTGCGACCGCTGGATGTTGTCATTGACCTTCTCGTCGATTTCCTGCTCGACGCGGAGAATGGCCAGTTCGTCGGTGATGATGCGGATCAGGTGATAATACTGCTTCACCAGGTCGTGCATTTCCATGATGGACTGACGGGTAGGGATGTCGACCAGCAGGTTGGCGCTCACGTAGTAGAGCTTGCGCACCGGTTCGTCGACGTTGTCGTAGCCGAGCAGCGATTCGTTGGGAATGTCGCGATGCGTGCGCACATAGGAATCGAAGGCCGTGTCGAGCTGCCGCATGAGCGCCTTGACCTCGGTGCTCATGGTCACGCGCGGCTCGATCACACGGATATCGGCGTGAAGATAATTCTTCTCGCTGCGGATGTTCGTCGCTTTCGCGCGGAAGAGACCGTCCACCAGCACCTTCATCAATCCGTTCGGCAGCTTGAGCACCTGAAGGATGCGCGCCACCGTCCCGTGATCGTAGAGTCCCTCCGCGTCCGGATCCTCGTCCTCCGGATCGCGCTGCGCGGTGACGAAGATGTACTTGTCCTGTTCGATGGACTCGGTGACCGCGCGGATGGAGGACTCGCGTCCCACCAGCACGGGGAAGATCATATAGGGAAAAATGACCACGTCGCGCAGCGGAATCACGGGCAGCACGGGGGGAATCTGGTCGGGCGTGGGGTCGGGAAGGTTCAGGTCGTTCATGTGATGTAGGACGTAGGATATAGGATGTAGGACGCTTCTGGCTTTTGGCTTTTGGCTGTTGGCTTTTGGCTGTAGGCTATAGGCTGTAGGCTGTAGGCTGTAGGCCTTTGGCAGGAAAGGCGTTCAGTGCACAAAATATCAAGATAGAGTGCGGGGAGGCGAGAAACAATGCAGAGGGGAGTCAGGGGCATTGCCGCTGTAATGACTCGCTGAAAATGTCAGGGTAAGAACTCATTAGAAATGTCAGGGT
>CAZWNO010000246.1:0-1731 GCA_964635845.1 uncultured Chromatiales bacterium
ATGCGCAGCTTTGCGCCTGGCTCGTGGCGGACTCCCTGCCCTGGCGCGAGGACGTCACGAATGCGGCGGACGACGCCGTGCGCAACGCCGTCCGCCACCACGTCGTGCCGGCCTTCGAGAAGGCGCTCGGCGCCGCCGCCGTCCCGTCCGCGTTGCGTTCAATGGCCCTGCTGCGGGAGGACGACGCATATCTCCAATCCCTCGCGGACGCCGCGGTCGGCGCGGCCGCCGTCGAAGGCGGTCTGGATGAACTGGTAGCCTTCGATCGGACGCCGCAGCTGCAGTCGCTCGATGATGCCGGCGGGAGTCATGTCCACGTTCTTCATCACCCAGCGGGCGATGTCGGCGTCGGTGACGCCGTCATGCGTGCTGCCATGCGTGTCGACGTGGATCGAGACCGGGCGGGCGACGCCGATCGCGTAGCCGACCTGGATGGTGCATTCATCCGCGACGCCCGCGGCGACGATGTTCTTGGCGAGGTGGCGCGTCGCGTAGGCGGCGCTGCGGTCGACCTTCGACGGATCCTTGCCCGAAAACGCGCCGCCCCCGTGGGGAGCCCAGCCGCCGTAGGTGTCGACGATGATCTTGCGTCCCGTGAGACCCGAGTCGCCGTGGGGACCGCCGATCTCGAAACGCCCGGTAGGATTCACGTGCAGGATGATTTTCCCGTTGAGCAGCTGCTTCGGGAACACCTTCGCGATCACATGCTCTTCAACGTCCTGCTTGATCTGCTTCATCGTCACACCGGGATCGTGCTGCGTCGAGACCACGATCGTATGCACGCGCTTCGCCGTGCGTCCCTCGTACTCGAAGGTCACCTGCGATTTGGCGTCGGGACGCAGGTACGGCATCAGCTTCGGCTGCTTCTTCCGGATGTCCGCGAGGCGCTGGACGATCTTGTGGGAGTAGAGAATCGGCATCGGCATATACTCCGCCGTCGCGTTGGTCGCATAGCCGAACATGATGCCCTGGTCGCCCGCGCCGCCGGTCCTGACGCCACGGAAGATGTCGGGAGACTGCTGGTGGATATGCGAGGCGACGCCGCAGGAATCCGCGTCGAAGCGGTATTTCGGATCCGTGTACCCGATTTCACGCACGGTGTTGCGCACGATTTCCTGCACGTCCACGTAGGCCGACGTGGTGATCTCGCCGCCCACGAGCACGAAGCCCGTCGTAGTGAAGCATTCGCAGGCGACGCGCGCCTGCGGATCGTCCGCGAGGATGCTGTCGAGCACCGCGTCGGAAATCTGGTCGCACACCTTGTCGGGGTGGCCCTCTGAAACTGACTCGGAAGTGAAGAGATACGACATGAAAACAATCCGTTGGTTTGTGGAATGATCGTAGCCTGTCCATCCGGTGATCCTGCAGCTTACAGGCTCAGTACCGGTCATAATCTCGCTTTCAAAAGAATGCGATATCATGTCAATTTACTTCCAATCTTTTTCAAATCGAAATCGGACTCGCGAGCACGAGCACGTAGGGCGAGCACGTATCGCGAGCACGAGCACGTGTACGAGGACGAATCTGGGAGCGGCGCACGCCAGTGCGCCGTCTTCGAGCACGAGCACGTGTACGAGGACGAGGACGAGGACGTATACGAGCATGGGCGGTGAGCATATGCCTGGAATTGGCGCACTGGCGTGCGCCACCCCCAGTGGCGTCACCTACACGACAAGCGTGCTCGCGCTACGTGCTCGTGCTCGCGCTACGTGCTCGTGCTCGCGCTACGTG
>CAZWNO010000247.1:0-1656 GCA_964635845.1 uncultured Chromatiales bacterium
GCGCTTGCGGGGAGTCATTCGGGCCAGGGCCTTGGTGGCGGCGTCCCGGACCACGTCGACGACGCGCGTGACGTCGTTCGGCGTGTGAAAGCCGGGACCAACGCCACCATTACGCCTCAGGATTGCTTTCTTGATATTGCTGTTCTCCGCGTGCCTGTCCGTCCTCACCGGGACGGCCGCGGCGCCGGACATGCCAGCGCCGGCGCGTGACACATCCGTACTTCGTAACCCGTTTCCTCGTCAGGTGTCTACTTCCCGGAGTTGCTTCAAGGTCACACTACCAAGGGGGTATTATGCTCTCGTCGGATCGGATAGCGCATCAGAGTGATCATCTCCATGGAGAATGCTGCGGCGTTCCTGTTCAGGTGCTTGTTCGTGTACGATTCATTCTGGTTTTCCTCGGTGCTTCATCGGCATGCCTCATGGCTCAAGGGAGACCGGAATCACTCTCTTCCAACATCGACTACGACTCGCTTGCCAGAAATGAAATTCACACCTGGGTCTCGAATATCGGAATCATGAATCAGAATCCTCACACCGGGAGCAACAGTTTCGAATGGCCAGGCGGTTCCGGTCGCACATACACGTACCAGGATGGCTTCTGTATCGCAGGACGCATGCATGGAAGTGGGGACCTCCGTGCGGATGGAACCATGTGTAATTTCTCATGGCAACCAGGCATGGTGCTCGATGATGGGAGCGCAGCCAATCCCGAGGACGAGGGCAACAGACTTTACAGGGTGCGCCGGCTTTCTCCCGCTCTCTACAGTTCGCTGCCCCCACAGGAACAGCTTGTTCTCCGGCAGGATTATGAAGGATGGCCCGTCTCCCAGGGTGCGGCCTGGAGGGATAGTGATCTGAACGGATCGTACAATCCCGATTTTTCCCGTTGGCTTCAGGATCCGGCATCCGCGGATGGTCCGATCTTTCTCGGAGACGAGATGCTGTGGGGTGTCATGAACGATCTTGATACGACTCTGACAAAGTTCCTCTTCGGAACGATACCGATCGGACTCGAAGTCATCACCGCAGTCTGGGCGTATGATCTGCCGGACTGTCGTGGTCGCGCGATTTTCGCACGGAACCAGATCATTCACAAAGGCAATGATGATCTCGACAGCGCGTACTTCGCCATCTGGTCTGATCCGGACATAGGATCCGGTCTCGATGATTTCGTTGGTATGGATACGGTCCGGCAGCTTGCTTTCGGATTCAATGGCGAAGCAGTGGATGCCGTCCACGGTAATATTGGGGCACTCGGATATCTTCTCCTTCAGGGACCCACCGTCCCAGCTCCAGGTCATTCGGCACGACGATGTGGCCGCCTGGAACCGGACATGAAAAACCTCCCTTTCACCGCATACACCATGTATGCCAATGGTGTATTGCCGTACAGGGATCCTGATCGGAGAGTATCCAGCGGGGGGCGGATGCTATACAACAATATGAAGGGATTATTCGCATATGGTTTACCATTTGTGGATCCCCATACAGGGGACACAACCACACTCATGATCGCAGGAGATCCTGTCACGCAAACGGGATGGCTCGACAGCGACAACCTGCCTCCAGGTGACCGCCGACTTCTTGCCTCATGTGGTCCCTTCAATCTTGCGGTGGGCGATACACAGGAAGTGATTTACGCGCGGATTGTAG
>CAZWNO010000248.1:0-1365 GCA_964635845.1 uncultured Chromatiales bacterium
CGCCACGCTGTTCATCGCAGATCATCCGCCGCTCTCCATCGACCGCCATGCCGATAACAGCGGTGCAATCCGCGTACGGATCTACAACGTCTCGCCCGAAATCGCCATCGACTCCTCGGCCATCGACTTCGGCGAGGTCGAGCTCGGCGAATACCGGGACACGGTGATCGTGTTCGAGAATGTCGGTTACGGTCCCCTGCGCATGGAGGACTTCCTGCTCGGAGGCGCGGATCCCGGCGAATTCGAATATCTCGGTGCGGCCGATTACCTGCTCGCGCCGGGTGCGCGCGACAGTTTCCTGAAGACGGCATTCCTGGAATGCAACACGACCGACAGCGATTCGCGTGTCATACGCATTCCCCTGCGCGGCGTGGGCGTGACGACGCTCGAGGCCGGATTCTCCAACATGCTGCGCGCACAGGCGCAGGAAGAGAATCTGCTTCCGGTGACTCTCTTCACCAACCGCGAGGGATCGAATGCGACAAACTACAGCTTCGAACTCGAGTACGACCGCACGCTGCTGCTGCCTGTCGGCGTGGAGACGCAGGGGACGCTCAGCGAGTCCTTCTCCGTGTCGATGGACGTCGTGGCGCCGGGACGACTCCGCATCACCGCCGTCAACGGAACGCCGCTGAGCGGCACGGGCACGCTGCTGCTGCTTCGCGCCTGGGCGGTGTGGGAGGCACCTCCGGTCAGTCCCCTGCTCATGCACGACCTCGTCTTCAACGCCGGAAATCCGCGCGCGCGCATGGTCGACGGAAGCGTGGTCATCGACAGCATCTGCAACCAGTACCTGAAGGATGTCTCCTTCACCGGCGCTCCCCTCCTGTGGCAGAACCACCCCAATCCCTTCAATCCCGCGACCCGTATCGCGTTTACTCTCCCGACCCCGGCAGACATCCGTCTCGACATCCTCTCCCTCAACGGCCGGCTGCTCGGTACCCCTGCGCAGGGCAGTTTCGAAGCCGGCACGCACGAGGTGGACTTCAGCGCGGCCGGGCTTCCCAGCGGTCTCTACGTCTACCGCCTGACCACGGGCGGACATTCGCTGCAGCGCTGCATGCTGCTCCTCCGGTAGCGGCGTGACGCGGCTCGTGAACGTGAAAAATATCGCATCATGTTGTTGGATATTCGTATCTTAGTATCTCTCTTCGGCGGGACGGCCGTTGCGCTGCCGCCTCACATCACTCACAGAACGGAGAGTCCGACTCATGTCTCTTGCATCTCAAATGCTGGATCTCTTCCGAAGGAAGGCGAAGGCGATTCTCGGCGGCGGGGAGAAAGCCATCGAGAAGCAGGCGGCCCTCGGCAAGCTCACGGCGCGCGAACGCATCACCACCCTGCTCGATAAAGATTCCTTCCACG
>CAZWNO010000248.1:1375-1613 GCA_964635845.1 uncultured Chromatiales bacterium
GAATATGATCTCTTCGTCGAGCACCGGTGCAGCGACTTCGACATGGAGAAGAAACAGCTGGCCGCGGACGGAGTGATCACGGGCACGGGCAAGATCGCGGGCTTCCCGGTCTGCATCTTCGCGCAGGATTTCACCGTGGCAGGCGGGTCGCTCGGACTGGCGCATGCCCGCAAGATCACGAAGATGATGGATCATGCGATGAAGCTCGGCATTCCGCTGATCGGCATCAACGACTCGG
>CAZWNO010000249.1:0-1568 GCA_964635845.1 uncultured Chromatiales bacterium
TGCTCGTCCTCGTGCTCGTGCTCGTCCTCGTGCTCGTGCTCGTCCTCGTGCTCGTGCTCGTCCTCGTCCTCGTACTCGCATTTCCGCAATCCCTCCCGCCACGACTCCAGATTGGCACGCCGCTCCACGGGCGTCGCCGTTCCTTCATCCGCCAGGTCATCCGCGTGACGCGCGAACGCGTACACCGCTGCGATATGCGGCCGAAGCCGGCGCGGTATCAGCAGGGAGGCGACGGGAAAATTCTCGTAGTGCGCGCGCGCCAGGCGCATGCAGTAGCGAAAGGCCTCCTCTGTCGAGCTCACATACGGGGTATCCATCGCGTCAAATTGATGATTGATCCCCTGAATTCAAAGCGCGGGCGATCGGGAAAGGAACAGGATTTGCACAGCGGAATATTTTTTGTATGTTTTTGCATTCGAAGATCTCGCAATCCCATACTGCAGGAAATGACCGTGCGTGAACCGGAATGGGAATCCCGGGAATGAACCTCGACCCGGTGAACCTCCATGACGTCCACAAGGAACGTGATTTCTATCGCGGACTGTTCGAATCCGCGACGGACCTCATAATCGTGGTCGATACCACGCAAGGTGCCGCCATTCGAAACAATCACGCCATGCGGGAAGCGCTGGGGTACGATGAGGACGCGCTCCGGGAGGTCGCCTGGCGGGAACTGTTCGCCCCGGAGGATGCGGACAAGGTGTTCACGCACTGCAGCTCTCCCCAGGAGTGTTCCGCACTCGTACCGATGACGCTCCGGACGCGCGATGGAGAACTCATTCCTGTCGAGGTGGCGATCGTCCGGCCTTCTCCGTCGGATTCCCGACTTTGCGCCCTGATCTGCCGTGATGTGACACAGCGCTGCAGGCACGAAGAGGCGCTGCTGCAGGCGAAGGAAACTGCCGAGCGCTCGAACCGCCTGAAATCTGTTTTCCTCGCAAGCATGAGCCATGAGCTGCGGACTCCGATGAACGCCATCCTCGGCTTCAGCGAACTGCTCTGCGAAGAGCTGAAAAATTCGCCGCAGCACCGCATGGCCGAAATCATCAATTCCAGCGGTCACCGCCTTCTCGATACGCTCAATTCCATCCTCGACCTTTCGCTGATCGAGGCGGACAGGATGGAAGTGATCCGCGAGCGGGTGGATGTCGTCACACTTGCAGAGGAGGTGTGCCTGCTCTTCAAGCCCCTCGCGAGACGGAAGGGCATTCGACTGGAATGCATCTGCGAGGAGACGGGCATCCCGGCGTGGACCGACCCGCAACTGCTTCGGCAGATGATCAACAACCTGCTCAGCAACGCTATCAAGTTCACCACGCAGGGGTACGTCCACCTGATCCTGCGCGAGGAGATGGTTGAATCGCTTCAGGTTATCCGCATCGATGTCGTGGACACGGGCATCGGCATCAGCGAGGAGAATCAGATCCTGATCTTCGAGGAGTATCGTCAGGCCAGCGAGGGCTACGGACGCCGCTTCGAAGGCAGCGGACTGGGTCTGGCCATCACGCAGAAATTCGCCGAACTTCTCGGCGGCCAACATCAGCTACCAGAACGCCGCCAGCGGCCTC